>DDUQ01000040.1:0-8103 GCA_002344885.1 Comamonadaceae bacterium UBA2334
GGGAGGCATCCATAGCATCTCCTTCAGGTGTTCGTCAGCAGGTCGGCGTCAGGCTTTGACCTTGAAGCTGTCGGCGTACTTGGCGGGGTCTTTGCCGTCCCACACCACACCATCGATCAGCTTGGATGTCCGCATGTCGCTCTTGGGCAGCGGTGTTTTGCTGGCGGTAGCCGCTTCCTTGTACAACGCAATCTGGTTGATCTGCTTGGCCACAGCCAGGTAGTCTGGGTGGCTCTTCAGCAGGCCCCAGCGCTTGTGCTGCGTGAGGAACCACATGCCGTCGCTCAGGTACGGGAAGTTCACGGCACCGTCGTTGTAGAACTTCATGTGGTTGGGGTCGTCCCAAGTCTTGCCCATGCCATTCTGGTAGCGGCCCAGGATGCGCTCGTTGATCGCGTCCACGCTGGTGTTCACATAGGCTTTGCCGGCAATGGTGTCGGCCATCTTCAGTTTGTTCTGCAGACCGGCATCGATCCACTTGCTGGCTTCCAGAATGGCGGCGGTCACGGCGCGGGCGGTGTTGGGGTTTTGCTTCACAAAGTCGGCGGTGGTGCCCAGTACTTTTTCGGGGTGGTCCTTCCACACATCCTGGCTGGTGGCAGCGCTCACGCCAATGCCGTCGATGATGGCGCGGTGGTTCCAGGGCTCACCCACGCTGAAGCCGTCCATGTTGCCCACACGCATGTTGGCCACCATCTGGGGTGGGGGCACGACGATGGACTTCACATCCTTGAACGGATTGACGCCTGCGCTGGCCAGCCAGTAGTACAGCCACATGGCGTGGGTGCCGGTGGGGAAGGTCTGGGCAAAGGTGTATTCGCGGGGTTCCTTTTTCATCAGGCCAACCAGGCCCTCCAGCGTGCTTGCGCCCTTGTCAGCCAGCTTCTTCGACAGGGTCAGGCCCTGGCCGTTGTTGTTGAGAGTCATCATCACGGCCATGTCTTTCTTGGGGCCGCTGGTGCCCAGGTGCACGCCGTAGATCAGCCCGTACAGCACATGGGCGAAGTCCAGCTCGCCGTTGACCAGCTTGTCGCGCACACCGGCCCAGCTGGCTTCCTTGTTGGGCACGATCTTGACGCCGTACTTTTTGTCCAGGCCCAGTTCGGCTGCCATGACCACGCTGGCACAGTCGGTCAGCGGAATGAAGCCGATCTTCACTTCTTTCTTCTCGGGTGCATCGGAACCCGCTGCCCACACTCCGCTGTGGCCCAGGCTGGAGAAGATGGTGGCACCGGCCACGGCAGCGCCTTGCTTCAGCAGGTTGCGGCGGCTGGTCAGGGGTGTGGTCACGGCCGGGGCCGCCAAATCGGCGGTGGTGTCAGCGGCGCAGTGGGTGCTGGCTGGGGTGGGGCGGTTCGTGGTCATGGGCGACTCCTGTGATGTGAAAGAGGCTTGAAAAAACAAAACGGCATCCACCCTTCAAACCCTTGAGGTCTGAGTGATGGACGCCGTTGTCCAGATGTGCGAATAACCGTTTCAGGCGCCGGACCTGCATTGGCCCGGATGCTGGTTAACCCTATGCACGTAGCGTGCCAACCTGTTCAACGGCCTTTCTGGCGCAAGGAATGATGCGTCTGGGTGAGCCGACAGGCCTTGTGCACACTTGTGGTGCACCTGTTTGGTGCCTCGTGTGCGTCTTGCGCCCGTGATGCTGGTGCGGCGCAGCAAAAGGGTGCGCGGTGGGCTCAGGTGCGGGGGGCGCCAGCCAGGGGCAGCACATGCGCCATGGCCAGAATGGCCTGGGCCACGTCGTGCATTTTTTTGCCCTGATCCATGGCGGTTTGCCGCATCAGCTTGTGCGCAGCCTCTTCATTCAGGTTGCGGTGCGCCATCAGCAGCCCCTTGGCACGCTCGATCAGCTTGCGTTCCTGCAAGCTGGCGCGTGTGCTTTCCAGTTCGTTTTCCATGTCCTGGAGGCGCACGTTCTGTTCGTGCACCAGATCGAGCACCGATTTGCCCAGCAGGGGGCCCAGGGTGTGTTCGGCAACGGGCTGCGACGGATCGCCGGCGAACGCACTCGCGGGTGGCGTGGCGCTGTCGAAGAAGTGCTCGGCGCTGCTTGCTCCCCGCATGGCGGGCGCGCGAAGGTTGGCGCTCTGCCAGGCCGACAAGGCTGCGGCATCGCGTCGCGCGGCTTGCATTTTGGCTTCGCACAGGGCGATCAGGTTGCGCACCAGGTGCTCCTCCCAGCCGCGCATGGTGTCCATGCGGTGGGTGCACAGTTCGAACCAGCGTGGGCTGTGGGCCGTGTCCAACGGGCTCCCGGGCGGGGTGGTGCAACCGATGCGGCGCAGGCGCTCGATGTCGGCCAGCACGCTGGCCGAGGCATCTTGCTCGCAAGGCCCTTCGAGGGTGCCGGGCGGGGTGAACTGCTGGCTGTGCTGGAAACACCGCGTTTGTGCCTCCAGAATGAGCAGCCAGCGTTGTTGGGCAGCCGCATCGGCCTGGCCGCTGGCAAACAGTGCGGACCCCAGGGCGCGCTCCTGACCGGTCAACTCCTTGCCCTGCATGTAGTTGAAGAGCGTGACCAGCAGCCGCGAGACCTCGGGGTCACTTGCGCTGTCGGCGGCTTCGAACACAACGGCCAGCAAACCGGCAATCAGCTTCACGTAGGCCGCGGTTGCTTGCTGCCCCAGCCATTGGCGGCTGGCCACACGGTCACGCAAGGTGGCCAGTGCGTCCAGGCCCTGAACCGCATAGGCCACCCGGTTGAACAGGCGGGCACCGTGGCCCGGACGGCCGGTCGGTGTGCCCAGGCTCTCGTAGCAGGTGCGCAGTTCGTCTTCGATGGTCAGGCAGTGGTTGACCTGCGCTTGCAGCGGTGCCAACACCGAATGGCCGTGCGGGGACAGGTACAGGTTGCTCAAGCCCCGTTCGCGTTGCAGGCCGTGCACCAGGCGCGCGGTGGTGTCCACCAGCGAGGCGGATTGAACCAGTTGCGCCAGGTCGGCGATTTCACAGTGTTTTGCAGCAACGAGAAAGTGGAGTCCGGCAATCATGAGGTCTGGGCAAAGTTGCGCAGGTAGCAAGCAACAAGTGTTCCAGCCGTGGTTTCGCGCCCGCTGTGGGGGTGGTGGGTGCTTTGACGGGTGCTCTGGCGGTATGCCGACAGGTGAACAGCGCAGGCCCGGCCACCTGCGAACAGGCAGGCACCTTTGCGCGCAACCACACAAACACTCACCAGGCAGTCCCTGGGCACCCGCAGGGTTGGCCACCCGTACACTCGCGCCATGCGGATACTCGGAATCGAATCTTCCTGTGACGAAACGGGCGTGGCCCTGGTGGAAACCACCGGTGCCACTGTGCCGGTGTTGCGGGCCCATGCCTTGCACAGCCAGATTGCCATGCACCAGGCCTATGGCGGTGTGGTGCCCGAGCTCGCCAGCCGCGATCACATCCGCCGCGTGCTGCCGCTGTCGGACGAGGTGTTCGCGCAGGCAGGCTGTCGGGTGACCGATGTGGATGCCATTGCGTTCACCCGTGGGCCCGGATTGGCCGGTGCCCTGCTGGTCGGTGCGGGCGTGGCGGTGTCGTTGGCGGCTGCGCTGGGCAAGCCTGCGTGGGGTGTGCACCACCTGGAGGGGCATTTGCTGTCGCCGTTTCTGAGTGCCGATCCGCCGGCATTCCCTTTTGTGGCGCTGCTGGTCTCGGGTGGACACACGCAACTGATGCGGGTCAACGGAGTCGGCAGCTATGAACTGCTGGGCGAAACGATTGATGACGCTGCCGGCGAGGCGTTTGACAAGTCGGCCAAGCTGCTGGGATTGCCGTACCCCGGCGGGCCGCACCTGGCCAGGTTGGCCGAGCAGGGCAACCCGCAGGCGTTTGCGTTGCCCCGGCCCTTGCTGAACAGCGGGGACCTTGATTTTTCATTCGCAGGGCTCAAGACTGCCGTGCTGACGCAGGTCAAGCGCCTGCTGGGCCTGGAGCTGTCTGGTGTGCTCGCTCCCGATCTGGCATTGACCCTGCCTGAAGCCGTGCGTGCCGACCTGGCGGCATCTGCCCAGGCAGCGATCGTCGACGTGCTGGTGCGCAAGTCCATGACGGCGCTCGCGCGCACCGCCCTGAAGCGCATCGTGGTGGCGGGCGGTGTGGGGGCCAACAAGGTGTTGCGGGCGCAGCTGGATGCTGCCTGCAGGCAGCGTGGCATCAGGGTGCATTACCCTGAACTGCACCTGTGTACCGACAACGGTGCCATGATCGCCATGGCGGCGGCCATGCGCGTGCAGGCGGGTCTGCTGACCCCGGCCCACAGCACGGCAAGCTTTGAGGTCAAGCCAAGGTGGCCGCTCGACCTAATTTGAACAAAAAAAGTAGCTCCAACGTTTTATTTGATTGATTTCTTTGCTATATTTTATTTTTTGAGTTTTTAATTCATAATTACGATTTTTGGAGTAGGGTGTTCGGCGCAAAGCGAACACCCTTGTTTTTTGTGTTCTGAGGTTGATAGAAAACATGTTCAAACAGTTGGGTAAAAACGAGCCTGTGCATCCATCGGTATGCCATCGCCGGGTGTGGGCGCGCTTGGTGGGGCGGCTGTCTGCCGGTGGTTTGGCGCTGGTGCTCGGTTTGTCAGGCGGGGCGGTGCATGCCCAGCAGTCGAGCGGCGTGCAGCCGCCCATCCGGCTGGCGATGATCGAGGGCTTGTCCGGGCCGTTTGCCAACACGGGTGAAGCGGTTTTCCGCAACCTGGTGTGGGCTGTGGAGCGGGTCAATGCGCGTGGCGGCGTGAACCTGCCCGGTGGACGTCGCATGCTGGCGATCGAGCGTTTTGACAGCAAGGGGCAAACAGAAGAAGCCTTGTCGGCCTTGCGGGCGGCCATCGACCAGAACATCCAGGTGGTGATGCAGGGCAACTCGTCGGCCACGGCGGCCGCGCTCATCGATGCGCTGAACAAGCACAACGAGCGCGACCCGGCCCGCCAGGTCGTGTTCCTGAACTACTCGGCCGTAGACCCCATCCTGACCAATGAAAAATGCAGCCCCTGGCACTTCAGGTTCGACGCCCATGCCGACATGCGCATGACCGCGCTGATGAGTGTGTTGAAGGAAGACAAGGCGCTGAAAAGCATCTACCTCATCGGACAGGACTACAGCTTTGGCCAGGCCGTGCTGCGCGAGGGCAAGCGACAACTGACCGACCAGCGCCCCGATGTGCGCATCGTGGGCGAAGAGTTGCACCCCATGGCGCGTGTGAAAGACTTCTTGCCCTATGCCGCCAAGATCAAGGCCAGTGGTGCGCAGGCCGTGCTCACTGGCAATTGGGGCAATGACCTGACCTTGCTGGTGAAGGCGGCCAAAGAGATGGGCTTTGACGGTACGTTCTACACCTTCTACGGCAATGCACTGGGTGCACCGGCAGCCATAGGGGAAGCCGGTATCGGCAAGGTCGTCGCTGTGGCTGACTGGTTTCCGAACGTCGAGGGGGCCGAGTCAGCCCAGTTCTACCAGTCGTTCCGCCAGCGCTTCCCGAACCCGGCTGACGACTATGTTCACATGCGCATGCAACTGATGATCGAGGCGCTGGCCCAGTCGATGGAAAAAGCCGGTGCCCGGCTCCTGAAACCCGCCGCAGGCAAGGCCGAGTTGGATGTGGGCGCACTGGTCACTGCGCTTGAGACAGCCCAGGTCATGTTTGCGGGGCAGACGGCCCGCATGCGCGCTGCAGACCACCAGATGCAACAACCCCTGGTGGTGGCGGTGATGGGCAAGCAAGGTCAGCCTGGTGTGCGCTTTGACGTGGAAGGGTCGGGTTACGGCTTCCGCGTGGTGCGCAGCGTGTCAGCCAGCCAGGCTGAAATGCCACACACCTGCCAGATGACCCGCCGCTGATGCCGGTCTTCAGAAACCCACGCCATTGACGTGGGGAAGCTGTGGAACGCGCTTTGGGTCCATGCCTGTTTGGCCGAAATAATCTCGCGAGTTATAATTCAAGGCTGTTCGTAAATCACGAGCAGGTAACACGCCCGAAGCGGTACCGGAATTTTCGGTCACTGCGTTGGGAAGCAAGTCTTAAAAGGTATTTCATGATCGCCAAATCCGCAAAGGCTGAAGTCGTCGCAGCCAACGCCCGTGCCGCCAACGACACAGGCAGCCCCGAAGTTCAGGTCGCGTTGCTGACCGCACGCATCAACGAACTGACACCCCACTTCAAAACGCATGCCAAAGATCACCACGGTCGTCGTGGTCTGTTGCGCATGGTGAGCCGTCGCCGCAAGCTGTTGGACTACCTCAAGTCCAAAGATGCAGACCGCTACGTTGCACTGATCGCCAAGTTGGGTCTGCGCAAGTAAGCTGGCCCGACAGTACGAGCAAACGCCTGAGTTAGATCACTAGCTCAGGCGTTTTTCACTTCAATTGCGCCGAACCATGAGGCGCGTGAGTTTTCAAAGGGGTCACATCAAGCAGAGCGAAGCTGTGTCATTCCAAGCGGATTGCGTTCGAGTCCGGTTGGAATGGCATCGTGTTCTGAGGTGTGCTCCGGGCCGTTGAGGGTGGCCTTTACCCTCGTCCAGGCTGGCTTGGTATCAAGCGCCGGCCACACATTCCAACAGGAGCAAACATGAGCATGTTCAACAAAGTGACCAAGACCTTCCATTGGGGCCAGCACACGGTCCGCATGGAAACCGGTGAAATTGCACGCCAATCCAGCGGTGCCGTGCTGCTGGACATGGACGGTACCGTGGTGCTGGCAACCGTTGTTGCCAAAACAGAAGCGAAAGCCGGTCAGGACTTTTTCCCCCTGACAGTGGACTACCTCGAAAAGTCGTACGCCGCCGGGAAAATCCCGGGCAGCTTCTTCAAGCGCGAAGGCCGTCCCAGCGAGTTCGAAACACTCACCAGTCGCCTGATCGACCGCCCCATCCGTCCTTTGTTTCCTGAGGGCTTCTTCAATGAAGTGCAGGTGGTCATCCACACCCTGTCGCTCAATCCGGAAGTCGATGCCGATATCGCTGCCATGATCGCCACCAGCGCCGCACTGTCGGTCAGTGGCATTCCGTTTAACGGCCCGATTGGCGCGGCGCGCGTGGGTTATGTGAACGGGGAGTACGTGTTGAACCCCGGCCAAACCCAGCGTACGTCATCCAGCATGGATCTGGTGGTGGCGGGTACCGAGGCTGCGGTGCTGATGGTGGAGTCTGAAGCCCAGCAATTGAGCGAAGAGGTCATGCTCGGTGGTGTGGTGTTCGGTCACGAGCAGAGCAAGCTGGCCATCAATGCGATCCACGAGCTGGTTCGCGAAGCCGGCAAGCCCGAGTGGACCTGGCAGGCCCCTGTCCGCGATGAAGACCTGATCGCCAAGGTTGCAGCCCTCGGACAAGGCAAGCTGGAAGCCGCCTACCAGATCCGCAGCAAGCAGGCGCGCACCCAAGCCTGCCGCGAAGCCTACGCTGCCGTGATGGCGGGCCTGAAGGAGCAGGGCGTCGAGTTTGACGGCGTGAAGGTCGAAGGCATGCTGTTCGACATCGAGGCCAAAATCGTCCGCGGTCAGATCCTGGCAGGCGAGCCCCGCATCGACGGTCGCGACACCCGTACCGTGCGCGCCATTGAGATCCGCAACAGTGTGCTGCCCCGCACCCATGGCTCGGCCCTGTTCACACGTGGCGAAACCCAGGCCCTGGTCATTGCAACGCTGGGCACCGAGCGCGATGCACAAAAAATCGATGCGCTGGCGGGTGAATTTGAAGACCGTTTCATGTTGCACTACAACATGCCCCCATTCGCAACGGGCGAAACCGGGCGGGTCGGTTCGCCCAAGCGCCGCGAAATCGGCCATGGCCGTCTGGCCAAGCGTGCGCTGGTGGCGGTGCTGCCCACCAAGGAAGAATTTCCTTACACCATGCGCGTGGTGAGCGAGATCACCGAGTCCAACGGTTCTTCTTCCATGGCCTCCGTTTGCGGTGGTTGTTTGTCACTGATGGACGCCGGTGTGCCTTTGAAGGCGCATGTGGCCGGCATTGCCATGGGCCTGATCAAGGAAGGCAACAAGTTCGCCGTGTTGACCGATATCCTGGGTGACGAAGATCATTTGGGTGACATGGATTTCAAGGTTGCCGGTACCACCGATGGCGTGACTGCGCTGCAGATGGACATCAAGATCCA
>DDUQ01000040.1:8334-19037 GCA_002344885.1 Comamonadaceae bacterium UBA2334
CAAGATCCAGGGCATCACCAAGGAAATCATGCAGGTCGCGTTGGCGCAGGCCAAAGAAGCGCGCATGCACATCCTGGGCAAGATGCAGGAGGCCATGGGCGAAGCCAAGTCCGAGGTCAGCGACTTTGCGCCCAAGCTGTTCACCATGAAGATCAACCCCGAGAAAATCCGTGATGTGATTGGCAAGGGCGGCGCGGTCATCCGTGCTTTGACGGAAGAAACGGGTTGCCAGATCAACATCGAGGAAGACGGCACTATCACCATTGCCGCGACCGATGGTGCGAAGGCTGATGAAGCCAAACGCCGCATCGAGCAAATCACGGCGGAAGTCGAGATTGGCAAGGTCTATGAAGGCCCCATCGTCAAGCTGTTGGACTTCGGTGCACTGGTCAACCTGCTGCCCGGCAAAGATGGTTTGCTGCACATCAGCCAGATTGCGCACCAGCGTGTCGAGAAAGTGACCGACTTCCTCAAAGAAGGCCAGATCGTCAAAGTCAAGGTTCTGGAAACGGACGAAAAGGGCCGTGTGAAGCTGTCGATGAAAGCGCTGATTGACCGTCACGCAGAGGGCGCCGAGCAAGCACAACAGCAGCAGTGAGGTTGAAGCCGTGTCGGTCACCGCATCCATGAATGCTGTTGAAATCGCCGGTTATGGCGGTCCCGATGTGCTGCGCCTCGTGCGTCGGCCCGTGCCCGCAGCCGGCGAGGGCGAGGTGCTGATACGCGTCGCTGCGTCAGGCATCAACCGGCCCGACATCCTTCAACGTCTGGGGCGCTACGCACCACCCCCTGGTGCGTCTGACATTCCCGGACTGGAGGTTGCCGGCGTGATTGAAGGCGGTGATCTCGTTGCGCTGGATGCATCGGGTCTGAAGGTGGGTGATCGCGTCTGTGCGCTGGTCGCCGGTGGCGGGTACGCGGAATATTGCGTTGCGCCGGTCGGTCAGTGTTTGCCGGTGCCGGCTGGTTTGTCGGATGTTGAAGCCGCTGGGTTGCCCGAGACTGCCTTCACAGTCTGGAGCAATGTGTTTGACCGTGCGGCTTTGCAACCCGGTGAAACGATCCTGATTCATGGCGGCACCAGCGGCATCGGCGTGACTGCCATCCAGTTTGCCAAAGCTAAAGGTGCCACAGTTTGGGTCACGGTCGGGTCGGATGACAAAGCCCGTGCCTGTCTGGCATTGGGTGCTGACCAGGCCATCAACTACCGTTCAACAGATTTTGTAGAAGAGGTCAAACGTTTGTCGAATGGCACCGGGGTCAATGTCATCCTCGACATGGTGGCGGGTGACTACGTTGCTCGGAATGTGTCGTGCCTGGCGGATGACGGCAGAAGTGTCATCATCGCGGTGCAAGGTGGCGTGAATGCAGGTTTTGATGCCGGCTTGGTCTTGCGCAAGCGCTTGACCGTGACGGGCTCCACTTTGCGGCCGCGTTCAGTGGGCTTCAAGACGCGAATTGCTCGCGAGTTGACCAGGCAGATCTGGCCGCTGTATGAAAGCGGTGCAATCAAACCCGTTGTGCACGCTGTGTTGCCAGCAGCACAGGCCGAACAGGCGCACGCCCTGATGGAGTCGGGGCAGCACGTGGGCAAAATCGTGCTTGACTGGACGGCATGACGCGGTGACCAGACGGACAAACATAGGGGCTGACAAATGAAAAAGCTGATTGCTGGAAACTGGAAGATGAATGGCAGTTTGTCTGCCAACGAGTCGCTTCTGGCCGAGATCAAGGCGGGGCTGGTGAATGTCTCCACGCCCTGCGACGTGGCGGTGTGTGTGCCCGGTGTCTATTTGTCGCAGGTGCAATCCTTGTTGGGTGGCACATCGATCGCATGGGGTGCTCAGGATGTGTCTGCGCACGAAAAAGGAGCCTACACGGGTGAAACCAGTGGCGCCATGCTGCGAGAGTTCGGATGCCGTTACGCTTTGGTCGGGCATTCGGAGCGGCGTCAGTATCACGGAGAAACGGATCTGGTGGTCGCAGCCAAAGCACAACGCGCCCTGGCATTCGGTGTCACGCCAGTCGTGTGTGTGGGAGAGACACTGGCTGAACGCGAGTCAGGCGACACCATGTTGGTTGTCAAGCGCCAGTTGGCTGCGGTGATTCATGCCGTCGGGCACTGTGTTTCCGAGGTGGTGGTTGCTTATGAGCCCGTCTGGGCCATTGGCACGGGTCGCACGGCAACGCCCGAACAAGCGCAGGAGGTGCATGCGGTGTTGCGTGCACAGCTGGTTGCGGCATGCACCCGTGGTTCAGGGCCACGCATCCTTTACGGGGGCAGCATGAATGCGGCCAATGCGGCAGAGCTGTTGGCTCAGCCCGATATCGATGGTGGTTTGATTGGTGGTGCGGCGCTTAAAGCAGCTGATTTTATTGCTATTATTTCAGCAGCTAGTGTTGCGCGTTGAAGATTTGTTAACTCAGGACTTATCGTGAACATTGTTTTTACACTTTTGTTGGTTCTTCAGATCGGCTCGGCCGTTGCCATGATTGGTTTGATCCTCGTACAGCACGGCAAGGGTGCTGACGCAGGTGCGGCATTTGGCAGTGGTGGTGCGGGCTCGGCAAGCCTGTTCGGTGCCAGTGGCAGTGCCAACTTTTTGTCCAGAACCACAGCAGTTCTGGCGACCATTTTTCTCGTCTCAACCCTGATGTTGGCTTCCATTGGCAGCAAGCGAGCTGTCAGCACAGGTAGCGTGTTGGAAGGCGTTGCGGTTCAACCGGCAGCAACTCCCTCACCAGCCTCCAATGAAGCCCCAACGCCTGCTACTGGCGCAGCACAGATACCCGGAAAATAATCTGGTACCCAGGTGGGTATGAATCGATGGTTAAACCCGCCAATATGGGGAAATCCCGTAGATTCTCAAGTTACAATCAGAAGCTGTTCGCAGGCGCCAACAACGTCCTGCAGGACAGTAACCAGCCGACGTGGTGAAATTGGTAGACACGCTATCTTGAGGGGGTAGTGGCGAAAGCTGTGCGAGTTCGAGTCTCGCCGTCGGCACCAAATTCGAACATTTCGACGCTTTTTCTCGGCGTCCATGGAGCCAAAGAATGGAACTAGAACAGTATTTGCCGGTGCTCTTGTTCATTCTTGTCGGGCTTTCCATCGGTGTCATCCCCCAGGCTCTGGGGTACATACTGGGTCCCAACCGGCCGGATCCAGAAAAAAATTCTCCCTACGAATGTGGCTTTGAGGCGTTCGAAGACGCGCGCATGAAATTCGATGTGCGCTATTACCTCGTGGCCATTCTTTTCATTCTTTTCGACCTTGAAATCGCCTTCCTGATTCCATGGGCAGTGGCGTTTTCCGATATTGGCTTGACTGGCTTTGTTGCGGGCGTTGTTTTCCTCGCAATTCTGGTTGTCGGTTTTGCCTACGAATGGAAAAAAGGTGCCCTTGACTGGGAATGACATCCGGAGCAGAGCAGCATGATCGAAGGTGTTTTCAAAGAGGGGTTCGCCACCACCAGTTACGACTCGGTCGTCAACTGGGCGAAAACCGGTTCACTGTGGCCCATGACCTTTGGGTTGGCATGTTGTGCGGTCGAAATGATGCACGCAGCCACAGCAAGGTACGACCTGGCTCGTTTTGGCGCAGAAGTTTTTCGTGCAAGTCCGCGTCAGTCTGATCTGATGATCGTGGCTGGCACTCTTTGCAACAAGATGGCGCCTGCGCTGCGCAAGGTCTACGACCAGATGGCTGAGCCGCGCTGGGTTTTGTCGATGGGTTCCTGTGCCAATGGTGGTGGTTATTACCACTACAGCTATTCCGTCGTGAGGGGCTGTGACCGCATCGTTCCGGTGGATGTGTACGTGCCGGGTTGCCCGCCCACGGCCGAGGCACTGCTGTACGGCATCATCCAGTTGCAGCAAAAGATTCGCCGCACCAACACCATTGCTCGGGTTTGAGACATGTCGGATATCGCTTTGATTGACAGCCCGTTCCAAAATGCGTTGAGCGCAGCGTTGGGCGATCTTCCTCATGGATTGGTGTATGCCAAAGACGAATGGACACTGACAGTTTCAGCCGGTGCCTATTACAACGTCATGGCCACCCTGAGCAAGGCTCAGGGTTTGCAGTTCGAACAGTTGATTGACCTTTGCGGTGTGGACTACCAGGACTATGCGGGTGTGGCCGATTTTCCCGCCCGATTCGGGGTAGTCGTGCATCTGCTTTCCGTCAGCCTGAATCAGCGGTTGCGTGTTCGCGTGTTCGCTGAGGATGATGGCTTCCCATGTGTTGCCTCGGTTAGCAGCATCTGGGCGTCTGCTGCCTGGTTTGAGCGCGAAGCCTTTGATTTGTTCGGCGTGATGTTCGATGGGCACGATGACCTGCGACGCATCCTGACCGACTACGGATTCGTCGGTCATCCGTTCAGAAAAGATTTCCCCATCTCCGGGCACGTGGAAATGCGGTACGACGCCGAACGCCAGCGTGTCATTTATGAGCCGGTATCCATCGAACCCCGTGAAAACACGCCACGAATCGTTCGTGAAGACAACTACGGGGGGCTTCACTGAGGTTTTCTCGGAAGCGGACATATGGCAGAAATCAAGAATTACACACTGAACTTCGGTCCACAGCACCCTGCAGCACACGGTGTGTTGCGGTTGGTTTTGGAGTTGGATGGTGAAGTGGTCCAGCGTGCCGACCCGCACATTGGTTTGCTTCATCGGGCAACCGAGAAGCTGGCGGAGCACAAGACATTCATTCAGTCGTTGCCCTATATGGATCGACTGGACTATGTGTCCATGATGTGCAACGAGCACGCGTACTGTTTGGCGATAGAAAAATTGCTTGGCGTGGATGTCCCTATCCGTGCCCAGTACATCCGCGTGATGTTTTCCGAAATCACCCGGATGCTTAATCACCTGATGTGGTTGGGTTCACATGGCAACGACTGCGGCAGTTCGACGATTCTGATTTACGCGTTCCGTGAACGTGAAGATCTGTTTGACATGTACGAAGCGGTGTCCGGCGCGCGGATGCATGCGGCGTATTTCAGGCCAGGTGGGGTCTATCGCGATCTGCCCGACACGATGCCTCAATACAAGGCAAACAAGGTCCGCAACGCCCGTGGCATCGCCCAGTTGAATGAAAACCGGCAGGGTTCGTTGCTGGACTTCATTGAAGACTTTACCAAGCGCTTCCCGGTTTATCTGGACGAATACCACACACTGTTGACCGATAACCGCATCTGGAAGCAGCGTACGGTCGGCATCGGTGTGGTTGATCCCGAGCGTGCGAAGAACCTGGGGATGACTGGTCCCATGCTTCGGGGTTCGGGTGTGGCGTGGGATCTTCGCAAGAAGCAGCCTTACGACAGCTATGCTGCGCTCGATTTCGACATTCCGATCGGAAAAACCGGTGACTGCTACGACCGTTACCTGGTGCGCATGGAAGAAATGAACCAATCCAACCGCATCATCAAGCAGTGCGTAGATTGGTTGCGTGCCAACCCCGGCCCGGTGATCACATCGAACCACAAAGTAGCGCCGCCCTCGCGTGCTTCGATGAAGTCAAGCATGGAAGAGCTCATTCACCACTTCAAACTGTTCACCGAAGGTTTCCATGTGCCTGAAGGCGAAGCCTATGCAGCGGTGGAGCACCCGAAGGGTGAGTTCGGTATTTACCTCGTTAGCGACGGCGCGAACAAGCCCTACCGGATGAAGATTCGGGCACCTGGTTTCACACACCTGTCAACCTTGGACGAAATGGCGCGCGGCCACATGCTGGCCGACGCAGTGGCCATCATCGGAACCATGGACATTGTTTTTGGAGAGATTGACCGATGATCACAGCAGAAATGCGTGCTCGCTTTGATCGGGAGACGGCCAAGTATCCCGCTGAGCAGCGTCAGTCAGCAGTCATGGCTTGCCTGTCCATTCTGCAAAGTGAATTGGGCTATATCAGTCCCGAGAGTGAGCAGTTGTTGGCTGATTATCTGGGCATGCCGGTCATGGCAGTGCACGAGGTCACGACCTTTTACAACATGTACAACCAACGGCCTGTGGGCAAGTACAAGTTGAATGTGTGCACCAACTTGCCTTGTTTGCTGCGTGACGGTTCAAACGCTCTGAAGCATCTTGAGGGAAAACTGGGTGTGAGCATGGGTGAAACCACAACTGACGGTTTATTCACTTTGCAACAGAGCGAGTGCTTGGGTGCTTGTGCGGATTCACCGGTCATGCTGGTCAATGACCGTCACATGTGTAGCTTCATGACTCACCAGAAACTGGATCAACTGATTGACGGCCTGCGTGCCGCAGAGGTCAAGGCATGAACGCGCAAGAAGTCATCGCGCAGTTTCGGGCAACAGGCGACGAAACCTGTTTCCACGGTCGCCATATCAATCCCCAGATCTACGCAGACCTGAACGGTCAGAACTGGTCGCTTGCCGACTACGTTGCTCGGGGTGGCTACCAGGCGTTGCGCAAAATTCTCGGCAAAGACGGTGGCGAAGGTCTGTCGCAGGATCAGGTCATTGCAATGGTCAAGGAGTCCGGTCTGCGCGGACGAGGTGGTGCCGGGTTTCCCACGGGCTTGAAGTGGAGTTTCATGCCACGTCAGTTTCCCGGTCAGAAGTACTTGGTTTGCAACTCGGACGAGGGCGAGCCGGGTACCTGCAAGGACCGGGACATCCTGCTTTACAACCCGCATATCGTGATCGAAGGCATGGCCATTGCCGCCTATGCCATGGGTATCAGCGTTGGCTACAACTACATCCACGGAGAGATCTTCGAGACGTACCAGCGTTTTGAAGCGGCTTTGGAAGAAGCCCGGGCCGCCGGACATCTGGGCGACAACATTTACGGCAGTTCGTTCAGCTTCCAGTTGCATGCCCATCACGGCTTTGGCGCGTACATCTGTGGTGAAGAAACAGCTCTGTTGGAGTCGCTTGAAGGGAAAAAAGGGCAGCCAAGGTACAAGCCCCCGTTTCCAGCCAGTTTTGGTCTTTACGGCAAGCCGACGACCATTAACAACACAGAAACGTTTGCTGCGGTTCCCTGGATCATTCGAAACGGAGGGCAGGCTTACCTGGAGTGTGGCAAACCCAACAACGGCGGCACCAAGATTTTTTCCGTCAGCGGTGATGTTGAACGCCCCGGCAACTATGAAGTGCCGATGGGGACGCCATTTGCCAAGTTGTTGGAGTTGGCGGGCGGCGTGCGGAAAGGCCGCCAGCTGAAAGCGGTGATTCCTGGTGGATCGTCGTCACCGGTTTTGCCGGCATCCGTGATCATGGCCTGTACGCTTGACTATGACTCCATTGCCAAGGCCGGATCCATGTTGGGTTCTGGTGCGGTCATTGTGATGGACGACAGCCGTTGCATGGTTGAGTCGCTGCTGCGCCTGTCGTACTTCTATATGCACGAAAGCTGTGGTCAGTGCACGCCTTGCCGGGAAGGCACGGGCTGGTTGTGGCGCCTGGTTGATCGCATTCATCGGGGTGAGGGTCAACCTGCTGACATGAACCTGCTGGACAACGTGGCCGAGAACATCATGGGGCGCACCATTTGTGCATTGGGTGATGCAGCAGCGATGCCGGTGCGAGCCATGATCAAGCACTTCAGACCGGAGTTCGAGAGCATGATCCGTGCGGCTTCCCCATCAACCGAAGCGGCCTGAATTCGAGAATTACCATGGTTGAAATTGAACTCGACGGTAAGAAAGTAGAAGTCGCACCAGGCAGCGTGGTGATGCATGCGGCTGAAAAAGCTGGGGTGTATGTGCCCCACTTCTGCTACCACAAGAAGCTGTCCATTGCCGCCAGCTGCAGGATGTGTCTGGTTGAGGTGGAGAAGGCACCAAAGCCGATGCCTGCTTGCGCGACACCGGTCACGCAGGGGATGGTTGTACGGACACGGACCGACAAAGCCATCAAGGCCCAACAGTCGGTCATGGAGTTCTTGCTGATCAATCACCCTCTGGACTGTCCCATTTGCGATCAGGGTGGTGAGTGTCAGTTGCAGGATCTCGCAGTTGGGTACGGCGGCACCAGCTCACGTTATGGCGAAGAAAAGCGGGTGGTGGCCAACAAGGACGTGGGTCCGTTGATTTCCATGGAAGAAATGAGCCGGTGCATCCATTGCACCCGATGCGTTCGTTTCGGTCAGGAAATCGCAGGTGAGATGGAATTGGGCATGTCGCACCGTGGCGAGCATGCTGAAATTGAAACCTTTATTGGGAAGACCATCGACTCCGAGTTGTCGGGCAACATGATCGATATCTGTCCTGTGGGCGCCCTGACGAGCAAGCCATTCCGGTACAGTGCCCGGACTTGGGAAATGTCACGCAGGCGTTCAATCAGCCCGCACGACTCCACCGGTGCCAATCTGGTTGTGCAGGTCAAAAATCACCGTGTCATGCGCGTGCTGCCTTATGAAAACGAGGCAGTCAATGAGTGCTGGATCGCTGACCGCGACAGGTTCTCGTACGAAGCCCTGAACAGCACAGAGCGGCTCACGCAGCCTATGCTGAAGCAAGGCGGTGAATGGAAGACCGTCGACTGGCAGACTGCGCTTGAGTACGTGGCCAACGGCATCACGGACATCAAGACTGAACACGGTGCGAATGCCATCGGGCTGCTGGCCAGTCCACACTCGACCGTCGAAGAGTTGTACCTGGCCGGTGCGTTGATGAGAGGCATCGGATCAGGCAGTGTGGATTATCGGTTGCGGCATGCTGAGCACGTGTCAGTCAAAGGCGCACGTTGGCTCGGACGCTCCATCGCCAGTTTGTCCACTGTGGATCGTGTTTGGGTGGTTGGTAGCAACCTCCGCAAAGACCATCCATTGTTTGCACAGCGAATCCGCCAGGCCGCGAAGCGCGGTGCCAAAGTTCACGCCCTGACTCATCAAGCGGGAATCGATTGGGCCTTGCCATTGCAAGGTGTGATTCAGGCTCCCGCTGCAGAATGGCTGGATGTGCTCTCTAAAGTTGCATCTGCAGTTGCCGCAGCCAAATCAGTGGCGTCTCCGGTGGATGCTCAGACTGATGACGCCAGTACGGCGGTTGCCAACATGCTGTTGAGTGGCTCAGACAAGGCCATTTTGTTGGGTAACGCTGTGGCACATCACTCGCATGGTGCCGCATTGCTTGGCATCGCCAATTGGATCGGACAGCAAACGGGTGCAACGGTTGGCTTCCTGACCGAGGCTGCCAATACGGTCGGTGCTCAGTTGGTCAAGGCCATGCCGTCCGACCGAGGTTTGAATGCCCGACAGATGCTGGATGGCTCCGCCAAGGCCTTGTTCCTGCTGAACGTGGAACCAGGCAAAGACACAGCTGGTGGTTCGGATGCGGTGAGCGCTGTGGCCAAAGCCCGAATGGTCGTGACACTGAGTCCGTTCCGTACCAACCTGGATTGCAGCGATGTGCTGCTGCCCATTGCACCGTTCACTGAAACTGCGGGTTCATTTGTGAACGCGGAAGGTTTGCTGCAGTCTTTCCACGCAGTCGTGAAGCCTTTGGGCGACACCAGGCCTGCATGGAAAGTTCTCAGGGTACTTGCCAACATGTTGGGTGTATCAACAGTGACGCAGGAATCTGTGACAGATGTGCTGGCCGCTGCGTTGCCTGGTTCCGCCGCTGGTCAAATCGTCAGCCCGAACCAATTGAGCAACGAGCAGGCCATTGAGGTCGGCGCAAGCAAAGGTGAGTTCGTGCAGCCTTGCACGGCTGCCATTTATCAGCTTGATGGCTTGGTCCGCCGCTCACCCTCATTGCAAATGACTGCCGATGCGCGTGCCGCATCCGTGGCGACGGGAGCCGCAGCATGATTGATGTGATTTACAACGGCGGCTTGTCGTTGAGTTCTGCTGCGTGGTGGACGACGGCAGCGTGGCCCGTGATTTGGGTGTTGCTCAAAATTGTGGTGCTGCTCGCGCCACTGATGGGTGCCGTGGCCTATTTGACGCTGTGGGAGCGCAAGTTGCTGGCCTTTATGCAAGTACGACTCGGCCCCAATCGTGTGGGTCCCATGGGTTTGCTTCAACCGATCGCCGATGCGGTCAAACTTCTTACCAAGGAATTGATTCAACCCAGTGCGGCGGCAAAAGGGTTGTTCGTTCTGGGCCCGATCATGGCCATCATGCCTGCGTTGGCTGCTTGGGTGGCCGTACCGTTTGGGCCTGAAACTGTGCTGGCCAACGTCAATGCAGGTTTGCTGGTGATTCTGGCTATCACATCGATTGAGGTGTATGGCGTCATCATCGCTGGTTGGGCGTCTAACTCCAAATACGCATTTCTTGGCGCATTGCGTGCTTCGGCGCAGATGGTCAGCTATGAAATTGCGATCGGATTCTGCTTCCTCGTCGTTGTGATGGTGTCTGGCAGCCTGAACCTGATCGATGTTGTGGCTGCCCAAGGCAAAGGTATCGGTGCTTCCATGGGCCTCACTTTCCTGTCATGGAACTGGTTGCCTTTGTTGCCGATTTTTGTGGTGTACATCATCTCGGGTATTGCTGAAACAAACCGCCATCCCTTCGACGTGGTTGAGGGCGAAGCCGAGATCGTGGCGGGTCACATGGTTGAATATTCGGGCATGGGCTTTGCCATCTTCTTCCTGGCCGAGTACGCCAGCATGTGGCTGGTCTCGGTGCTGGCCGTGCTGATGTTCCTGGGCGGCTGGCTGCCCCCGCTGGACAGTGCGCTGTTCAACTGGATCCCCGGCTGGATCTGGCTGGCGATCAAG
>DDUQ01000112.1 GCA_002344885.1 Comamonadaceae bacterium UBA2334
ACCTCCACCTCCACCTCCACCTCCACCTCCACCTCCACCGCCACCGCCACCGCCACCGCCACCGCCACCACCGCCCGCTCCCGCGCCGGTGCCTACACCTGCGCCTGTGCCGCCGGCGTTGACGGAAAGTGGAAACGTGCTGCGAACGTTTCTGGCTTTGTATGTGCAAGAGGCCGAACGCCAGGCAGACTTGACACAGGCCATGTTCAGCCAGCACCCACTGGGACAACCCAACGCACCGCGGGACAATGTGGTGGACGACAACGGCCTCATTTGCCGTTGAGTTCGAACGGGTTGTGCGACCCGTTCAGACAAAAAAACAGGGCGCAAAGCGCCCTGTTTTTTTGGGAGGGGAGGGGGACGGAACCGGCTTCAGTACCGTGCCGTCACCGAAAGATGAACCTTGTAGTCACCCGAGCGGGGCGCAACCGTACTGCTGCCCACCGCTGCCTTGCTGCCAGACACCACTCGGCCTACATCCAGCATCAAAGCAAACGGTGTTCGGCTGTACCGCACGCCCAGACCGACGCTGGCCGCACGGTCATTAGCTGGCAACACGCGCGCGGCCGTCGCCTGACTGGACACCCAGCCGGCATCCCAGAAAGCCACCCCCCTGAAGCCTGGCACCCATTCCGGGCTGCCCACCTCCAGGGAGCTGATGAACCCTCGGTCACCGGACAGCGCTCGCTCCTCCGTGCCGCGAAGTGACGCGTAACCACCCAACCCCAACTGCTCACCGGCAATCAACGCATCGGGCGACCACTGCATCTGGCCACGCCAAGCCAGTGACCATCCCTCACCCAGACCAGTGGCCCAGTTTCCCCGCACCCTCAAAGCCGTCCACCGTGCGCGCGTGACGGCTGGCGACTCTGACTGGTAGGCCGCCACGCTGTTGCCGCGACCACCCGGCAAATTGATTGCCAACGAACCGTGTACGTCCCATCGGGTGTCTGCCGACTGCCCACCCACAAAGTAACCCAACGACAACGGGCGCACCCTGCGTTGAACCTGACCGGCCAGGGGAATGCCGTTCAACAAGGTGGGTTTGTAGGCTTTGTCTTCCAGGCCCAGCTGAACGTAGCGCTTCATGCCCTGGGGTGTCTGGACATGCCGCATGATGCCGATGCCCAATGCGTGCCCCGCACCCGTGCTGCTGAAGGTACCAAAATCGCCCACCACGTCGGACTGTGTGTACGACACGTCCACCATGCTGAGCCGACTGTACAGGGGTACCCGGTAGGTCAATCCGAGCTGGGTGACGGCCGACGGTTTGGCCAATGACGTGGTGTAGGCACCAATGAGCTGATGGTCGCGATCGAACAGGTTGTCATGCGACGCTGCCAACGTGAACCGATCCCGGCCAGATTGTTTGCTGCCTGTGTTGTTCAGGTTGGCACTCAGCTTCAGCGGGACAGCATCCTGCACTTTGATGGTGGCATCGATCTGGTCTGGCTTGTCCCCCGCCCGCAGTGCAACCTGAATGTTCTTGGAGCCGTTCTCGTTGGCCAATGCAGTCTGTATGGCCAAGCGCTCCAGATTTGGGGTCCCACCTTCCGTCAGCTCGGGAACGCTGGCCCGGACGTTGGCCGGGTGAAAAGCCGCTGCGCCCTCCACATCGATCGTGCCCATCGTGAACTGAACCAGATGCAGCGTGATGGTGTGATCGACATCCTGCGGCGGCAAAACGACCCGGTGGAGTCCGAAGCCTTTTTCTCGCAACAACGCTTCCAGGCTCGCGGTGGCCTTCTGCAAATTGTCCAGCGTAGCGGGCTTGCGCAGAAAAGGGGCCAGCACGAGGTTCACTTCTCCATCTGCCAACGGGTTCGACCCGGTCACAGAAAAACCCCTGATGAGCTGAGCCGATTCAGTGGCGGCCACCGTGCCCGCAGCAGTCGGCACAACTTGGGCAAACGCCCCGCCCGCCCAAATTCCCATCACCCAAACCGCACAAGTGGCAAGTTGAAACGTATGACGCATGGCTGTTTTCCGCAATTTCATCTGCACTGGTTCAGGGGACGAATGCCTGCATCACCCAGTACCGTGGCCAACAACGGGTTGGGGTGACTGGGCAAAGGTGTGGGATCCAACTCCAGGAAGCGTGGCATGCGCAAGGGGCGCAGAACCGAACCATCGTCCTGGGCCAGACCCACCTCACCGCGACCCAGATGAACCGTGCCCCTGTCGGTGAACAACTCAATGTGGCCATCCCGCACGAATACATAGACACCTGTCTGGCTTTCGTCAACCTCACGAGCCGAGAACAAGGGTGCCTGATCGACCTCTACGGCATCGGGACGGCTGATGCCAGGCAGTTCAAGTTGGTTGATCGGCCTGATGCCGGTCCGGGAAACAAAAAGCCCCTGCCCCGCTTCAAGCACCTGCAAGGCACTGTGCCCCTCTGGGGTGACAGCAATCGAGCCCAGCCAGTTGAAGAAACTGCAGGCGTTGTCGTCACACGACATGTCAAGCCCGGTGCCCCGGATACCGATGGTTGCCGTGGGTGTCTTGAACACCACGTTGTTGGCGCGCGCTCTGCCGACCAAGCCTGTCAATGCCCGAGCCGTGCCTTTGAGCAAAGTGACCATGAAACGTCCATCGATCGGATTGGCCCGGTCAAATACAAAGTCGTCTACCCGGAAACGGGCACCCCCGCCCAAAGACACTTTGCTTTCATCCCGGAAGGCCAGCACCACCCGTGCATCGGCAGATGTCTCGACCATATCGCCGGGGTACAAGGCTGACCCGTGGACCAGCGTTCGCCTGTCCCCGCTGTCTGCGACTGCAACGATGTTGCCCGTCACGGACACGGCTTTGGCACTGGCCTTGAGGTTGGCAGCGCGCAATTGTTCGGCGGAGGCCCGGACATCGCTCGCACAATCGGCCTGACACAGCCGGGCATCGAAATCCGTCCCTCTGATACCAATGGTCGCCGTGGGCGTCTTGACCAACGCGGCCTTGCTGTTCTGCTTGGTCACGGCACCAGTCAGTGCGCGAAACCCCCCACGCAAAAGCTGCAGCAACATGTTGTTGTCTGTGGCATCAGGCACATATTTAAACTGTTGCAACACCAGATCCGACTGGGGGCGCAGCGTCACCCGGGTGCCATCCTGGAGTTTGATGATGGCTGAAGCGCCTGCAGCGGTGGTCAGCCTGTCCCCCAACTGCAAAGGCAATCCAACGCCCAGGGTTCTGGGGTTGCTGCCGGGCAGCTGGGCAAAACCCACCCCGCGGGAGAACGTGACCTCGCCCACCACATCAGCAGGCACCTGTGCAGGCGCTGCGGCCGTTTGCGCGCCCGACACAAGCGGCATCAAGCCACCGACAGCCGTTGCAGCGCAGACCACAAAGCATCTTCCGAGACGAGAAAGAGATGGATGGATCAACATGCAATACATTCCGTTTCAGCTTCGTTTGCACAGCCAGCAGGCCAAACGAAATCCGACCTCGCTTACCTGACCTCAATGGAGCACAGTGTATTGTGAACAGTCCCTGGGTCAGTGTCCAACGCTTGCAAACGTTTGTGGCCCCGATGTCCGTAAAATTTGGCGGATGACCTTCATCGACAAGCTGGCCGCAGCCACCCAACAACACAACAGCCTGCTCTGCGTGGGCCTGGACCCTGAACCTTCACGTTTTCCAGGTACCTGGAAAGGCGACAGCAGGCGCATTTTCGACTTCTGCGCGGCCATCGTGGACGCCACGGCCGACATCGCCCAATCGTTCAAACCCCAGATTGCCTACTTTGCCGCCCACGGTGCCGAAAGCCAGCTTGAACAGTTGATGGCCCACATTCGTGGTGTGGCTCCGCATGTTCCGGTGATCCTGGATGCCAAACGCGGTGACATCGGCTCCACTGCCGAGCAGTACGCCAAGGAGGCATTCGAGCGCTATCAGGCCGATTGCGTCACGCTGTCTCCCTTCATGGGCATGGACTCGGTCATGCCCTACCTGAAGTACGAAGGCAAAGGCGCTTACCTGCTGTGCCGCACCTCCAACCCCGGCGGAGACGACTTTCAGGCCCAGCGGCTGGCCACTGTCGATGGCCAGCCCTTGCTGTACGAGCACATCGCCCGGCTGGCGCAAGGGCCGTGGAATGCCAACGGCCAACTCGGCCTGGTGGTGGGTGCCACCTACCCGGCTGAAATTGCCCGGGTGCGTGCGCTGGCCCCCAGCGTGCCGCTGCTGATCCCCGGTGTGGGTGCGCAAGGCGGGGACGCCCATGCCACGGTACAAGCCGGGTTGACGGCCGGTGGGCTGATATCGGTCAACTCGTCGCGCGCCATCCTGTATGCCAGCAACGGTGCCGATTTTGCCGAGGCGGCCCGCCGAGAAGCCATCCGCACGCGTGACCTGCTGAATGCCGCCCGTCAACCCGCCCCTGCTGCACCATGAACTTTGCCGACAACCTGAAACGACTGCCCCCAGTGACTCACCTGGCTGCACTGCACCTGCTGAACTCGGAAGGCAACGTGGTCGCCACCATTGAAAACAAGCCCGGCAAGGCAGGGTCCCTGGCGGTGTACGCTGCCCTTGCGGCCAAACACGGCAGCATCAATCCCGCAGCCGCCGAAGAGGGGCTGCAGCTCTTTGCCGAGCACACCGACGCGGCCCGACTTCACCCTGGCAGCCATCCGAACATCGACCGGCTGTTTGACATCCTGGCAACCGGCACCACGCTGACGGTGAAACTCGATTCTGCCTGACCCGCTGGCATCTGCACACAGCGCGCTGGCCACAGCAGCCGCCACCGCGCCCCCCGGCTTCCAGCAGTCCATGACGCCACCCAGCAGCAGCCAAACCGGGGGCCGTGGGCGAATCAGCCCTTCAGATACCGCCGCAAATACCGCCCGGTGAAGCTGACCTCGCACGTTGCCAGCTCCTCTGGCGTGCCCGCTGCCACCAGCGTGCCACCGCCTGCGCCACCTTCGGGGCCCATGTCGATCAGCCAGTCGGCGGTCTTGATGACATCCAGGTTGTGCTCGATCACCACGAGTGTGTTGCCTGCGTCGCGCAACTGGTGCAGCACTTTTAGCAGCAACTCGATGTCGGCAAAGTGCAGGCCGGTGGTGGGCTCATCCAAAATGTAGAGCGTGCGGCCGGTGTCGCGCTTGCTGAGTTCAAGCGCCAGCTTCACGCGCTGGGCTTCACCGCCTGAGAGGGTGGTGGCGCTCTGCCCCAGGCGGATGTAGCTCAGGCCCACGTCGAGCAGGGTTTGCAGCTTGCGGTGGATGGTGGGCACGGCACTGAAAAATTCGGCCGCCTCGGCCACCGTCATGTCCAGCACCTGGGCAATGTTTTTGCCCTTGTACTGCACCTCCAGCGTCTCGCGGTTGTAGCGCTGGCCGTGGCACACGTCGCAGGGCACGTACACGTCGGGCAGAAAGTGCATTTCCACCTTCACCACGCCATCACCCTGGCAGGCCTCGCAGCGCCCGCCGCCGCTGCCCTGCGCCACGTTGAAGCTGAAGCGCCCTGGGCCGTAGCCACGTTCCTTGGCGGTGTTGGTCTCGGCCATCAGCTCGCGGATGGCGGTGAACACCCCGGTGTAGGTGGCCGGGTTGCTGCGCGGGGTGCGGCCAATGGGGCTTTGGTCCACGTTGATGACCTTGTCGAAGTGCTCCAGTCCCTGAATCTCCTCATGCGGTGCAGGTTCCTCGTGGCTGCGGTACAGGTGTTTGGACACGGCCGCATACAACGTGTCGTTGACCAGCGTGCTCTTGCCCGAGCCGCTCACGCCGGTCACGCAGGTCAGCAGGCCGATGGGGAACGGCACGGTCACGTTTTTCAGGTTGTGGCCGCTGGCACCCACCACGGTCACCCAATCCCACGGGGCATGCCGCTCGGTCGGCACGGCAATCTGCCGCGTGCCGTTCAGGTACTGGCCAGTGGGTGAGTCGGGGTGGGCGGCCACCTGGTCGGGCGTGCCCTGGGCCATCACGCGGCCGCCATGCACGCCCGCGCCGGGGCCCATGTCGATCACGTGGTCGGCGGTGCGGATCATGTCCTCGTCGTGCTCCACCACCAGCACGGTGTTGCCCAGGTCGCGCAGGTGTTGCAGGGTGGCAATGAGGCGGTCGTTGTCGCGCTGGTGCAGGCCGATGCTGGGCTCGTCCAGCACGTACATCACGCCGGTCAGGCCCGCGCCGATCTGGCTGGCCAGGCGAATGCGCTGGCTCTCGCCACCGCTCAGCGTTTCGGCGCTGCGCTCCAGGCTGAGGTAGTTCAGGCCCACGTCATTCAGAAACTTCAGCCGCTGGCGGATTTCGTGCACCACCTTGGCCGCGATGTCGCCCTTGGCCCCGGTGAGGTGCAGCGACTGAAAGTAGGCATAGGCCTCGCCCAGGGTGATGTGGCTCACGTCGAAGATCGCGCGCTGCTGCGTGCCCTCGCCCACAAACACATGGCGCGCCTCCTTGCGCAAGCGCGACCCACCACACGCCGGGCAGGGCTGGGTGGCCCGGTAGCGGCCCAGCTCTTCGCGCACGGTGGGGCTGTCGGTTTCGCGGTAGCGGCGCTCGAAGTTGTGCACGATGCCCTCGAACGGGTGGTGCTTGACGACCTTGCGTCCCGCCGTCTTGCCCGAGTCAATGGTGTACTCGAACGCGACATCCTCGGAACCAGACCCGTACAGCACCACCTGGCGCACGGCATCCGGCAGCGCTTCCCAGGGCGCTTCGACATCGAAACCATAATGGGCCGCCAGGCTTTGCAGGATGGCGAAGTAGTAGCCGTTGCGGCGGTCCCACCCCTTGATGGCACCGCTGGCCAGGCTGAGCGTGGGAAAGGCGACGATGCGTTCAGGGTCGAACACCTCGGTGTGCCCCAGGCCATTGCACGCAGGGCAGGCCCCCTGCGGCGAATTGAACGAAAACAGCCGCGGCTCCAGCTCCGGCAGCGAGTAGCTGCACACCGGGCACGCAAACTTTGAAGAAAAAAGCCTTTCAGCGCTTGATTGATATGGTTTTTCAGCTACTGTATTTGAGTTTTCCTGGTCGGGAGCATCCA
Source organism: Comamonadaceae bacterium UBA2334 (assembly GCA_002344885.1). Classification (GTDB taxonomy): domain Bacteria; phylum Pseudomonadota; class Gammaproteobacteria; order Burkholderiales; family Burkholderiaceae_C; genus UBA2334. The sequence continues at coordinate 7,006 of DDUQ01000112.1, forward strand.
GGTTGACCACCAAGGCCCGTCCATCGGCCAGGCGCAAAGCAGCCTCGAAACTCTCAGCCAGCCGCTGCCGCTGGGCCAGAAAGGCCTTGTGCTCCTCGTCTTCAGGGTTCACCTCGCCGGTCGGCGCGGCCCGCACCTTCAGTCGGTCCACCACCACGTCGATGTCATGTTTGTGCGCCTTGTCCAGGTCGGGCAATTCATGGCTTTCCACCACCTGCCCATCGACGCGAAAGCGCACATAGCCTTGCGCAATCAGCGCTTCAAAGGTGTCGTGGAACTCGCCTTTCTTCTCGCGGGCAATCGGCGCGACGATCAGCAGCCGGCTGCCCGCCGGCCAGCCCATCACCACATCGACCATCTGGCTCACGCTCATCGCGGTCAGCGGCTCCCCATGCTCGGGGCAGTGCGGCGTACCCGCCCGGGCGAACAGCAAGCGCAGGTAGTCGTGGATTTCGGTCACCGTGCCCACCGTGGAGCGTGGGTTGTGGCTGGTGGCCTTCTGCTCGATGCTGATGGCGGGCGACAGGCCCTCGATCAAATCGACATCGGGCTTGTCCATCAGTTGCAAAAACTGGCGTGCGTAGGCGCTCAGGCTCTCGACATAGCGGCGCTGGCCTTCGGCGTACAGGGTGTCGAACGCCAGGCTGCTCTTGCCCGAGCCCGACAGGCCCGTGATGACCACCAGATTGTCGCGCGGGATGTCCAGGTCGATGTTTTTCAGGTTGTGGGTGCGCGCGCCCCGCACGCTGATGCGCTGCTGGCGCAAGGCCAGGTGAGCCGACGCATCGTGACGCACATCCACCGGCATATCCTCCTGTGTGTTGGCTGACGAAGTGGGCAGGCGGTTGTCAGTGGTCATGGTGGGCGGCAGGTGGCGTCAAACAAGCAACCGGACATTATCGGTCCGGGACCGGCCTGGCGGGTCTGGTCTGCCGGGCCCGGTCGGCTGTGGCGGTAAGATCAAAACAGTCTGACCGATGAGCGGGCGCGCCGCCACGCCTCGGTCACACCTGCCACCCCAACCCACACGCACTGCGACAATCCGCACTCCCTGTGCCCGACCATTTGCCATGCAGCCTTCAAACGGCCCCGACAGTCACCTGATGACCCCCACCGAACGCCGGGCCAGCTTCTCGCTGGCCACGGTCTTCGCCTTGCGCATGCTGGGGCTGTTTCTGGTGCTGCCCGTGTTCATGCTGGAAGCCCGCCAATACCCCGGTGGCGACGACATCGGACTGGTGGGCCTGGCCATGGGCGCCTACGGCCTCACCCAGGCGCTGATGCAGATGCCCCTGGGCCTGGCCAGCGACCGCTGGGGCCGCAAGCGCATCATCTATCTGGGGCTGACCGTGTTTGCCGCCGGCAGCCTGGTAGCGGCCCTGGCCGAGAGCGTGCAGGGCCTGATCGTCGGCCGTGCCTTGCAGGGCGCAGGCGCCGTCGGGGCGGCGGTCACGGCGCTGCTGGCCGATCTGACCCGGGACAGCGTGCGCACCAAGGGCATGGCACTCATTGGCGTGAGCATCGGGCTGATGTTTGCGCTGTCACTCGTACTGGCCCCGCCACTGGCCGCCGTGGCCGGGTTGCCGGGCATTTTCGGGCTGACCTTTGTGCTGACCCTGCTGGGGGCACTCGCCGTGTGGCGCTGGACCCCGCCGGAGCCCGACCGCTCCCTCCATCCGCAGGCATCGGGCGGGCTGGTGGCCGTGCTGAAGCATCCCCAGCTGTGGCGGCTGAACATTGGCGTGTTCACCCTGCATGCGGTGCAACTGGCCATGTGGATGGCGGTGCCCGCCATGCTCACGCAGGCGGGCCTGGCCCCTGCTGCCCATTGGCAGGTGTACCTGCCCACGGTGTTGGGCGGGTTTGTGCTGACGGGCGGGATTTTTGCGCTGGAGCGCCGGGGGCACATGCGCAGCGTGCTGCGCGGGGCCGTGGCGCTGCTGCTGCTGGTGCAGTGCGGTCTGTTCTGGAGCGCCAGCTCCGATGCCCGCATCGCGCCGCTGGTGGTGTGGCTGTTCCTGTTTTTCCTGGTGTTCAATGTGCTGGAAGCCAGCCAGCCCAGCCTGGTGTCCCGGCTGGCACCGGCATCGGCCAGGGGGGCCGCGATGGGCCTGTACAACACCCTGCAGTCGGTGGGCTTCTTTGTGGGTGGCGCCCTGGGTGGCGTGGCCGTGAAGTACGCCGGCAGCCAGGGCCTGTTCATCCTGTGCGCCGGCATGGCCCTGGTGTGGCTGGTGGTGGGCTGGGGCATCCAGCTGCCTGCCCCCCCGCCCCAAACCCACAGCGCCAACCCACCTGCACCCGCCACACACTGACGCCACCCCGCCTGCCCCGTGCCGTTGGCAGCACCCACGCCACGTTGGGGCACAATGCAACTGATCGACCTGCTCCCCCTCTCCCCTTCCAACAGCAACGACCATGGCATCCGTCAACAAAGTCATCCTCATCGGCAACTGGGGCCGTGACACCGAAATCCGTTACCTGCCCTCGGGCCAGGCCGTGGCCAACGTCAGCATTGCCACCACCAGCCGCCGCAAAGACCGCAACAGTGGCGAGACCGTCGAAGACACGCA
>DDUQ01000012.1:0-5959 GCA_002344885.1 Comamonadaceae bacterium UBA2334
GTTATGCCATTCAGAACCGCGTGAAAGAAGCGTTGGCACTGGAAGAAAAGGCCCGCACCGATGCAGAAGGTGCCAAGCGCGCCGTGGCGCAAGCCACCCGCACCGCCTTCTTTGGCATCCAGTCGGGCAAGGGCCAGGTCAAAGCCCTCGAGGCGGCCGAGGCATCCAGCCAGAGCGCATTGGACGCCAACAAACTCGGCTACCAGGTGGGCGTGCGGATCAACATCGACGTGCTCAACGCTCAGAGCCAACTGTTCCAGACCAAGCGTGACCTGGCCGTGGCCCGCTACAACGTGCTGATGGGCAGCTTGCGGCTGCGCCAAGCCAGTGGCAGCCTGGCCGCTGACAACCTGAACGACATCAACGCACTGTTGTCAACCTCGGCAGCCACACGCTGAGCCGGGCGAGACGTCAGGCCCACGTGACCAGTCGATGGCGCTGGTGGCTGTAGCTGACGTTTATTGCGCCACCTGCGCGAGCGGCTCTGCATTCGTCACCAGTCGTTTCAACGCGCGAGCCATGGTGCCAGCGGCTCCCTGACGTGAACCGGCAAACGCATGGGCTGCCGCAACAGCCTGCTCTTGGGCTTGCGGATGCGCCAGCAAATGCATGGCGGTTGAAATGCCATCGGCCATGTTGTCCACCCGAAAAGCGGCACCCGCCTCCACGGCAGCCTCTGCAGCTTCGGCAAAGTTGAAGGTATGCGGCCCCAGAACCACCGGGCAACCACAAGCCGCTGCCTCGATCAGGTTCTGTCCGCCGAGCGGCTCGAAACTGCCCCCCAGCAACGCCACATCCGCCAGGCTGTAATACAAAGCCATCTCACCCAGAGAATCGCCGAGCCAGATGTCTCCTGCCGGGGCCACGCAGGCATGGCGCACCTGCGTTGGCACCTCGTTGTGACCATGCTCATGCATCGGATCAGCCGAGCTTGGGTCAGTTTTATCCACCGCCTGATCGGCTGCGGCCTGCATCACCGCTTCATCCAGCCAGGTGCCCCACTCCGAACGCCGCCGCCCCCCCAAACCAGCCTGCGCCAGCAAACCAGCGACGGCATCAAACCGCTGCGGATGACGCGGCACGATCAACCAAACCGGCAGATCACGCGCCTCAAGATCACCCATATGAGTAGCATCAGAACCTTTACAGGAAAGCGATAGGCGGCTAATTTGATGTATAAACTGAGCCTCCTCTCCCTCCCGAGAGCTGGCCAGCAGCACGACCGGTCTGCCGCAAACTTTGCGCCAGTTCCCTGCCAACTCACGCTGTCGGGGGTCTGGACGGGCATCGAACTTGAGGTTGCCGGTCACGGCATCCACACGGGCACCCAATGCGGCCAACCGCCTGGCGTCGTCGGCAGTTTGTGCCCACACAGCCCGCAAGCCGGCGTAGGCGGGCCTGGACAGCCAGCGCAGCCGCAAGGCTTTGTCAAATGACCGCTCGTTCATACGTGCATTCGCCAATGTCAACGGAACCCCGCTTTCCGCGCAGGACCTGACCAGAATGGGCCACACCTCGGTCTCCATCAACACGCCTACCGCAGGTTGGTATCGGGTCAAGAACCGCTTGACGCTGGACCGGTCGTCCCACGGCAGCCAAGTTTGAGCGTCGCCCGGCTGGAGCAAGGCAGCCCCTTCGCGCCAGCCCGTTGCGGTGCTGTGCGTCAACAACAGCCGCATGCCAGGCATCAGTCGACGCAAGCGCTCCACAAGAATGGCTGCCGCCCGCGCTTCTCCGAGAGATACCGCGTGTACCCAAATCCAGGCAGCGGCTGCATCATCCGAGCCAGGTGGTTGCCCCGGCTGCTTCAAGCGGTAGCGCCCAAAACGGGCGTCTACATCATGCGCATAACCGGGTTCTGCACGCGCGCGTTTGCGCAACTTCCACCTGAGCAGGGGGCGGGCCAGCCACATTGCCAGCCCGTACAACCACAAGGCGATTTGTTCAGCCAGGCTGAGCGCGCTCATCGCCCTGATGACCAAAGCTGGCTGTACACACGGCCGATGCCTTCGGCCTCCTTTTCGAGAGAAAACCGGGTGGCCACGGTCAAACGGGCTTGCTGACCTTTGGCCAATGTACCGGGCACATCAGACATCAATCGGTCAACAGCCTGCGCCAACTCGCCAACATCACCCGTTGGCACCAACCAACCCTCTTGTCCTGGCGTGACCAACTCCTCGAACGCACCCGTGCGCGAACACACCAGCGCGCATCCGGTGGCGCCAGCCTCAAAGGGTGTGAGGCCGAACGGCTCGTAACGCGGACACGCCACGGTGATCAGACAACGCTGGTACCAACGGTGTACCTCGCCGGACGGCACTTCACCCAAAAACACAATCCGGTCGCTCAACCCGGCTGCTGCAATGCGTGCGCGCAGATCGGCTTCAAACGCCTGGTGCTTGGGTTGCGCCAGACCGGCAATCACAGCCGTGAAATCCGGGTGCGCTGGCAATGCTTGGATCATGGCATCGACAAACACGTCCGTACCCTTGTCATCCCTCACCCGCCCGAACACACCGATGCCAAACCGCCCCGGCAAGCCGCTGTCGGCCCAGGCCTGCGTTTTGTCCACACAGGCAAAACGCGTCAGGTCGATACCATGATGCACCACGGCAGTCGTGTTGGGCACACAGTCGGCCGCCTTCTGGGTCGTGCTGATGACAGCATCCATCCGCGAAATCAGCCAGGCAGGGAATGCTCCGTGCACATGCTGCGCAGCTGACGTGAACACCAGCCTGATGGGCAGCCGCAGCACATCACGTGCCCAGAGCCCGGCCATCATTTCGTGATCACGGCGCACATGCCAGATGCGAAACGGTCGGCCAGCAGGCGGCCGCCTCGACACGCGGATGGCTTCGCGCAACGTCATGCCCTGCACACCATTCGATTGCGTCGTGCCACAGTAACCCAGCCGCCACTGCGTCATCTGCAGGGGCACCAAGGCGTTCACCGTAGCAGAGACACCGGTGTAACGCTTCTTGAGGTTAAAAACAATGACTTCCGGATCGGCGCTCAGGCCATGGCTGACTGGCATGCAAGTGTCTGAAACGTCAAGCCATCAGTGAGCCGAAGCACCCAACACCGCATCGGGCTTGACCGACCTCAGCAACGCAAGCATCTCGGCCTCGATCCGATGCAGCGCTTCCGGCGAATGCCCTTCAAACCGCAACACCAGTACGGGCGTGGTGTTGGATGCGCGGATCAGCCCGAACCCGTCGGGCCAGTCCACCCGCAGGCCATCGATGGTGGACACCTGCGCAGGCGCCACAAACGTGGCTTGCTGCAGCTGTTTGACCAGTGCATGAGGCTCCCCTTCTGCGCAAGCGACGTTGAGTTCAGGCGTGCTGTGGCTGGTCGGCAGTGCGTCAAGCACAGCGGACGGATCTGCATGGCGGCTGAGAATTTCCAACATGCGTGCCCCAGCATAGGTTCCATCGTCAAAACCGTACCAGCGCTCCTTGAAGAACACATGCCCGCTCATCTCGCCGCCCAGCGGCGAGTCGACTTCCTTCATGCGCGCCTTGATCAGTGAATGGCCTGTCTTGAACATCTCCGGCACACCGCCAGCAGCTGCAATCGCTGGGGCGAGGCGTTGGGTGCACTTCACGTCAAACAGAATGGTGCCGCCCGGTACTCGAGACAGCACGTCCTGAGCGAACAGCATCAGCTGCCTGTCGGGAAAAATGTTGTTGCCGGCAGATGTGATCAGACCCAGCCGGTCACCGTCTCCGTCGAACGCCAGGCCGAGTTCGGCACCATGCAGTTTCAATGCAGCGATCAGGTCCTTCAAATTCTCTGGCTTGCTGGGATCAGGGTGATGGTTGGGAAAATTGCCATCCACCTCGCTGAACAGCTCGATCACCTCGCAACCCAAAGCCCGGAAGATCGCTGGCGCGGATGCACCCGCAACACCGTTGCCACTGTCGACCACGATTTTCATGGGCCGCGCCAACTTCACATCCGACACGATTCGAGCCTGGTAGTCCTCATCCACGCGGACCGAACGCACAGACCCACCAGGCTGAAGCATCCAGGACTCTGCTTCCATCGTGGCACGCAGCGCCTGAATCTCGTCCCCATATATGGCCCGCCCGGCCAACACCATCTTGAAGCCGTTGTAGTCTTTCGGGTTGTGGCTGCCGGTGACCTGGATGCCGCTCTTGCACAAGGTGCTGGCCGCGAAGTACAGCATGGGCGTGGTGACCATGCCCACGTCGATGACCTCCATGCCTGCTGCGACCAGCCCTCTGATCAAAGCCTGGCTCAATGCCGGGCCGCTCAACCGTCCATCACGCCCAACAGCCACTGTGGTCTCGCCTGCTGCCCTGGCGGCTGAACCGAATGCTTTGCCAAGGCCTTCGGCCACAGCCTCATTCAGGCCCGAAGGTACGATGCCACGGATGTCATACGCCTTGAAAACGGATGCAGGTACCAGCATGAAATCTCCTCAAGCAATGTATCGTCGGTGTAGTCAGGCTCCGCTTCGTGCAGGAGCCATGCCAGAGCGAAGGATTGTAGGTGCGCTCCTACCCTGCTCTCATGACAAGTGCTCGTGGCGTGGTACTTTCGATGGCGGAACAGACTTGGGAGCAAAGGACACATCACCAAACACATGCATGTCCGTTTTCAGCCAGAACAGACCAGCGCACAGGGTTACCATGCCCTCATGAACATCCCAGCTTCTTTCGCGATCGACTTCGGACACGCCATGCATGTCATCACACCCCATGCAACCGCTGAACTCTCCAGGCTGTTTCATCGGATGGGCAAGAAGCATCTTGCACACAACGGGTATGGCGGCGCACCCGTTCGCCTGCACATACGCGGCCATGGCAGGTACTTTGCATGACAGGCAACGATGATCACGTAAACACGCGTGTGAAGCTGCCCGCCTGGATCATCGACTACGTCTTGCTGGCTGCCATCTGGGGTTCGTCGTTCATGTTCATGAAAACAGCGACAGCCTCATTCGGCCCCTTGCCGACAGCTGCCGGACGTGTCGCGATCGCTGCAGCGTTCTTGCTACTCATCATGCTTTGGCGCGGGCTGGGTAGGCAATTGCTGACGAAATGGAAGTCGCTGCTGATCGTCGGTCTGTTGAACTCCGGCATACCGTTTGCCTGTTTTGCTTTTGCGCTGCTCTACATCTCCACTGGTCTGTCAGCCATTCTGAATGCAACTGTGCCGTTGTTTGGAGCGCTGGTTGCCTGGGTCTGGCTGCATGACAGGCTGACGCGCTGGCGCGTCGCTGGACTGATGATCGGCTTCATGGGCGTGACGGCACTGACGCTCAGTCAGGCCAAGCCCGGACTGACCAACGCAGACAACCTTCATTTGACACTTGCGGTGGCCGCATGCCTGTGTGCCACCCTCTGTTATGGTCTGGCTGCCAGCTTCACCAAAAAATACCTGCAAGGTTTACCTTCGCTGCTGACCGCAACGGGCAGCCAGATCGGGGCGTCACTGGGGTTGGCCTTGCCCGCAGCGGCAGCCTGGCCAAACAGTTCGCCAGCTTGGGACGCCTGGTTGGCATTGATTGTTTCGGGTGTGGTGTGTACCAGCCTCGCCTACATCTTGTATTTCAGGCTCATTGAAGCGGCAGGGCCTGCCAAGGCACTCACCGTGACATTTCTGATTCCTGTGTTTGCCCTGGGTTATGGCTGGGCTTTTCTAGACGAGGCCGTGACATTGACCATGCTGGGGTGCGGGGCGATCGTGTTGCTGGGTACCGCGTTGTCGTCGGGCTTGTTGCCTCGCAAGCCTCATTGACGTATTGCAGAAATCTCGGGCTTTGCACCCGATACAACCGCTTGCAGACGAGTGCCATCGAGGGACAGAAACAAAAAAGCCTCGCAAGCAAACTTGCGAGGCTTTTTGTGTGTTGGCGGAGTGGACGGGGCTCGAACCCGCGACCCCCGGCGTGACAGGCCGGTATTCTAACCAACTGAACTACCACTCC
>DDUQ01000012.1:6199-27075 GCA_002344885.1 Comamonadaceae bacterium UBA2334
CTAACCAACTGAACTACCACTCCTCTCAAACGATTCATCAGTTGCCTGAATCGCTTGATTTGCCTGGTTCGTTTTTGCAACGAATTTGGCGACCCTACGGGGATTCGAACCCCGGTACTCACCGTGAAAGGGTGATGTCCTAGGCCTCTAGACGATAGGGTCATAACCTAAAACTTGTAAGCCTTTGATTGTAGCACCTTTTTGGTGGAGGTAAGCGGGATCGAACCGCTGACCTCTTGCATGCCATGCAAGCGCTCTCCCAGCTGAGCTATACCCCCAACAGGTCTACAATCGATAACAATTTCTTGTCATCTGGCAAGCCTCAAATTATAGAGTACTTTTTACGAGGTTTGCAACCTTTCGATCACATTTTTTTTGCCCATCAACTCGAGTACGGCATCAAGTGATGGCGTGTGCGCGGTTCCCAGAACCAGCACCCGCACGGGCATGGCGAGCTGCGGCATTTTCAAACCGTGTTGAGCCAGCACACCCTTGATGGCTGCGGCAATGTCCGCTTTGTCCCACTTGCATTCGGAGAGGCCGACCCGCAATGCATCCAAAGCTGGCTGGATCGCATCGGTGATATGCGCAGCACGCGCCTCAGGGTTGATCTCAACCGGCGCATAGAAGGCCTTCGCCCAGGATGCCAGCTCGACAAGGGTGGAGCACCTGTCTTTGAACAAGCCACATATGGCCTCCAACCGGTTGTCAGCCTCCAAGCCCATGCCGGTCAGCAGGGGGGCAATCAATCCAGACAAAACCGCGTTGTCCAAAGCCTTGAGGTGTTGGGCATTGACCCACCTCAATTTGGCTTCATCAAACTGCGCGGCGCTTTTTCCCAGATGGTCCAAGTCAAACCACGAGACAAACTGTTCCCGGCTGAACAATTCGTCGTCACCATGGCTCCAACCCAAACGCGCCAGGTAGTTGACCATGGCTTCCGGCAAATAACCCTCATCACGGTACTGCGTAACGGGCTTGGCACCGTTGCGCTTGCTCATTTTTTCGCCCTGCTCGTTCAGCACCGTGGGCAGATGGGCGTAAACCGGGGGTTCCTTGCCCAATGCGCGGAAGATGTTGATCTGCCGTGGCGTGTTGTTGACGTGATCGTCACCCCTGATGACATGGGTGATCTCCATGTCGATGTCATCCACCACCACACAGAAGTTGTAGGTGGGCGTGCCGTTAGGGCGCGCAATGACCAGGTCGTCAAGCTCCGCATTGCTGATCTCGATCCGGCCCTTGACCTTGTCATCCCAAGCCACCACGCCGCCCTGCGGGTTCCGGAAGCGCAACACGGGTTGCACGCCAGCCGGCACGGGGGGCAGAACCTTTCCGGGCTCTGGACGCCAGGTGCCATCGTAGCGAGGTTTCTCTTTGGCGGCCATCTGTCGCTCACGCAACTGGTCCAACTCGGCCACGCTCATGTAACAGGGGTAAACCAGGTTGGCCTCCACCATGTCGGCCAATACAGCCTTGTAGCGGTCCATGCGCTGCATCTGATAGAACGGCCCTTCATCGGGCTGCAAACCCAGCCAGGACATGCCTTCCAGGATCACATCGACAGCAGCCTGTGTGGAACGCTCCACATCAGTGTCTTCTATCCTCAGGATGAAGTCGCCACCGGTCGAGCGGGCAAACGCCCATGGATACAGCGCGGAGCGGATGTTGCCCAGGTGAATGAACCCGGTCGGGGAAGGCGCAAAGCGGGTGCGAGTGCGAGTTGTCATGTCTGAGTGGGCCAGCCGGAAAGGCTGCCAAACCAAATTGAAGGAAATGTGCCATGCCACCCGGAACGCAACCGGTTGTGGCGTTGCGAGGCCTCCTCAGGCCTCCTGAGCATTGGGCAGTACCAGGCGCGACGTGTCTTCGACAGGCTCCACAGTGCTGACCCGCTTTTCATTGAGGCGCTCGATGTCTGCCGGTGTGACGTCGCCCGTGCAGTACACGCCGTCAAAACAGGAGGCATCGAAACCATTCAGCGCCGGGTTGAGTGCATGCACTGCCTGCTTCATGGCTTCGACATCCTGGTAGATCAAGGCATCGCAACCGATGATCTGGCGGACTTCTTCGACCGTTCGGCCATAGGCCACCAACTCGCTGGTGGTGGGCATGTCAATCCCGTAGACGTTGGGGTAGCGAACCGGTGGGGCAGCACTGGCCATGTACACCTTGTTGGCCCCGACATCACGCGCCATCTGCACAATCTCTCGGCTCGTCGTACCACGCACGATCGAGTCGTCCACCAGGAGCACGTTCCGCCCACGGAACTCACTGGCAATGACGTTGAGCTTTTGTCGGACGGATTTTTTCCGGACACCCTGCCCCGGCATGATGAAGGTTCGTCCGACATAACGGTTTTTGACGAAGCCTTCCCGGTACGGCAGCCCCAGCAGCTGGGCAAGCTGCATGGCGCTGGGCCGTGACGATTCCGGAATGGGGATCACCACGTCAATCTGGTCGGGGGGAACGGTGGAAATCACACGTTTGGCCAGGGTTTCACCCATGTTCAAACGGGCTTGGTACACCGATATCCCGTCCAGCACGGAGTCGGGTCGGGCCAGGTAAACGTACTCGAACATGCAAGGCGACAGAACCGCCTTGTCTGCGCACAAGTCGGCATGCACCTGGCCGGCCAAGTCTATGAACACGGCCTCCCCAGGCTGAATGTCGCGGTCGAACACCAGGCCGGTGCCTTCCAGTGCCACCGACTCGCTCGCGACGGCCACATGGCCTTCGCCATGTCCGAGACACAAGGGACGGATGCCGAATGGATCGCGGAACGCCAACATACCATGGCCTGCAATGAGCACCACCACGGCATAAGACCCCTTGATGCGCCGATTGACCCCGCGAACCGCGGCAAACACATCGGCCGGTGTGAGGGCCAAACCGCGCGTCGTGGCTTCGAGCTCATGGGCCAGGACATTCAGCAAAACTTCCGAGTCACTGTCGGTGTTGATGTGCCGGTGGTCGCTGTTGAACAACTCGGCTTTGAGCGCAGCAGCATTGGTCAGGTTGCCGTTGTGCGACATGACCAGCCCAAAAGGCGCGTTCACGTAAAACGGCTGCGCCTCTTCTTCGCTGTGAGCATTGCCCGCCGTGGGGTAGCGCACCTGCCCCATGCCGACATTGCCTGGCAAAGCGCGCATATTGCGGGTGCGGAACACGTCTCGCACCATGCCTTTGGCCTTGTGCATGTAGAACTTGCGGCCATCTTGCGTGGCAATGCCAGCCGCATCCTGCCCCCTGTGCTGCAACAACAACAAGCCGTCATAGATCAACTGGTTGACCGGGGCATTGCTGACCACGCCAAATATTCCGCACATTACGGTAGTACCTTTACGAGTTCGGGTGGCAGCAAGGTTTTGCCTGCGTCCGCCGCTTTGAGCAGCAGCGGACCACCCGCTGACTCTGCCCAGATTTCATTGTTGGCCAAGGGGGTCATGCCCACCACAAATCCCCCCACGACCAACAGCAACACAGCCCTGACCATGCCAAACGCTGCACCCAGCACTCGGTCGACAGGGCGCATGCCCAGGCGGGTGACCAGCTTGCGAACCAACCACGACACCATACCGGCGGCAAAGGCTGTCGCCACAAACACAAGCACAAAGGCCACCACCAACCTCAAACCGTCAGAGGCACCACTCATGGGCAACCAGGCCGCCACATCGGCAGCAAACCAGCGGGCAACAAAAAAAGCAACAAACCAGCCGGCCAACGACAAAAATTCATACAAAAAACCACGCCATACGCCTATCATTATTGATACTAATGCTATCAATAATATTGCAATGTCGACGGCATTCATGGTCATGGCTCAAGACCAGGAAACGTTGGGTTGATGACGCATCTGCCCGGCCTTCACCTCACAGCGTGAGGATGGCCGCTGCCGTACCGGTGGCTTTGGCCTTGGCCGCTGCCTTTTCAGCCTCAGCGCGGGTGGCGAACGGCCCCAGACGGACACGGATGCGTTTGCCATCGGGCGTTTGAGCTTCGTGCGTGTAGGTCTTGAGGCCTGCGCGCTCCAGTTTCAAACGTGCAGCCTGCGCCACAGCCGGGTCGGCAAATGCCCCCACCTGAACAATGAACCGGCTGCCTTCGGCTTCTGCGGCAGGTTTGGCAACTGCGGCGGGCAATTTGCCCTCCAAGAGCGCTTGCGCACGCGCAGCCTCTGCGCTGGCGTCTTTGGCTGGGCTGGGTTTGGCGGGTTCTTTCGCAACCTCTTTGGCAGCTTCCCTGGCCGGTTCTTTGGCAAGGTCTTTCACCGGTTCTTTGGGCAATGCTGCCTTGACGGGTTCCTTGTGACCCACTTTCGGTGAAGCAGCAGGCACCTCCCTGGGTGCAGCTTGAGGCAGCTTGGGCGACTCCACCATGGCGGGGGCAACGGCTGCCATCGGTGGCACGGCCGGCGCTGCGGCCGCAGGACGCGCAGGCGTGTGCGACAGGATGACCTCTTCATCCTCCGCCTTCGCCTTGGCAACCTGACTGCCCTTGGGGCCTGCATCGGGCACAGCCGCAGAAGCAGCAACCGGCGCAGCGCTCTCGGCCAACACGGGCGTTGGCTCGACGGTCAAGGGCTTGGCCGTCTTGCGCGATGGAATTTCGATGGGGATGTCGACAGGTATGGCTCTGGGCTGGGTGTCAAACAGCATTGGGAACAGCACCACCGCAGCCAGCACCAGAATGGACACGCCGATCAGGCGGTGTTTGGCACGTTGCCGCACCAGTTCAATGCTGGGCGGCGAGTCGGTGGCAGCAGCAGAGCGGCGTTTGAACATGCGGGCTAAACAGATGAGAGGTGCCTGACACCGCCCAACCAACGCGAGCGGCGGGTGCAAAACCTGTCAGGAAGACAGGTGCTTGGCAGAGAGCCGTGGGGTGCCTTGCATCAAGACGCCGCCCACGGTGTAGAACGATCCAAAGACCACGATTCTATCAGCCGACCCCGCCGAAGCGATGGCTGCATCCAGTGCCGCCTGGGGCGAACCGTAGCGTCCGGCCACATGCGCGCGCCGGCCTGGCAATGCCGTCAGCGCCTTGGCCAGCGCATCGGCAGTCGCTGCACGGGGGGTCGGCAAGTCGGTCAAGTACCAGTTGTCAATGATGGGAGCCACCCGCGACAGCATCTCCACCAGGTCCTTGTCGGCCATGGCACCGAACACGGCATGCGTGACGGGGAAAAAGCCCATCGCGTCCAGGTTGACAGCCAGAGCGGCCACCGAATGAGGGTTGTGCGCCACATCCAGCACCAGCGCGGGTTGACCCGGCACGATTTGGAAGCGGCCGGGCAGCTCGACAAATGCCAGACCGTTTCTGACCGCCTGAGCCGTCACGGGCAGTCGGGCGTGCATTGCTGTCAAAGCCGCCAACACGCCGGCGGCATTGAGCAGCTGGTTGGCACCACGCAGCGCCGGGTAAGCCAGTCCGCTGTACCGGCGGCTGCGCCCCACCCATCCCCATTGCTGCTGGTCACCCGAAGTGGTGAAGTCACGCCCCACACGCCACAGGTCCGCACCCACTTCCAGACCTCTGTCCAACACACTTTGGGGTGGCACCGGGTCGCTGACGATGACGGGCTTACCCGTGCGCATGATGCCGGCCTTTTCGTAGCCGATGCTCTCGCGGTCCGGCCCCAGCAGCTCCATGTGGTCGAGGTCGATACTGGTGATGATGGCGCAATCGGTATCGATGAGGTTCACGGCATCCAGCCGACCGCCGAGCCCGACCTCAAGCACAGCAACATCGAGCTGGCTGCGCGTCATGTGCAGCAAGATCGCCAGCGTCGTGAACTCGAAATAGGTCAACGCCACCGCTTCGCCGCCCTGGGCGCGCGCGGCCTCCACTTCAGCGAAAGCATTCACCAGGTCGGAGGCATTCACGTTCTCGCCACCGATGCGCAAACGCTCTTCAAAATGGACCAGGTGGGGCGATGTGAACACACCCACGCGATAACCCGCCTGCAGCAGGATGCTCTCCAGCATGGCGCAGGTAGACCCCTTGCCATTGGTGCCCGCCACGGTGAACACCGGGCAGTCAAAACGCACACCCAGACGCTGCGCAACGCGGCGAATGCGATCCAGGCCCAACTCAATACCCTGCATACCTTTGGGGTGCAAACCCTCGCAGTAAGCGAGCCAGTCGGACAATGTTTTAAGGTCTTTCATGGGCCCGGATTGTCGCGCAGACCCAAGCAAGCCCCACGTTCAACCCACCAATCAACCCACATCAACGGGCGTGAAAACATCAAGACACGCCGGGTGTTCACCCTACGCGTGCGGCACCGGCCTGTACCATCAGGCCATGTGTCCGCGCAAGGCTGGGCACCACATACTTCAGCAAACCATGACCCCAATCATCACGCTCTACGGCATTCCGAACTGCGAAACTGTCAAAAAATCCCGCCAGTGGTTTATCGACCACGGACTTGCCGCCGACTTCCATGACTTCAAGAAACAAGGCGTACCGGAGGCACAACTGCAACAGTGGGTCGCCCAGCTGGGCTGGGAACCGCTGCTCAACCGCAAAGGCACCACCTGGCGCAAGCTGCCGCCCGACGTGCAGGCCAGCGTGACCGATGCCACCAGCGCCATGGCGCTGATGTGCCAGCAGCCCAGCGTCATCAAACGCCCGGTCATGACCCGCGGGCCACTCACCACCGTCGGGTTTGCACCTGACCAGTGGGAAGCCCTGCGCTGACAGGTCAGCCTGCGCTGGGAAAGTCTTTGCTCCTCAACACCTAAAATCGATGATTGCCCGCGGGCCTGCTGCCCGCTTTTTTCATTTGAAGCCCACCATGACCACAGACACCATCGACGCCGTGCGCGTCACCACCAAAGCCAATGTGTACTTCGACGGCAAGTGCGTGAGCCACAGCTTCACGCAGGCCGACGGCACACGAAAATCGGTGGGCGTGATCCTGCCCGCCACCCTCACGTTCAACACCGGCGCGGCAGAAGTCATGGAATGCGTGGCCGGCAGTTGCGAGTACCTGCTGAGCGGCGCCACCGAGTGGGTGCGCAGTGAGGCTGGCCAGTCGTTCAACGTGCCTGCCAAAAGCTCCTTCCAGATCCGCGTGGCCGACGCTTATCACTACATCTGCCACTTCGCCTGAGACATCTATTAGTTTTTTTGTAGCTGGTTTTGCTACTCTGACAAGCGCTGAAAGCCATTTTTATGTCAAACACCATCCTGCAAAACATCCCCACCGGCCAGAAAGTTGGCATCGCCTTCTCGGGCGGGCTGGACACCAGCGCCGCCCTGCTGTGGATGAAGAAAAAAGGCGCCCTGCCCTACGCCTACACCGCCAACCTGGGCCAGCCCGACGAGAGCGACTACGACGAAATCCCCCGCAAGGCCATGGCCTACGGCGCCATCAAGGCCCGTCTGGTGGACTGCCGCCCCCAGCTGGCCTCTGAAGGCCTGGCCGCGCTGCAGGCAGGTGCCTTCCACATCACCACTGCCGGGCAAACCTACTTCAACACCACGCCCCTGGGCCGCGCCGTGACCGGCACCATGCTGGTGGCCGCCATGAAGGAAGACGATGTGAACATCTGGGGCGATGGCTCGACCTTCAAGGGCAACGACATCGAGCGCTTCTACCGCTACGGCCTGCTGACCAACCCTGCGCTGAAAATCTACAAGCCCTGGCTGGACCAGACCTTCATCGACGAGCTGGGTGGCCGCGCCGAAATGAGCGCCTTCATGACGGCCAACGGCTTTGGCTACAAGATGAGCGCCGAAAAAGCCTACAGCACCGACAGCAACATGCTGGGCGCCACCCACGAGGCCAAAGACCTTGAACACCTGAACAGCGGCATCCGCATCGTCAACCCCATCATGGGTGTGCCGTTCTGGAAAGAGGACTGCGTGGTCAAGGCCGAAGAAGTGAGCGTGACGTTCGAAGAAGGCCGCCCCGTGGCCCTGAACGGCGTGGCCTACCCCGACCTGGTGAACCTGTTCCTTAAGGCCAATGAAATCGGTGGCCGCCACGGGCTGGGCATGAGCGACCAGATTGAAAACCGTATCATCGAAGCCAAGAGCCGCGGCATTTACGAGGCCCCCGGACTGGCGCTGCTGTTCATTGCCTACGAGCGTCTGGTGACCGGCATCCACAACGAAGACACCATCGAGCAGTACCGTGACAACGGCCGCAAACTGGGCCGCCTGCTGTACCAG
Source organism: Comamonadaceae bacterium UBA2334 (assembly GCA_002344885.1). GTDB lineage: Bacteria > Pseudomonadota > Gammaproteobacteria > Burkholderiales > Burkholderiaceae_C > UBA2334. Next base: position 14,381 of record DDUQ01000012.1, read on the forward strand.
GGCCGCTGGTTCGACAGCCAGGCCATCATGCTGCGCGAAACCGCCCAGCGCTGGGTGGCCCGCGCCGTGACCGGCACCGTGACCCTGGAGCTGCGCCGTGGCAACGACTACAGCATTCTGAACACCGAAAGCCCCAACCTCACCTACGCACCCGAGCGCCTGAGCATGGAAAAGGTGGAGGACGCGCCGTTCAGCCCACTGGACCGCATTGGTCAGTTGACCATGCGCAACCTGGACATCACCGACACCCGCGCCAAGCTGGGCATTTATTCAAATGCGGGTTTGCTGGAACTGGGCAAGGGTGATGACTTCTTGAAGCTGGGCAAGTAAGCACTGCGCTTCGTCGGCGAGAGCCACAAAAAAGCCCGTCGGCGTTTCGCCTGACGGGCTTTTTTATTATTAATTATTGCCATCTATCGCTTATTGAATATAGCCTTATTGCTATCAAAAATTACTGGGCAGGGCGCATTCACACCACCACAGGCTCTATCTCCAGCATGAGTCCAAATCGCTCATAGACGCTGGTCTGTATGGCTTTGGCCAGCGTCATCACTTCGCCACCCGTGGCCGGATGGACGACGCCACCTTTGTTGATGATCACCAGAGCCTGCTTTTCGTACACCGCAGCATTGCCCACCGATTTGCCTTTCCAACCACAGGCATCGATCAACCAACCGGCGGCCAATTTGACCGAGCCGTCTGGCATGGGGTAATGCACCAGTTTGGGGTCGCGGGAAATGATGTCGGCACACTGCTCGGCACTGACCGTCGGGTTCTTGAAAAAACTGCCCGCATTGCCCACAGCAGCAGGATCGGGCAATTTGGCGCGCCGGATGTCGCACACCCAGTCAAAGACCTGCCGGGCCGTAGGCGATGTCACACCCTGCTCGTTGGCCTTTCGGGCGAGATCGAGGTAGCCCAGTTCGGGCTTCCATGTCTTGGGCAGCGCAAACCGCACATGTGTGATCAAGGCCCTGCCCGCCAACCCCATGTACCGGGCATCGCCCGGTGCGTGTTTGAACACCGAATCGCGGTAACCGAAACCACATTGGGCCGCGTCCAGGCTGAACAATTGCCCCGTGTGCAGATCAATGGCATCGAGAGAATGAAACCTGTCCTGCAACTCCACGCCGTAGGCACCGATGTTCTGCACCGGCGAAGCCCCCACGGTGCCGGGAATGAGCGCCAGGTTTTCCAGGCCTGGCCAGCCCTGCGACAAGGTCCAATCGACAAATCCGTGCCAGCACTCGCCCGCCCCGGCCTGCACGATCCAGTGTTGGGGTGTTTCACTGACAAACTGCCGCCCGGCAATTTCGACCTTGAGCACGGCCTGGGTCACATCGCCGGTCAGCACCAGGTTGCTGCCCCCGCCCAGCACCAGCGGCTGGCTGCGCAACCAACTGGGGTGCTCGCGATGCAAGGCCAATACATCGCCGACCGAGGCAACCCGGACAAAGGTCTGCGCCCTGGCCTGAATGCCCAAGGTGTTATAGGGCTGAAGGGAAACCTGGTTCTCGACTAACATCAGGGGATTGTCTCACCCCGGTCAATTTGCCAGCCAAACAACATGCCCTCATTCGACACCGTTCTGGAAGCCAACCTTGTTGAAGTCAAAAACGCCGTAGAACAGGCAACCCGTGAAGTGGGCACCCGGTTCGACTTCAAGGGCACGTCCGCCAACCTCGAACTCAAAGACAAAACCGTGACGCTCTTCGGCGACAGCGACTTTCAGATCGGGCAAGTGGATGAAATCCTGCGCAACAAGCTTGCCAAGCGAGGTGTCGATGTGCGGTTTCTGGATGCTGCCAAGATTGAAAAAATCGGCGGTGACAAGGTCAAGCAGGTCATCACGGTGCGCAACGGCATCGAGAGCGATGTTGGCAAAAAAATCCAGCAAGCCGTCAAAGCCAGCAAACTGAAGGTTCAGGCCGCTATTCAGGGCGACAGCGTGCGCGTGACCGGTGCCAAGCGCGACGACCTGCAAGCAGCCATGGCAGTGATCCGCAAAGACGTGGCCGACCTGCCCCTGAGTTTCAACAACTTCAGAGACTGAGTGTCGATGACGGGGGACTGAACAACATGGCAACCAGACAGGGTCCAGGCAGCGCTCTGCTCCGCGTTCATGCGGGCTCTCTCAAAGTTGGCTCAGTACTGGAGATTCCGCTTTACACCGAAACAGGGCACCTGTTGATTGCAAAGAATCAGGTCATTGAATCTGCCGACAAATTGGAGTACCTGCGCAGTCAACCGGCACTTTATTCAGACGAAGTGTCACTTCGCAACCGCGCGAGGTCTTGGTATACCAGTGTCACAGAGCTGGAAACCAAAGATGCTCCCTTGAGCCGACTGGACAACCTGTCAGATGAGCGGAATCGGGACAGCGTCCTGTTTGTAGAAGGCAACGTCACTGAACTGCTCAAGGCAGAAGCAGAAGTAGCCGCCAGCAGGTCCACACCTGAATTGTGGACAGACATCGAGGCCATTCTGGGCGGTGTCCTCGTGGGTATCGCAGCGGGAGGCGAAGCGGCCCCCAAAGCCATGAAACGACTGGCAATGGTCGAAGCCCGCTTTTTCGATCTGATGAAGCGGGACAAAGATGCAGCCATTTTTCTGCTCTTCACCCGCTCGGTGACGCAGTTCAACGGCTACAGCACCTTGCATGCTTTGCTGTGCGCGGCGCTGGCCTGGGACTCAGCCAGCCGATTGCCCATCAGCGAAACCGAAACTTCTGTTCTCGTCAAAGCGGCGCTGACCAAAAACGTTTCGATCAAAACCCTGCAAGACCGCATGGCCGGGCAAAAGACCAAGCCGACGCAAGACCAGATGTTGGCCATCGATTCCCATGCCAAGGACAGCATGGAATTGCTCAGGCAAGCTGGCGTGAGCGACCCGTTGTGGCTCAATGCGGTGGCCCGCCACCATGATGACCTGCCCCACTGCCCTGCCATCAATGACCGCCCACCGGTTGAAAAACTTGCCAAGGTGCTTCAGGTCATCGACCGGTACACTGCTGCCATGAGTCCGCGAGGCTCACGACCGGGGCGGGAGTCCCCACAGGCTGTCAAATCCATCTTGCGCTCCCCTGGCAACACTGAACCTGACGAAGTGGGCCTGGACCTGGTGCGCAATCTCGGCCTTTATCCACCCGGTACGTTTGTCGAGTTGAACCGGGGTGATTCGGCCGTGGTGTTGCGTCGCGGTGCCAAACTGAACGAGCCGGTGGTGGCCAGCGTGCTGAACCGTCACGGCGAGCCTGTGCTGGCACCCCGCATGCTCAGCACGGAAATGCCTGAGTTTGCGGTGCGCGCTGCTGTGTCGGGTTCACGCATTCGGGTCCGGCTGAACGAATCTGAAATGCTGCGCCAACTCGCATCGAGCAGGCTCGACTTCTCGCTCTGAACTGGCACGCACCATCGGACATGGCCGCAGGTAAGCAAGAGCTGATCGCCGTTTCGCCCGAAAGATTGCACGTCGGCATCGCCCTGCGGTTCACGCTGCTGGACGAGCGGGGCAATGTTCTGCTGGCCAAGGGCTTGCGCATCGAATCGCACGACGCGCTCGAAATGCTCCAGAAGCGCCGCGCCGTGTATGTGGCCTTTGAAGAATCGGACGAAGCTACCAAAGTGTTGATGAGTGGCCTGAACGAAGCCACGCGCCGGGACGCTGCGTTGAAAGACATCGACCGGTTTGTCACGTTCAGCGAAAAAGAAACCAAAGAAGAAATCAAAGGCACGCTGCCTGAAGGCTGGACCGAAGCCGAGGCCCGGTTGCGTACGTTGCTGAACAACCTCGCCAGGGGCGGCGACATCGCCGTCGAGGCAGCCCAGCGCGTTGACCCGGCAATCGACTTGTTCCAGCATCAGTTGCTCAACCGTGACCGCGAGGCTGCGCTGTTCCTGCTCATCCACCGGGCTGTCACTGCGTTCACCGGTTACAGCGCCCTGCATTCGTTGCTGACCGCGACCGTTGTGCAACTGCTGGCAACCCCACTCAAACTCACGCCGGCCGAAAGCGCCAGCCTGACCCGCGCCGCCCTGACGATGAATGTGGGCATGACAGCCCTGCAAGACACCCTGGCCAACCAGAAGCAACGTCCGTCACCGGTCCAGCAGGCCCAGATCGACAAGCATGCCGCCGAAGGCGTCCGCCTGTTGCACGCGGCCGGCGTCAAAGACACGCTGTGGTTGAACATCGTGTTCAAGCACCACGATGACTTCCCGAGTGGTGTGCCACTGGCAGAGCGGCCACCGGCAGACAAACTGGCCCGCATCCTGCAGGTGGTGGACCGTTACACCGCAGCCATGAGCCCGCGTGTCTCGCGTGCGGGCCGAGAGTCCAAGGACGCCGCCCGATCGGCCATCGTGCAACAGGGCGCTGCGGGGCACGACGAGGTGGGGCTGGCCCTCATGATGCTGTTGGGGCTGCACCCGGCGGGCACGTTCGTGAAGCTGGCCAACGGTGAAACCGCCGTGGTGCTGCGCAAAGGTGCCAAACCCAACGAGCCCTATGTGGCCAGCGTGTTGAACAGACGCGACGAACCGGTGGCCGAACCCCGGCTGTACAACACCGCCAAACCTGACCTGGCCGTGACCCAGGGTGTTTCAGGGTCCACTGTGCGCGTGCGGTTGAACCCCGACCAGATGCTCAGGCAATTGGCCTTCACCCGAACCGGTACCGACCGCGATGCCGGTCGCTTGTGAATCGGTGCCTGCACAGAGAAGCCGCGCTGTGCAACGGGCTGGTTTGCTGCTGTTGGTAAGCCTGTGTCTCACGCCCCTGGCGCTGAAGGCACAAGGCGTCAGTCTGGCAGGCGTTTCGGGTGACAAGGCGCTGCTGGTGATCGATGGTTCTGCCCCACGTTTTGTGGCCACGGGGCAAACCATGGCTGGTGTGAAAGTGTTGTCGGTCACCGGCACGCAAGCCACGGTGGAACGAGACGGGCAGACACTGCGGCTGACCTTGGGCGAGCAGCCCGTTCACCTGACATCAACCCCCACCCCCAGCGGCCGCAGAGTGGTCATGACTGCCGATGGCCAGGGGCATTTCAAGTCACTTGGCAGCATCAATGGCCAATCGGTGACCTTTCTCGTGGACACCGGGGCCACGTGGGTCGCGCTGGGTCAAGCGGACGCTGCGCGCATCGGCCTCAAACCCCATGCCGGTCAGCGCGTCCGCTTGGGCACCGCCAACGGCCAGATAGACGGCACCGAACACCAGTTGGACCGTGTTCGCCTGGGTGACGTGGAGGTGCGCAACGTCAAGGCGGTGGTCCTGCCCCAGCCTATGCCGTATGTGCTCCTGGGCAACAGTTTTCTGTCCCATTTCCAGATGATCAGGCTGAATGATCAGCTGACGCTGGAACGCAAACCGTGATGAACAGGCGTGTGGCACGCGCGGGTGGGTCACCTGTTGCAGCCATCCCGCCTACGGCAGCCTGTTGAACAACCCAAGCACGTGTTCAGCAAACGAGCTGAATCTGGCTGATCAGTCTGGCTGATCAGTCTGGCTGCTCAACCCGTCAGTTCAGGCGGGCTGCTGTTGCGCCGCCGTCACCACCACTTCGATCTTGTAGTGCGTGTTAGCCAGTGCGGCTTGCACCGTGGCACGCGGTGGCGCATGCCCGGCGGGTACCCAGGCATCCCACACCTCGTTCATGGTGGCGATGTCGCGGATGTCGGTCAGGTAGATTTGCACCCGCAGCAGGCGGGTTTTGTCACTGCCGCATTCGGCCAGTCGGGTGTCCACCTGCGCCAGCACATCGGCCGTCTGACTGCGGATGTCGGCGGCGTCGCACTCGGGGACCATGCCGGCCAGGTAGACCACACCGTTGAACACAGCGGCCTCGCTGTAACGAGCCGACACCATGTGACGCTGCAAGCCAGGTGTGTGCAAAGTGATGTTGCTCATGATTGCTTGGACCCCAGTTTCGATTCCTTGCCCTGCATCAGGCGGCTGATGTTCTCGGCGTGCCGCCAGACCAAGAACGCCCCCATGGCCACGATGGCACCGGCCACCGGCCCCGACATCACCCACAGCTCCCCCGAACCAAACAGATAAATGGCTGGTGCGCACACCGACGCCACCAGCGCCCCCAGCGACGAGTAACGGGTGGCCGCCACCACCCCTATCCACGCCGCCAACGTGAGCACACCCAGCCACAGGTCCACCCCGAAGAGCATGCCCGCCGCAGTGGCCACACCCTTGCCGCCTTTGAAACGGAAAAACACGGGGAACAGGTGGCCGATGAACGCCGCCAGCCCCACCGCGGCCAGCGTCACATCGCCCAGCCCATGTGCCATCCCCCAGGTCTTGACGGCCCACATGGGCAGCCAGCCCTTGATGGCATCCAGCAGCAGCGTGACGGCCGCCGCCGCCTTGTTCCCCGAGCGCAGCACGTTGGTGGCCCCCGGGTTCTTGCTGCCATAGGTGCGCGGATCCGACAGGCCGAACCCCTTGCTCACGATCACGGCAAACGACAGCGACCCCACCAGGTACGCACCCACCACAGCCAACAATGGCAACACAACGTCCACAACGTATCCTTTTGAATAAAAATCAGCCCCAGAGCATGATATAAATAAATTTGTAGCTACATTTTTTATTCAAGCGCCCTGCCCACAACGGCCGCCTATTCTGCCAGCGCGCACTGCACCGGCCTGGCACCGAGCGCATCGGCCAGCACACGCGGGTCGATGCCCACCAGAAACCCCCTCCGTCCCCCGTTGATGACGATGCGGGGCAGGTCCAGAATGGCCGATTCGACGTACACCGGCATGGCCTTGCGCGTCCCGAACGGTGACGTACCACCCACCAGGTAGCCGCTGTGGCGGTTGGCCACCTCGGGTTGACAGGGCTCGACCGACTTGGCCCCGATTTGCCGCGCCAGGTTCTTGGTGGACACCTGCCGGTTGCCGTGCATCAGCACCAGCAGCGGCTTGGCGTCCTGGTCCTGCATGACCAGCGTTTTGACAACCGTGAACGGGTCCAGCCCGAGCACTTTGGCGCTGTGCTGCGCACCGCCGTGCTCCAGGTAGGCGTACGGGTGCTCGGTGTAGGCCACCCGGTGGCTTTTCAGCCAGGCGGTGGCGGGGGTTTCCGACACGTGGTCGGCTGTTTTGTCTTTCTTTGCCATGGCTTGCATGTGTGCATGTTGGGGTCAGCCAGCCAACGCCGGGGCGACTGGCGCCTGCCGAGCGACTGCGCGCAGTGGCCTCACTGCGCAGGGTCGCGGTGCTGCCAGCGGATGGCATCCACGGCCTTGCGCAGCTCGGGCGTGAGTTCCACGGCCCAGGCGTCCAGGCATTCCTCCAGCTGGGCCATGCTGGTGACGCCGATGATGGTGCTGGCCACCTTGGGGTTGCGGTAGCAGAACGCCAGCGCCAGCTGCACGGGCGTGAGGCCATGCTCGCGCGCCAACGCGTTGTACAGGCGTGAGGCTTCCAAGGCTTCGGGGCGGCCCCAGCGTTGCGACTTCATGCGCTCGTACAGCGCCATGCGGCCGCGTTTGGCTTCTTCGGTAGCGGGGTGGTGGATGCCGCCTTCGTCGTACTTGCCCGTCAGCAGCCCGAAGCCCAGCGGGGAATAGGCCAGCAAACCAACGCCCAGGTGGTGGCAGGTTTCATCCAGGCCGTTTTCCCACGTGCGGTTGATGAGGCAGTACGGGTTCTGCACCGTGGCCACGCGGGGCAGGCCGTGCTGCTCGGCCAGGCGCACGAACTCGTGCACGCCATAAGGGGTTTCGTTGGACAGGCCGATGGCGCGCACCTTGCCCGCTTTCACCAGTTCGGCCATGGCCTCGAGCTGCTCGTGGATGCTGGCACAGGGTTTGTCGTAGGCAGGGTCGAAATACAGCGCGCCGAATGACGGCGCATTGCGCGCTGGCCAGTGGATTTGATACAGATCGATCACATCGGTCTGCAGGCGGCGCAAGCTGGCGTCACAGGCATTCACGATTTCCGCCCTGGTCAGCCCGGAGTTCTCCCCGCGTATCCAGGGCATGCCGCGTGACGGCCCGGCCACCTTGCTGGCCAACACCACTTTTTCCCGCACGCCGGGCCGGGCGGCAAACCAGTTGCCCAGGATGGTTTCAGTGGCGCCAAAGGTCTCGGCACGCGGGGGCACGGCATACATCTCGGCCGTGTCCAGAAAATTCACGCCGCGTGCCAGAGAGCGGTCCAGCATGGCATGGGCTTCGGCCTGGTTGACCTGCTCGCCAAACGTCATGGTGCCCAGGCAGATGGGGGTGACCTGCAGGCCAGACTGGCCCAGTGGAATGAGGTTCATGGTGTGCTCAACGTCAAGAATGGAGTGTGATCGGCAGCAACAGGACCGCAAGACCCTGCCACAACGGGGGCGCAGTGTACGGCGGGTTCGCCCGGTGCGTCAGTCACCGCCGCATCCACCCCCACTGTCACCGCCACCATCGGCGGCGGACTCGCAACCGCCGAACGAATCGGCGCTGCCGTCGCTGGCGAAACCGCCCGCTTCGCCGAAGCTGGTGCCGCACTGCGTGCCCGAGCCGCTTTGGCGGTCGATATCGCGGCAGTCGGGCACGTAGCTGAAGCCGCCGGCAATGCCCAACTTCTTGTCCAGCGCAAACAGCAGGGGCAGCCGGGCGGGCGTGCGGGGGTCGATGCTCTCCTCCTTGCAGGCCCAGTACCAGGTGCGGCGCAAGCCATCGTTGCGTTTAGGGTCACGCCCCAGCACCTCGGCCGGCGTGTGGTGCAGCAGCTTGCCGAATGCTGTGTGACACCAGCTTTCATAGCCGCGCGTGTGCAGGATGAAGGCGTGCCAGGCATCGTCCACCACCTTGGACGGCATGGCCACAAACCGGAAGCCGCTGCGCAGGTGCGCCAGAAAGAACTGCCGCAGCCCGTGCAGCACCAGGTCGGCCTCACGGGCAGACAGGTGGGGATGCGCCTCGCGCAGCTTGGCCAACAGAAAACCGGGCAACCGTGCCTCGCGCACAAACTGGCGGCGCAGGCTCAGCGTCCACGCCTGCAAGGCGGCTGCAGCAGCCAGACACGCCAGCACCGCCACCACGCTGCCCCACGCGGCATGGCCACGCCAGAACCACTCGGCCACGGCCAGCACGGCGGCCACCCCGGCCAGACGACGCAACCACACCAGCAGCCGGATGCGGTGGCGCAGGGCCAGTGCGTCGAGCGCCAGCCGCCTCACAGATCCGAGCGCGCGCGCGCTTCCTCTTGCAGGCGCAGGATGCGCCGTTGCACCTTGCCAGTGGTCGTCATGGGCAACTGAGTGACGAACTCGATCTCTTTCGGGTACTCGTAGGGTGCCAGCAGGGTTTTGACATGCGCCTGCAACTGCGTCACCAGCGGCGCCATGGTTTCAGCATCAAAAAAGCCTTCATCGCTGATCTGGCATGGGTTGGCAGCTATGTAGTCAGGGGCCAACACCACATAGGCTTTCACCAGTGCGCCGCGCTCGGCATCGGGCTTGGGCACCACGGCGGCATTCAGCACGGCGGGGTGTTTGACCAGGCAGTTCTCGATTTCGCTCGGGCCGATGCGGTAGCCCGCACTCTTGAACACATCGTCGGCCCGGCCGTGGTACCACAGGTAGCCGTCTTCGTCGCGCACCGCCATGTCACCGGTGCGGAACCAGCTCGCCTCGCGTGGCCCGGTGAACTTGGCCAGCGTGGCCTCGGGCTTGTTCCAGTAGCCCAGCATGAAAATCGGGTCAGGCTGGCCATTGGGGCTGAGGGCGTGCACCGCCACCTCGCCCGGTACGCCGTTGGGGCATTCGTTGCCGTCGTCGTCGATCACGCTCACGCGGTGGCCGGGGTAGCCCTTGCCCATGCTGCCCGGTTTGGCGGGCCAGCCCAGGTTCGAAAACCCGGCGGCTGACGCATCCGCAACCTCGCCCCACACCTGCCCCAGGCAGAAGTTGCCGACGATGTAGTTCACCTCGGTCTGGCCGAACATTTCGTTCACCACCACGCCCATCTGGTCGCGGCACCAGGCAAACACGGCGTCCCCCACCGCTTCGCCCGCGCTCATCAGCCCTTGCAGGTGGAAGCTGAAGTGTTTGCGTGGCTCAGGGTAGGCCTTCATCATGGCCTTGAGCGCCGTCGGGAACAGGAAGCTGTGGGTCACACCGTGGCGCTGCATGAGGGTGAAGGCCACCTCGGGGCTGAAGCGACCGTTGTACGCCACGATGGGTCGGCCGAAGTACAGCGTCGGCAGCAGCGCGTCCATCAGGCCGCCCGTCCACGCCCAATCGGCCGGGGACCAGAACACCGCCTGGCTGCCGGTGGGCAAGGCATGGGCCACATCCGCTGGGCCCGTTTCCGCGCTGGCGGTGCTTGCCGACACGAGTGCTGACGGAAACGGCAATTCGCCCCCAGGGCCTGGAGCAAAGCCGAACAGGTTCTGGCTGCACACGAAGCCGCTCAGGTTGCCCACCAGCGCCCGGTGCGGAATCAGCCCGCCTTTGGGGTTGCCGGTGGTGCCGCTGGTGTAGATGAGCACCGCGGGCTCGTCGGCCAGGGTGTCGACGCAGGTGAAGGTGCTGCTGGCACGCCCCAGCGCCTGGTACCAGGGGGTCAGCATGGGGTCGTCGGTGGCAGCCTGCCCCACCACCAGTATGTGCCGCAGGGTGGGGCATTCCGAGCGCACCTGCAGCAACGGGGCCAGGCCGGCTTCGTCACAGATGGCGACCTGCGCCGCACTGTCCTGCAGCCGGTAGGCCAGCGCCTCGGGGCCGAACAGCATGGACAACGGCATGCCCACCGCCCCGGCTTGCATCACGCCCATGTAGGCCACGGCGGTTTCATAGCGCTGCGGCAGCACAATGGCCACCCGGTCCCCGCGTGCCACACCCATGCCCGCCAGCACGTTGGACAGGCGGCAGGCGTCTTGCCACAGGTCGGCATATGAATGAAATGTGACCTCAGCGCTTATTCCATCTGCAATGACAGCTATATTCTTTCCTTGTTCAGCATGCGTGGCCCAGCGCACGCAACAGGCATGCGCCATGTTCAGGTGGGCAGGCACTTGCCAGCCAAAGCGCGCCTGCATGGCGGCATGTTGGTCGCGGGAATCGGGATGGGAAGGCATGTGAGGTGTCTCAGGTATCAATAAATATGTGGGTACCGGGGGGCCGGGCAGACAGCTGGGCCGACCCGTTCTGTCACAAGACGGACGGATGGTGCCCTGCATTGTGCGTACATTGCGGCCCTTAGCCCACACACAGGGCCCTCAAGTGCCCCCGGAGAAACCCTTGACTGCATCTTCCACTGCCACGCTGTCCGAAGGCACAGCCGCCCCCTACACCCCTGTTCGCACTGCTCGCAGCACGACCTTGCCTCTGCGCACCCTGCCCTACCACGTGCTGCAATGGGGCCAACCCCAGCTGGGGACGCCACCGCTGGTGATGGTGCATGGCTGGATGGACGTGGCCGCGTCTTACCAGTTTGTGGTGGACGCTCTGTCCAGCGAACGCTGGGTGATTGCCCCCGACTGGCGCGGTTTTGGCCGCACGCCTGCGGGTGGGGCCGATTGCTTCTGGTTTCCGGATTACCTGGCCGACCTGGACGCCCTGCTGGACCATGTGTCGCCCGACGCGCCGGTGGATCTGGTCGGCCACAGCATGGGTGGCAACGTGGTGATGCTGTACGCCGGCATCCGCCCCGACCGCATCCGCACGCTGGTCAACCTGGAAGGCTTCGGCCTGCCCGCCACCCGCCCTGCCCAGGCACCCACCCGCTACGCCCAGTGGCTCGATGAGCTGAAGGCCTTGCGCCAGGGCGACAAAGACCTCAAAACCTACGCCAGCCAAGAGGCCGTGGCCCAGCGCCTGCAGAAAACCAACCCCCGGCTCACGGCTGACAAAGCGCTGTGGCTGGCCGGCCAATGGGCCGCACCTGACGCACAGGGCCAGTGGCGCATCCTGGGCGAAGCGGGCCACAAACTGGTCAACCCGCAGCTGTACCGGGTGGAAGAGGTGCTGGCGGTATACCAGCGCATCAGCGCGCCGGTGCTGGCAGTGGAGGCCAGCCACAACCAGATGGCCAAGTGGTGGCAGAACCGCTACACGCTGGACGAGTACCACGAACGGCTGACCAGCGTGTCCCAGGTGAGCGTGGCCACTGTAGACGATGCCGGCCACATGCTGCACCACGACCAGCCCGAAGCCGTGGCCAGTCTAATCGAGGGGCATCTCGAGCGTCATGTCACAGCGGTCTGACCCGACCCACCCCCCGGCTCCGCTCGTCTGCCCCGGCACCCGGCCCGCCATGAGAAAATCCTGCCTTTAGTCATACAGAGCAGACAACAATCATGGAAGCAGAACGCATCAACACCATCAGCAACCGCCTCGCCGACCTGAGCGCCCGGGTCGTCGAGTTACGGAGGTATCTTTGACTACGATGCCAAAGCGCTGAAGCTGTCGGAAGTCAACGCCGCGCTGGAAGACCCCAAGGTCTGGGACAACCCCAAGCGTGCCCAGGAACTGGGCAAGGAAAAAAAGTCGCTGGAAGACGTGGTGCTTGTGCTGGACAACCTGACCGGCGAGCTGGCCGACAACTCGGAGCTGTTCGAGATGTCCAAGGAAGAGGACGACCATGCCGGACTGCAGACCATCGAAAACGAAGCATCCAAGCTGGGCGAGGTGGTCGAGCGGCTGGAATTCCGCCGCATGTTCAACAACCCGGCCGACCCGCTGAACTGCTT
>DDUQ01000012.1:27385-27547 GCA_002344885.1 Comamonadaceae bacterium UBA2334
GCTGCGCCAGTACCTGAAGTACGCTGAACGCAAAGATTTCAAAGCCACGCTGGAAGACGAAACCCCTGGCGACACGGCCGGCATCAAGAGCGCCACCATCAAGATCGAAGGCGAATACGCCTTCGGCCTGCTGCGCACCGAAACCGGTGTGCACCGCCTGGT
>DDUQ01000114.1 GCA_002344885.1 Comamonadaceae bacterium UBA2334
CCCGCCACAGGCCAGGCACCCGCGCCCGGCGCTGCTGCCCCCACCCCACCGGCAACGCCTGCAGCGCCAGCCCCCAAGCCCGTGCCGACGGGTGGCAGCGTGTCGCTCAAGTGCGACCCGTTTGCCACGGCAGAAGTGGGCCAGTACATGACCGAAAACAACACCTGGGGCAGCAAGGGCGTGGTGGGCTGGACCCAGTGCATCGGTGGTGCGCCGCACGGCAGCAGCGGCATGACGGCCCAATGGACCTGGGACTGGAAGTCCGAAGGTGACAACGTCAAGGCCTACCCCGAGGTGGTGTTCGGTCACAAGCCCGGCTACCCCAAGTCCACCACCACCCTGCTGCCGCGCAAGCTGGCCAAAATCCAGACCCTGGTGCTGGATTACGACGTCCAGACCGAGCGCGAGGGCACGGGCAACATGGCCATCGACATGTGGCTGACGAACACGGTCACCCCGGCCTCGTTTGCAGCACCCCCCATCACACACGAAATCATGATCTGGCTGGAGGTGTTCGGGCCAATGTACCCCGGCGGCCAGCAAGTGGACAAGGTGCGCATCAACGGCACCATGTACCGGGTGTTTGTGGGGGAAAAATTTGGTTTGGGCTGGCGTTACCTGGCCTTTGTGCCCAACAGCCCCATGCAGACCATGGGCAGCATCGACCTGATGCCCTTCTTCGTTTACCTCAAGGGCAAGAAGCTGATCACGACCGAAGAATTCCTGTCCACGGTCAATTTTGGCAACGAACTCATCAGCGGTTCCGGCGAAACGAAGTTGAACCGCTTCGCCGTCACGGTGAACTGAGTGGCGCAGGCATGACCGGGCAAACTGGCCGTTACATCATGCCTGTGCTGGCAAGAAATTCATCGGCGCGGACCACGGGCAACACGGGCCGATGCACAGGCACAAGCACCCGGCCCAGCAGCGGCGCAAACAGCACAACCCGCCACCGCCGGGTTGACCGCTCACTTGAAGCGTGAATGGGTCTTGACCACGCTCATGGCGTTGTCAGTGAGTTGACGGGTCTGTTTGTCAGCCAATTCAACTGCCTTCGACGCGCTGGACTTGGCAACGGCAATCGCGTTCTGGGTCGCTTTCCAGGCGGATTGGTATGCAGCCACCATCGGCTCGCTGCCAGCCGGTGCGCTTTTCAGCAGGTCTTCAATGGTGGCTTCCATCTGTTTCTGACCAGAGGCTGCCCGTACTTCGACAACGTTGTTCAGGGCGGTGCTGACATCGGCAGCGATGGCATAGACCGAGCGGCTGTAGGCGACGGCTTGCTCGGCCAGTTGCTTGCCGATGGCGGCCTGTGCGGCCAATGCATCCGACGGGTTTTTGGCGCTGAATGCCGACAACATGTCAGGGCTGGTTTGAGCCAGCGCCGAGCGAACCACGTTCAGGTTCAGAGCGACCAGTTTTTCAAAGCCCGCGAAGGTGGAGGCGGCCAGTGTCTGGACGTCTGAAGCAGCAGTCTTTTGAGCGGCTGTCAGGGTGTCAACATTGAAAGTGGTTGGCATGGAAAACTCCGGTGGGGTTGAGGATGATCTGCTGCAAATGCTCCATCTCTACAAAAAATGTTGCAGTGCAGCATGAATGCATTGTTAGGGTTAACCCGCAATAAAGCAAGGGAAATGTTGCGCCGCAACAATTTTTAGAGGTAACAGCCCAAAGCACCCGCTGTGCACCTTGGCGCACCGGCGAACGGGCAACAAGCGCCAGACCATGCGCCCCCCCAACTCGGCCCCCCGTTCACCGCCCATAATTTGCACCATGAACTCGCCTGAGCACCCGACAGGCCCGCAACCTGTGTTGCTGGTACCCGACCCTGACCACCCTAACGTGTTGCGCCCGGCCACTGGCGAGCCAAGCTCTGCGTCAACCGCCCCGGCAGGGGGTGACACTGCCGCACCGGAACCCAACGCCGCCAAGGCCGCGCCCTTCAAACGCCCCACTGTGGCCTTCATGACCCGCCACCCGGCCCACTTCATCGCCCTTGGGTTTGGTGCCGGTCTGTCCGCCTGGGCACCCGGCACGGTGGGCACGCTGTGGGCGTGGGCAGCATTTGGCGTGATGCAGCCGTTGTTAACCGACTGGGGCTGGGCACTCGTCATCGGCACCGGGCTGCTGCTGGGCTGGTGGGCCTGCACGGTGACGGCGAAGCACATGGGCCAGCCCGATTCGAGCCACATGGTGTGGGACGAGGTGGTGGCGTTCTGGATCGTGCTGTGGATACTGGCCCCGGCCGATTTTTCGACGCAGTTGTACGCGTTTGCGCTGTTCCGGCTGTTCGACGCTGTCAAAGTAGGCCCCATGGCCTGGGCCGATGCCACGTTCAAAGGTTTTGGCCCGCGCGGTGGTTTTGGTGTGATGCTGGACGACCTCGCCGCTGCCTTCTGCACCCTGCTGGTGTTTGCCCTGTGGCGTTTCTGACGCACTGGAAGCCGCTGGATGGAACACCATGAATTCAGAGCAAACAATTGAACACACGAAAGCGCTGGCTGCCATTTTTATTCAAAACCAGCTGATGCTGGCCACCGCCGAAAGCTGCACCGGCGGGCTGATTGCCGCGACCTGTACCGACCTGGCGGGCTCCAGCGCGTGGTTCGAGCGGGGGTTTGTGACCTACAGCAACGCCGCCAAGACCGAACTGCTGGGCGTGCCTGCAGAGCTGATTGCTACCCACGGCGCCGTGAGTGAACCCGTGGTGCGCGCCATGGCCGCAGGCGCAGTGGCGCGATCACACGCCCAGGTGGCCATGGCCGTGACCGGCGTGGCAGGGCCCAGCGGCGGGAGCCCCGACAAACCGGTGGGCACCGTGTGGCTGGGCTGGCACGTGGGCGGGCACATCACCACCGAGTGTTACCACTTTGCGGGCGACCGGGCGGCCGTGCGCGCAGCCACCGTGAGCCACGCGCTGTCGCGGCTGGTCAAGCTGGTGTCTGCCTGAACCCGTCCGAAACATGCACCACTGGTTGGGCCGCCGGTCAGCCCCCCAGTCAGGCCGCCGGTGGGACCGCCTGGTTCACGGCTTGCACACCGGGCGCATTCACAGTCTGTCGGGGCATGGAACTGCCGCTCACGCCTTGATCAGGTGCGCCTCCACCCCGCGCCGGGGCGCTGGCCCGACCGGCGGCGCGTACCCAAGCCTGGCCCACATCTGCACGGTGTGTGTGGCCACGGGGGCATCGACCAGTTGGTGAATGGCTGCGTAGGGCGCGGCTTGCTCCGGGTACTCCTGCAACGCCTGCTGCAAGGGGTGCATGCTCAGTCCGTTGGCGGTGGCAGCCAGTTGGGCCCTGGCATACGCGCGCCCTGCGAGCACCTGCGTGCGGCGGCTGTTGCCCTGCGTCGTCATCCAGAAAAACGCAGGGGTGGTCGCCAGCTTGGTGTTGAACTCTTTGATTTGCGCGGCAATGTTGCTGTCGCCGGGTTCAGGGGCTTTGGTGCGGTCGAACAGGCCCAGTGACGTGACGGCGCGCACAAACGGCTTGTTGATGGAAATGCCATCGCGGTGCTGGTTGATCTCTGTCGGGCCAATGCGCAGGTAGTGGAAGGACTCCAGCACGGTGCGCGGGGTTTCCATCTCGATGCGCCAGGCGTCCATCGCAATCTGGCGGTGTTGCGCCAGTGCAGCAGCCTGGGCCTCGCCCACAAACCCCACCGTGGTATCGGCAGCAGACGCGCTGGTGGCAATGGCTGCCATGGCTTGCGCCGAAGGCGCGGTGGGCGCGTAGGCCTCGCGGTTGGTCCGGCGCTTGAACACCTGCTGAAACAGCGGGTCGGGGCGCACGCTGGCATCGGCCTGCAACCGGATGACGGCGGTGGGCCGCTGGTCAATGGCCACGGGACCAAACTCGCCTTGCGGGAACAATTGGATGTCGGCCCGCCACCCGATCTGCCGGGCAGCCAGGTCCAGCAACTCCAGAAATGTGCCCTGGCTCATCATCATCTGGCGTGAGAACGGATCAGTCTCGGGCAGCAGGCGAGAGCGGTCGCAATACAAGGTGATGAGGCCGGGCTGGCGCACGTCCACCAGCCACGACTGCAGGTTGTGCGAATGCGGGGCCAGAATGGCGTGTGCCAGCAGCCAGTGGCGCGGATCGGCACCCGCCGCTGGGGGCTGGCCGGGCCCGTTCCAGGCGACGAGTGCAGCAGCAGGCAGCTCTGACGAACAGCCCGACACCGAGCCAACCGTGGCGGCGGTGATCACACCCCCACCCAACAGGCGAATGAATTGACGACGTTCCATGGCTCAGGCCTCCAGTTCAGCGGTTTTCGAGGCATTCGGCATGACCCTTGGCGCTGCGAGGTGCGCCCCGGCCAGCGGTTGCCAGTACCAGTCCAGGGTGGCCTTCACGCCCTGTGAGATCTCTGTGGGTTGCAACCCCAGCACGCGGTCGCTGACACGCGAGTCGACCACGAACGGTTGCTCAAACTGGTACAGCATTTCGACACTGGCTCTGGCATCGGCGTTGAACATGCCCACCAGCTTCATCATCCACGGCGACACCACTGTGCACGTCGGCGCCATGCCCAGCCACGCACAGGCCTGGGCCACCATGGCCTGCTGCGTCTGTGCGGCAGCATGCGGGGCGAGCCACACCTTGCCCCAAGTGGGCTGCCCGGCATCCGCCAGGCCCAGCGTGGCCATGGCGTTGCCCACATCGCCGATGAACGCAAAACTGTGGGGGCAATCGGCACGCACCAACACTTGCGCAGACTTGCCTTTCACCAGGTTGCCAAACACACGCTCGCCCATGGCCGACACGGTCACGCCAGGGCCATAGAAGTCGCTGGCGCGCAGCACGCTTGCCTGCACATCACCCTGTTGATGGCGCGCCATCACATCGTGGTGCATCTGGCGGCGCACCCGGCCCTTGCCCGAGCGGGGGGCTTCGGCGCTGTGCTCGGTCATGGGCTGGCTGGGGTCCAGCATGTACAGGTTCTCCAGGGCCACATACCGAGCGTTGGCACGCGCAGCAGCCTCCAGCGTGTGGGCCTGCAAACGGGGAAACAGCTCTGCCCATTGGGCATACGCTGGGCCCAGGGCCTGGTACACCACGCTGGCACCTTGCGCGGCCTGAATGGCCTGCTGTGCGTCGGACACATCTGCCTGGATGATGCCGACGTCGGCCGGCATCAACGCCGGGCGCTGCCCGCTGCGGTTGACCGCCTTGACGGCCACCCCCTGGGCACGCAGGTGCTGCGCTGTCCAGCAGCCGACTGGCCCCGTGCCGAAAATGAGGTGGAACCCCGTTGATGAATTGCTCATGGCCGTGTCCTTGAATCGGTGGGAAATCGGTGAAAAAAAGCGGAGTGAATGGGTCAGGCGTTGCGGGCACGGCGGATGAGGATCACCCCCACACAGACCATCCACACCATGTAGAGCACGCTGAACGGCGCGATGAAGGCCGACAGGTTCAAGCCAAACAGTTCCAAAGACAGGAAGAACAAGCCTGCAGCGGTTGCCCATGCCATGCAGGCGAGCCAGCGTGGCACCCCGGCGCTGGTCCACATGGCCGATGCCAGCAGCGCGATGCTGGTGGCTGACAGCAGAAACACACCCAGAATTTCACCCACGCCACCGGCATAGGCGTTGAACGCGGTGTACACCGTGGCAATTGCGGATTGCCCTGCCGGATCCGCCGCCTGGTATTGCGTGGCCAGCACCGGCATGACCGTGAGCCAGCGGATGATCCCCAGGCAACGCGCCAGGGTGGACAGCAGCGCGAAACCCACTGCCAGCTTCAACAGCAAGGGAAGTTCGTCTTTGCCTGCGATGGCCCGGCTGATCAGCAGCATCACCGGGAAGAACAACAACGAGTACAGCAGGTACACGCTGTACCCCAGCTTGACCGAGCCCGACTCGCTGAGCATCAGGGGCAGGTTGTGGGCGGCAGGCATGTCCAGGTTGGCGGGCCAACCAATGGCCGCGCCCAGCACACCCAAGGGCACAAAGAACATCAGCGCATGCACAATGGCCAAACTGCCAGCGCTGCGGTGAAGGGTGGAAGCTTGCATGGTCAGACTCCAGGTGGTTGAACGATGGGCAAATTCTGCGACTACCAGGGGCTGCTTCGTTACTCATAATTCGGCATGGAAATTTGCGTTTTTGCAATTCAAACTCAATGCCATACGGCATAAAATATTCGTCGCGCAAGCTTGCGCCACGTGTTTTTCCCGCACTGACAACCAACCGCCATGGACCCGCTGCACACCACATCGTGGGACTGGATCAAGAGTTTTGTGGCCGTGGCCGAACAGGGTTCTGTGCTGGCTGCTGCGCAGCACCTGCAAACCAACCCAGCCACCGTGAGCCGCCAGATTGCATCACTTGAAAAGTCACTGGGTGTGGAGCTGTTTGTGCGCAGCCGCCAGGGCATGCAGCCCACCTTGCCCGCCATGCAGTTCCTGGAGCCGGCGCGTGCCATGCACGCCGCCATGCACCGGCTGAGCCTGGGTGCAGCGGCCAAAGACGCGCAGGTGCAGGGCGTGGTGCGCATCAGTGTGAGCGTGACCCTGGCGCACTTCGTGCTGCCCGAGCTGCTGGACGTGTTCCGCAGCCAGCACAGCGGCATTCATTTTGAAGTCACCGCCACCGATTCGGTCAGCAACCTGTCTCAGCGCGAGGCGGACATTGCCATCCGGCTGCTACAGCCCAAACAGAAAGACCTGATTGCCAAACGCGTGGGCCACCTTGACATCGGCCTGTTTGCAAGCCAGCGTTACATCGCCCGGCGCGGCATGCCAAAAATGGAGCCTGGCAGCCTGATGCAGCACGACTTCATCGATGTCGCACCGCAACACGGCCTGCGCGAGGGGTTTGCCAAGGCCGGCCTCCCCCAGTTGGCCGAACGCATCGCGTGCACCACCACCGACCATGCCAATGCCTGGCACATGCTGCGTGCCGGCATCGGCATTGGCACAGGTCTGTCCATTCTGGCCGAGCGCGACAGCCAGGTCGTCCCGGTGCTGCCAGAGGCCACGCTGCCCCGGTTTCCTGTGTGGCTGGTGACGCACCGTGAGCTGAAAACTCAACCCCGGCTGCGGTTGGTAATGGACTACATGACGCAAGCCCTGAAGTCTCTGACCCACTGACCACCCGCTTTCGCGGGCATCGGTCCACACCTCGCACCCCCGGGCAACCCGCAAGCCAATGTGGCTCATCACGCTGTCACAATGGGCATTGCACCCCATTTCACACCAAGGACACCGATGACCTGGATGAACGGTTTTGAACACCGCAGCTTCGATTTGCCCGACTCCCTGGCTGCTGCCCGCGTGGGTGGCAACCCCGATGGCCCTGCGCTGGTGCTGCTGCACGGCTTTCCTCAAACGCATGTGATGTGGCACCGTGTGGCACAGGCACTGAAGGAACAGTTCTTCATCGTCATGCCCGATTTGCGCGGCTATGGCGATTCGGCCCTGAAGCCCGGCGTGAGCGAAGTGCCCGACCACAGCCAGCACAGCAAACGCGCCATGGCGCAGGATGTGCTGGGCGTGCTGGACCAGTTGGGCATTGACCGCTTCTTCCTGTGCGGCCACGACCGGGGTGGCCGCGTGGCGCACCGCCTGGCACTGGACTGGCCCACGCGGGTCAAGGCGCTGTGCGTGATTGACATCTGCCCCACGCTGGACATGTACGCCCGCACCGACATGGACTTTGCCCGCGCCTACTACCACTGGTTCCACCTGATTCAGCCCGCGCCGCTGCCCGAAAACATGATTGGCGACAACCGGCTGGCCTACCTGCACCACAAACTGGGGGGGTGGGGCACCGGGGGCATGGCACACATCGAGCCCGAGGCCCTGGCCGAATACGAACGCTGCTTCTGCCGCCCCGAGGCGGTGCACAGCGCCTGCGAAGACTACCGGGCCAGCGCCTGCATTGACCTGGAGCACGACCGCACCAGCCGCGCGCGCAACGACAAAATCGTGTGCAACACGCTGGTACTGTGGGGCGAGCGGGGCGTGGTCAACCGCATGTTCAACCCGGTGGCCCTTTGGCAAGCCCAATGCAGCGGCGAGGTCACCGGTGAAACGCTGCCGGCGGGACACTTCATACCGGAAGAGTTGCCGGAGACCACCGCCTGGGCACTGAACGACTATTTGATTGGGCCCACCCGGTTGAAACCATGACAATACGGCCTGCGCACGTGCCCCGGACAGCCCTACTGCCTCATGACATCAACGCAAGCTGACGCCATCCCGATTGACCCATCCCAGTTGCAGCCGGGTGTGTACGTCTGGCTCGACATGAAGTGGATGGATCACCCGTTCCTGACCAACCGCTTCATGGTCAGCAAGGATGCCGATGTGGCCGTCATCCAGTCACTCGGCGCAGAAGGCCATCTGTATTACCTGCCCGCCAAAAGCACGGTCGAACCTTTGCCGCTGGGCAGTATGCTGCCTGCCGCCGATGACACCAACGAAGCCCAGCAGTTGCAGCTGGCTCTCGAGCTTGAACGACAACGTCTGGCGATGGCCAGGCGGGACCGCATACGCCAGGTCAAAGATGCGGCCGCCCGAGCCGACAGAGCCTGGGAATCTGCGGCCAGTGCCACCAGGGAGGCGCTGGGCACATTGGCACGCTCGCCGCGCATGGCAGCCAAGCATCTGGAGAACCTGTCCAAGGAAACTGCTGCTGCCATCAGTTCAGGGCCGCAAGCGCTGCTGCACCTGTTGGGCCCGAAGGAAGACCAAGGGCCGCAGTTCCACGCCCTGAACGTCATGACGCTGTGCATGCTGCTGGGCAAAAAGCTCGGGCTGTCCGAGCAGGAACTGACCGACCTGTCCATGGCCGCACTGGCACACGACGCGGGGAAGGCAGCCATTCCATTGTCCATCCTGAAGAACGGACAACGCAAAAAACACGAGGAAGACCACTACCGACTGCACGTCAAACACAGCGTTGAACTGGCCAGGGAGTCAGGTGTGTTCACGCGCAAGGCCATCGAAATGATCGAGCAACACCACGAAGCGGTCGATGGATCGGGCTGGCCCAAACACATCACTGACATGAGCGTGGGCTCGCGCATTCTGGCCATGTGCAACCGGTATGACCGGCTGTGTTCGCCCGAATCGCCGGACCACACACCGCTCATGCCGTCTGAAGCACTCGCACACATGCTCCGTCAGGAAGGCAGCAAATACGATGCGCAAATGCTGGCCACGCTGATCAAGCTGCTGGGCGTTTACCCGCCTGGAACCGTGGTCAGGCTCAACGACAACAGCCTGGCCTTGGTGGTGTCGCCCGGCCAGTCCATCCAGCGCCCGCAGGTCTTGCTGTACGCGCCCGATGTCGGTGAGGTGGACGCACCACTGCTGGATCTGGCCCGCTCCCCCGACCTGTCGGTGGTGGAGACCATTCGACCCGTCACCCTGCCCCCGGAAGTGTTGCAATGGCTCAACCCGCAAAAGCGCCTGGCCTGCTTCTTTTCAGTGGAAGAAGCCTGACGGGCGGCAGAACGGTTATAAGTATTCCCTTTGAAGCGCACCGACTGATCGCACACACCGACCAACATCCCGAACATGTGGAGCAAACCCGGACAACCTGTACCCATCGACCCGTCACAGGTCGTGGTCGGCCTGTATATCTGGCTGGATGTGCGGTGGGACGAACACCCCTTCCTGTCCAATCGTCTGATGGTGAAGACCGCCAAAGACGTGGCCGTCATCCAGTCGCTGGACGTCAAAGGGCGGCTCTACTGCCACCCCGACAAGAGCAGCGTGCCGGTGCCCGCCCTGGTCGTGGCTACACCGTCTGTGGATGCCGAAGCGCAAGCTGCAGCCGAGCAGGCAGCGGCGCTCGCGGCCGAACTGAAGCAGGCTGAGGCCGCCAAAAAAGAAAAACGCCAACGCCAGAAAGATGCGGCCGTCCGCGCCGACCGCGCCTGGGAAAACGCGGCACGCAACACCAAAGAAGCTTTGCTCACACTCAACCGCTCACCCAAGGCTGCGGGCGAGCAAATCGCCGCGCTGTCCAAGGAAACAGCGGCCTCCATTGCCAGCGGGCAGGAGATCCTGCTGCACCTGCTGGGCGACAAAAAAGACCAGGGCCCGCAGTTTCACGCACTGAACGTGCTCACCCTGTGCATGCTGGTGGGCAAAAAAGTGGGGTTGACCGAACGCGAATTGGCCGACCTGGCCATGGGTGCACTGGCCCATGACGCGGGCAAGATTCAGGTACCACCGGCCATTCTCAAGAACCCCAGCCGCAAGAAACACGAAGAAGACTTTTACCGCCAGCACGTGATGTTCAGTGTGCAGCTGGCATCGGCATCGGGGGCTTTCACACGCGAAGCGCTCGGCATCATTGCCGACCATCACGAAGCCGCCAACGGCACAGGCTGGCCCCGAGGACGTCGCGATTCGAGCCGCAGCGCGCGCATCCTGGCCGCTGTCAACCGCTACGACAACCTGTGCACACCCGAAGCGGTGGGTGTGGACCCGTTGATGCCTGCTGAAGCGTTGGCCCGCATGTTCAAGGTCGAGGGTGCACAGTTCGATACTGCCATCCTCAGCTCACTCATCAAACTGCTGGGCATCTACCCACCCGGCACGGTGGTGCAACTCAATGACGGCTCACTGGCATTGGTCGTGGCACCGGGCCCCGAGAGCCTTCGCCCGCAGGTGCTGGTTTACACACCCGAGATCGCCAAGGACGAGGCACCCACCATCGAGTTGCACACCGAACCCGATTTGAAGATCACCGAAGCCATTCGCCCCTCGACCTTGCCACCTGATGTGTTGGCCTGGTTGAACCCGCAGCAAAGGCTGTCTTACTTTTTCTCGGTCGAAAGCGCCAGGGCCTGAGGGTTGTGAACGCAGGCGCACCTGCCTGCCGCAGCGTTCAGCGCCCCATCAGCGCACCCCTGACGGGTTGCGCGCCCTGTTGCGGAGGTCGCCATGCTGCATTTGCTTGATCGCATCTACCCGGTTCGGTACACCGTTTTCGGCCTGGCGACCCTGGTTTGCCTGTGGAGCACCGTCTCGCTGCTGACCACGCCCTCGGCCTGGATCGGTGCGACATGGGTCGTGTCCGGCGCACTCACCCTCATCGGGTTGCGCGACATCACCCAGACCTTCAGTGCGGTGCGCCGCAACTACCCCATCATCGGGCACATCCGATTCATGCTGGAAAAAATCCGGCCTGAAATCCGGCAGTACTTCATTGAAAGCGACACCGAGGCCACGCCGTTTTCCCGCTCGCAGCGCAGCCTTGTCTACGCCCGCGCCAAAGGCGAAACCGACAAACGCCCTTTCGGCACCCAACTCGATGTCCGCGCAGCAGGCTACGAATGGATCAACCATTCACTGGCCCCAACGGTGCTGAGCAGCCACGACTTTCGCATCGACATCGGTGGCCCGGACTGCGTGCAACCCTATTCGGCCAGCGTATTCAACATCTCGGCCATGAGCTTCGGCGCGCTCAGCGCCAACGCCATACAGGCCCTGAACGCGGGTGCCAAACGGGGCGGGTTTGCACACGACACCGGAGAGGGTTCCATTTCCCGATGGCACCGCCTGCATGGCGGCGACCTGATCTGGGAAATCGGATCAGGCTACTTCGGTTGCCGCCATGACGACGGCAGCTTCAACCCCGATCGGTTCTGCACCCACGCGCAGGATGCACAGGTGAAGATGATCGAGCTCAAGCTAAGCCAGGGCGCCAAGCCTGGTCACGGCGGCGTGCTGCCGGGCCCCAAAGTCACCGCCGAAATTGCCGAAGCACGCGGCGTGCCCATCGGTACTGACTGCGTCTCCCCGGCTGCGCACAGCGCATTTGCCACACCGCTGGAACTGATGCTGTTCATGGCCCGCTTGCGGGATCTGTCAGGTGGCAAACCGGTCGGCTTCAAGCTGTGCATCGGCCATCCATGGGAATGGTTCGGCATGGTCAAAGCCATGCTGGCTTCTGGCATCACACCAGACTTCATCGTGGTGGACGGCTCGGAAGGCGGTACGGGTGCTGCGCCACTCGAGTTCACCGACCACGTGGGCGTGCCGCTGCAGGAAGGCCTGCGACTGGTGCACAACACGCTGGTGGGTGCCGGGTTGCGCGACCGCATCCGCATCGGTTGCGCTGGCAAGGTGGTCAGCGCGTTCGACATTGCCCGCGCCATGGCCCTGGGTGCCGACTGGTGCAACAGTGCGCGCGGCTTCATGATGGCGCTGGGCTGCATCCAGGCGCAGGCTTGCCACACCGGCCACTGCCCCACAGGGGTGACCACTCAAGACCCCCAGCGCCAAAAGGCCTTGGACGTCGACAACAAGACGCAACGCGTGTTCAACTTCCACCAGAACACCCTGGCCGCCTTGCAGGAGTTGGTGCAGGCGGCCGGCCTGACCCACCCCAACCAGATCAGCCCGGCCCACATCGTGCGCCGCATCGACGGCCAGAACGTGGCCCAGCTCGACCGGCTGCTGCCACGCGTGGCACCCGGTGCTTTGCTGGCAGATGCCGAGTCCATCGCCCGCAACGAATCCCTGCACCCTGTTTTCAGGCTTTACTGGGGACAGGCCAGCGCCAGCCGTTTCGGTCTGGCGTAACGGCTGGCCCGACCGCGCAGGTCAGTCTTCGGCCTGCTGGGGTTTGAAGGCGCTGGCCAGACGGGCCTGGGTCTGCGGACTCACCTGCGCGTAATGCGAAAACGCCAGGCTGTACGACCCCTGACCACCCGTGAGCGACTTCAGCCGGCTCTGGTAGTCGCCCAGTTCGGCCAAGGGCATCTGCCCGGTGATGCTCACCGTGCCCGCATGGCGGGGCTGCGAGCCGGTGATGTGGCCTCGCCGGGCCACCAGGTCACCGGTGAGGTCACCCATGGCACTTTCGGGTGCCGTGATGTCGATGTGCACCAGCGGCTCCAGCACCATGGGTTGGGCGGCACGCAGCGCTTCCAGCGTGGCCTTGCGGCCTGCTGCCACAAACGCCACTTCCTTGCCGTCCACCGGGTGGGTTTTGCCGTCGTGCACCGTCACCCGCACGTCCTGCACCGGGAACCCGGCCACCACACCTTCGGCCAGCGCCTGGCGCACACCCTTTTCCACCGCCGGCATGAACACGCCGGGAATGGCACCGCCCTTGACCACATCAACAAACTCGAACCCCGCACCGCGTGCCAGCGGCTCCACGCGCAGCATGACTTCGCCGAACTGGCCCGCACCACCGCTCTGCTTTTTGTGGCGGCAGTGCCCCTCGGCCTGGGTTGCAATGGTTTCGATGTAGGCAATCTGCGGTTCGCTGGTATCCAGCTCCAGCTTGAACTGTTGCTGCATGCGCAGCAGTTTGGTGCGCAGGTGCATGTCACCCAGTCCGCGTATCACGGTCTCGTTGGTGGCAGCATGGCGCTCGACCTTGAAACAGGGGTCTTCCTGCTCCAGCTTGTGCAGCACATCCAGCAGACGCTGCTCATCCCCTTTGCGCTGGGTGTGCACCGCCAGACCCTGCATGGGTTGCGGCAGGCTCAGGGGCATGAGGTGAATCTTGTCTTCGTCGTGCGAGTCGTGCAGCACGCAGTCGAATTCAATGTCGTCCACCTTGGCCACGGCACCGATGTCGCCAGGCAACAGCGCATCGACCTCCACATAGTCCTTGCCTTGCAGGCGGTACAGATGCCCCACCTTGAATGCGCGCTTGGCCTCGCCCACGTACAACTGGGTGTCTTTGCGCAAGGTGCCCTGGTGCAGCTTGAACACACCCAGCTTGCCGATGAACGGATCCATCACCACCTTGAACACGTGCGCCAGCACGTGCAGGCTGGCGTCGGGCCGCGCAGCAAACGCTTCGGCAGACGACAAGGTATCACCCCGGTAGAACGGCGGCGGGTTACCTTCCGCCGGATTGGGGGCAAGCTGGGTCAGCGCGTCGATGAGCTGCGGCACCCCGGCACCCGTGCGTGCAGACACAAACAGAATGGGCACCAGGTGTCCCGAGCGCAACGCCGCTTCAAACGGCGCGTGCAACTCCTGCGGGCTGGGGTCGGCACCGTCTTCCAGGTAGCGCGCCATCAGGTCGTCATCTTCCTCCACCAACTGGTCAATCAACGCACGGTGCGCGGCAGCCACCGATGCGAAGTCGCTTGCGCCATCGTCATGCCCCAGCAGCTCGACCACCTCTTTGCCCCCGGCAGCAGGCAGGTCCAGCAGCAGACACTGTTTGCCAAAGCGCTCGCGGATGGATTCGACCAGCTCGCCAAGGTTAATGTTGTCGGCATCGATCTTGTTGATGACGATCATCCGGCAGACGCCACGAGCGGCGGCCAGCTGCATCATCTTTTCAGTCGAGAGTTCGATACCATTCTGCGCATTGATGACCACCAGTGCGGTATCGACCGCGGCCAGGGCGCTGATCGCCTGCCCCGCGAAGTCCGGAAAACCTGCGACTCGAACATC
>DDUQ01000146.1 GCA_002344885.1 Comamonadaceae bacterium UBA2334
CGCCAAGCGCCAGATGTTCAAGGCCGAAGAACTCAAAGGCACACGCGTACTGGTGGTGGACGACAACGCCAGCGCCCGTGAAATCCTGTCCACCATGGCCCAAGGCTTCGGGTTGGAAGTGGACGTGGCGCGCGATGGCGTCGAGGGCTTGCAACTCCTGGCCGACTCAGACCGCAAGGCCTTGCCCTACGACCTGGTGCTGATGGACTGGAAGATGCCCGTCATGGACGGTGTGGAAACCGTCCGGCAGATGCATGAACAGGCACTCGGCAAAGTGCCCGCCGTGGTCATGGTGACGGCATTTGGCCGAGAAGAAGCCATGACCAGTGCGCAGGAACGTGGTGTGCAGGTGGCCAACGTGTTGCCCAAACCCGTGACGGCATCCACCTTGCTGGAGGCCATAGGCGAGACGCTGCACCGGGGTGTGGAAATCGTCACGCGCAGCGAAGAGCGGGTGGAGCACCGGAACGAGTCGATCGCCAGCCTGAAGGGCTGCCGCATCCTGCTGGTGGAAGACAACGAGATGAACCAGGAATTGGCGTTGGAACTGCTGGGCAATGCGGGCATCGACGTGACCCTCGCCGAGAACGGTCAGATTGCGGTGGATAAGGTGCAGACGCAAGGCCCGTTCGACGGGGTGCTGATGGACTGCCAGATGCCGGTGATGGACGGCTACACGGCCACACGCGAAATCCGCAAACTGGCTCAGTTCAAAGACCTGCCCATCATCGCCATGACGGCCAACGCCATGGCGGGCGATAAAGAAAAAGTGTTGGCAGCCGGCATGTGGGACCACATCAGCAAGCCACTGGATGTGCATGCCATGTTCAACACCATGGCCAAGTGGATCAAACCTTCGGCACCAGCGAAGGCGCGTTCTGCGGCGGGGCCTCATGCCGTGGCGGTGCCAAGCGCCGGTGATGCAGAACAATCAGTAGCGCAAACGTCAATTACAACAAGAGCTGGCAGCACTTTTGACCCTAAATCCAATGTGTCAATGGCCACGGCAAACCCGTTTGCAGCGCTGGTCGGCATCGATGTGAAAGCCGGGTTGGCCACGACCATGGACAACCCCAAGCTCTACACACGGTTGCTCAACAAGTTCAAGGATTCGCAGGCCGGGTTTGCCGACCTGTTTGCGCAGGCCTTGCTGGATGCCGATGCCACCGCACCGGCCCGGGTGGCCCACACGCTCAAAGGCACCGCGGGCAACATCGGGGCCCGGCAGGTGCAGGCGGCCGCAGGCGAGTTGGAGCATGCGTGCCTGGACAATGCACCCGAAGCGGTGGTGCAGGCGGCGCTCGCCGAGGTGCTGGCTCAGTTGACGCCGGTCATCCAGGGTTTGCGGGTGTTTGCGGGGGACGAGCCTATCCCGTCGGACGTGGCAACGCCGAAGGCAGCGCCAGCAGCCTTTGTTGCCGCCCCTGCCAGTCAAGATGCGCCCGGCCCCACTGCTGCCACCACCCACCCCGAGTGGGATGCGGGGTTGAGCAAGCTGGAAACCCTGCTGGCCGACAGCGATGTGGAGGCCATGGACGTTTTGGACGAACTGCAAGACATGGCCAACGGACACCAGCAGCGCGATGCGCTCAAACGCGTGGCCAGGGCCGTTGAGGCTTTCGATTTCGATGCGGCGCTGGATGCGCTGCAGAAAGCCAGGGGGGTGATCCATGGATGACAAGCAACCAATTGCACATGTGGTCGCGCCCTCCGATCTGGCCGCCAGCGGCGAACGCATCCGCGCAACGCTGCGCCGACTCAGTTGGGCAGCGCCGGCTGGAGTGGTGATGCTGTTTGTGATGGTATTGGTGGCCTTTTACCACTTGCGGGCCAAACCGTTGGCGGTAGTCAGGGCGCTGAATTTTCAGCAGCAGTCTGTGGCTGCCATGTCCGCGAAGGTGGAAGATACCGCCGGTCAAATTGACCGCATCGTACTGACCATGCGTGACTGGGTTCGCACCGGCGTGATCCATCTTGACGATGTGCCCGGACTGAACCGGACCATGATCCCGGTGCTTTTGCAACGCAGCATCGTCAGCAGCATCCACCTGGCCGATTCGACCGGGCGGGAAGTGCTGTTGCTCAAGACACCAGATGGTTGGCGCAACCGCGTGACCAACGTGCCGTTGAAGGGCTTGCAGCAGCATTGGCTGACCTGGAAGGACGGCCGCACGCTGCTCTCCGAGGAATGGAAAGATCAGGACTACGACCCACGCAAGCGACCGTGGTACATCGGTGCCTTGTCGGCTCCGGAGAACGTGGTGCACTGGACACCGCCTTACATGTTTGCCACCACACAGGAGCCTGGCATCACTACTGCCGTGCGCTGGACCGATGCTGTAACAGGCCAAACCATGGTGGTGGCGTTTGACGTGTTGTTGTCCGACCTGTCGGCCGTCACCTTGGGCATGCGGTATGCCGAGCACGGCGGTGCGGCCCTGCTTGCGGGGGATGGCAAAGTGCTGGGCCTGCCGCGCAATGCCGGGTTCGACACGCCACAGGCCATCAAGAAGGCAGTGTTGCAGCCGCCAGCCGACATTGGCCTGACCGTGCTCGACCGCGCTCTGAAGGCCGATGCCATCGAGAGCGGGGAAGGTGTGGGTGTACGTGTTGACGGGTCTGACGGTGCCTGGCGCGTATTGCTCAAGCCCATGCCCTTGCGTAACCAGCCCTTCCGTCTGGCATTGATGGCACCAGACAAGGTTTTTGCGGTGTGGGGGCCTCAGATCTGGTTTGTGCTGCTGGCAGCTTTGGCGGGCTTGGGGTTGGTGGCAGCCTATTCGGCACGGCGCTTGTACAAACAGGTGGCTGAGCCCGTTGGTGTGCTCTTCCAGCGCTTGAGTGCGGGCAACGATGAACTGGCCGGGCGAGCCTTGCAGGCGGCTCAGGTGGCGGTGCTGACCAAGGAAATGCAGAAGGCACCAGACTTTGCCGCGTTGGGGCATGTGTTGATGTCCCGCCTGTCGCAGTACACCTCCTTGGGCTGTGGCAGCTTGTACGGTGCCGATGACCAAACCCGCCAGCTGACCCGTTTGGCCAGTTTTGCGGCCAGCAGCGAATTGGATGCGCCCCCATCCGTAACCTATGGCGAAGGATTGTTGGGCCAGTGTGCAACGGATCGGCAAGTGATTCGGCTCGATGGGCCTGGTGCCGGTTATGTGAGGGTTAGGTCGGCCTTGTTGTCTGGCGAGCCCGCCTCACTGGTGCTGTTGCCGGTTGTTATTAACGACCGTTTGCAGGGTGTCCTGGAATTGGCGATGCTGAAGCCTTGGACCAAAGAGGATGAAGCACTTCTGAGGGAGTTGCTGCCCACTTTGTCTTTGTGCATGGAAATTCTGGAGCGGGGCCAGAGCACACAGCGCCTGTTGGACGAAACCCGCCAACAAGCGTTGACGCTGGCCGAGAATGAGGCCGAAATCAAACAGGCTGAAGAACGCATGCGCAAGCTGCTGGACCTCAGCCCGGTGGGTTGCTCCATTGCAACGTTGGACGGTGTGTCGGTGTTTCGCAACCAGCGTCTGGCCAAGAATCTCGGGTATACCCTGGAGGAATTGGCGACCGTCAATGCTTCAGATTACTGGGTTAATCCCGACGATCGGCTTGAATTTGTCGCGCAACTCAAGCGGTATGGCCGGGTGGACGGGTTTAAGTCGTATTGCAAGCGGCCTGACGGCACACGTTTTACCGCGTTGTTGAATGCCACCACCGAGGAGATTTTCGGGGGCCAGCACATCGTGTCATGGAGTTACGACATCACGGCACTCGAGCAAGCTGAGGCCGCCGTCCGCGAAAGCGAAGAGCGAATGCGGACCCTTCTGGACCTCAGCCCGGTGGGCTGTTCCATCAACACCCCGGGCGGGGTGTCGGTGTTTCGCAACCGGCGCTTGGGCGAGTTGCTGGGTTACCCACCGTCGGATTTGGCCCAATTGCCCATTGCCGAGTATTGGGCGGACCCCGAGGAGCGGACGGTGTTCGTCAACGAGTTGGTGGCCAAGCGCCGGCTCCAAGGTTATAGGGCCCGGTTCAAACGCGCGGATGGTTCGCACGTCACCGTGTTGTTGACCTCGTCGTTCGAGCACATTTTTGGCGATGAGCACATCGTGTCGTGGAGCTACGACATTTCTCCGCTGGAAGCGGCTGAAGCCGCGCTGCGGGAGAGCGAAGTGCGCATGCGCGAACTCTTGGATCTCAGCCCGGTAGGGTGCACCATCAACACGCTGAACGGAGACTCGATTTTTCGCAACCGCCGCTTGGCCGTCCTGCTGGGCTATACCCCGGAAGAACTGGGGCAACTCAACACGGAAAGTTACTGGGCCGATCCGCGCGACCGGTTCGATTTCATCCAAGCGTTGCAAACACATCGCAAACTGGAGGGCTACCGTGCACAGTTCCGGGGTGCCGATGGCCGTGTGATCGCGATGTTGCTCACCTCGTCCTTCGAGCAGGTGTTCGGGGGCGAGTGCGTCGTGACCTGGTGCTACGACATCACGGACATCGAAGCCGCCGAGGCTGCAATGCGCCAGGCCAAGCAAGCCGCCGAAGACGCCACCAAAGCCAAGAGCGACTTCCTGGCCAACATGAGCCACGAAATCCGCACGCCCATGAA
>DDUQ01000072.1 GCA_002344885.1 Comamonadaceae bacterium UBA2334
CCAGGTTTTCGAGGGGTCTTCACTACGTGATGACCGACGCCAGTAGCAAACAGGTCTTGAACACGTTGCAACCCTATGGCACGCCCCTGCCCGACCACGGCACCCCTCCAGCGTTAGCTGAAGTGTTCACGCGAAACGCCACGGTGTTGACGGATGTTTTCACCGGGCCGCTCACTCAGAAGCCCGCCGTGGCGATGGGGGTGCCGGTGGTGGTCGATGGCAAGGTGCTGTACAGCCTGAACATCGGGCTCTCGCCAGATCGGATCACCGACATAGTCCGGCGTCATACGACCCATGACGGCTGGGTGGTGGCGGTACTCGACCAAACCGGCACCATCGTTGGCCGCTCACGCGAAGCAGACCGTTTTGTGGGTCAGAAGGCTGTCCCTGAACTCGCTGCTGCGGCCCGCGCAGGGGGTGAGGGACAACTCGACATCCAGACCAAAGACGGGATTCCTGTTCTGGCAACCTACGTGACCTCCGAGACCTGGCGCTGGTCGGTGGCTGTGGGGGCACCACGCTACCTGTTGCACGAGAGCCTGATGGGCCAGGTTTGGCGTGTGCTGGCAGGCATGCTGGTGGCCGTTGGGCTGGGCGTGTGGCTGGCGCGAAGCATGGCGCAGCGGGTCTTGTCGTCTGTGCGTGAACTCAATGATGCGGCCATTGCCGTGGGAAAAGGCGAACCCGTGGCCCTTCCGCGTGTGCAGTTCAAAGAGGCAGAAGACGTGGGGGCCGCCTTGCAACAGGCCAGTAATGCGATGCAGCGGGCACAGTTTCTGGCACAACATGACAGCCTGACTGAATTGCCCAACCGACTGCTGTTTGACGAGGCCGCAGCCCGCGCGTTGTCTCACGCTACACGTAAGCAACACACCTTCGCCTTCCTGGCCGTTGACCTGGATGGGTTCAAAGCCGTGAACGACACCTTGGGGCACGCAACGGGCGACGCCGTGCTGAAGCTGGTGGCGCAACGCCTGCAGGACATTACCCGGGGCTCGGACGTGGTGGCCCGCCTGGGCGGGGACGAGTTTGCCGTACTGCTGACAGACGTGACACCAGACACCGCGCTGGAAACCGCCCAACGGATGGTCCGCACACTGTCACAACCCTATGACGGCGTATCTTTGCCGCTGTCAGCCAGCGTGGGCGTTGCCACGTTTCCTGCCAGCGGAACAAGTGTTAAGGCACTGTTGGCCAGCGCTGACCACGCGCTCTACGAGGCCAAGGCCCGTGGCAAGCGCCAGGCTGTGGTTGCGCCACCGACGCCTGAGTACACACCCGTGAGTGCCTGAAACATGAAACAGCTGACGCGGCAACTACGCACGACATACCTTGGCATCGTCCGAATCAACTCAGTCTTCATGAATTATTTGAACCATCCATTTCGCTTGTTTCGGTGGGCATTCATTGTGTTATTGACTTGCTCAATACACACTGTGTCGGCACAAGAACCGGGTGCGAACAATACTGTTGATCCGTCTGAACCGATCAAATCTTTGCACATTGTCAGCGACAATAATTTTCCTCCATATCTGTTCCGGGACCCTGATGGGGAAGTACGCGGGTACACCGCAGATGTCTGGAAATTATTTGAAAAAGAAACAGGCATCAAAGTCACGTTGACCGCCATGAACTGGGCAGAGGCACAAAAAAAAATACTTGCTGGTGAAGCTGATGCCATCGATCTGATTTATCGCACACCAGCCCGTGAAGTGCTGTACGACTTCTCCTTACCCTACATGCACTCTTCATCGGCAATATTCAGCCATGAATCCATAGCTGGCATATCAGGCATAGAGACTTTGCATGGATTTCGCATAGGTGTACAGGCCGGAGATGCCTGCATTGATCATTTGAAATTGAAGGGCATTACCGATATCATCACCTATCGAAATTACACGGAGATGATTCACGCAGCCAATCAGAATAATATAAAAATATTCTGCATGGACGAGTTTCCTGCCAATTATTATTTATACAAAGAAAATGTTCAGGATAGATTTTCAAAATCTTTCATTCTGTTCAAGGGTTATTTTCATCGCGCTACGCGCAAAGGCGATACCGACACATTAAGAACAATTGAAGCAGGCATGTCCACGTTGAAATCTGACGATCTTGATCGCCTGAAGGAAAAGTGGCTGGGGTCAAAAGTATCGTTCGTGCCGTATTTATCCTATCTGACATGGGGAACAGCCTTTCTCGGTTTGCTGGGCCTGCTGTTGGGTACATGGAATTTGGCCTTACGTCGTGCAGTAACCACTAAAACGGCCGCCATGAAGGTTGCTTTGACAGAGTTGCGCATCGCAAACCAGGCATCCGAATATGCCAACGAACAACTGCTGGCAACGCTCAACGCGATACCTGATTTGCTTTTCAAGCTGGATGCCAACGGCACGTACCTTGAAGTATTTGCCCGGGAGCCCGATGAGCTTGCAGCGCCCGCAGACGACCTGATCGGCAGGTCTGTTCATGACGTTTTGCCTGCCGAAGTAGCCAACACCATTCTGGAATCGATCAAAGCTGCCGCCTTGACGCGGGCCGATCATGGGCGCTTGATTTATTTGCCGCTGAACGGCGTTGACAAATGGTTTGAATTCTCGACAACAGCCAACCTGCACAAATCAACCGGCGACAGCTATTTTCTTGTTCTGTCGCGGGACGTCACCTTGCGCAGGCAAACGGAACTGGAAGTTAATCGCCTGAAAGAAGAGGCATTGCTGGCCGAAAAGAACAAACAATTTCAATTGTTGTTTGACTCGGCACCCGTGGCAATGGGGTATCTGGTGGGCGATTCAATTGAAGCTGTCAACCGACATTTCATTGATCTGCTTGGATATGACCGCAACGACATCATGACCATAGAAGATTGGTGGCCGCGGGCATTCCCAGATCCGGCAGTCAGAGCTGATGCACAAACAAGGTGGTCTGCAGCCCTTGAGCGCGCCCGTGACAACGCCGGCGTGGTTGACAACCTTGAGTACCTGATCACAACCAAAGGAGGCATTCAACTTTCTATGTTGGTCGGTGGTCAACTCATGGAAAACGGAATCGTTGCCACTTTCGTCGATATTTCCCAACTCAAGCAGATAGAGAACGATTTGAACGAGGCAAGGTTGGCTGCTCAATCAGCCAATTCTGCCAAAAGCAGCTTTCTCGCCAACATGAGTCATGAAATTCGGACGCCTTTGAATGCTATTATTGGTACGGGCCATCAGATGCGCAGGGTTGGCTTGCCGGCCGATCAATCAGCGCGACTGGATAAACTCAATGCGGCAGCCACGCACTTGTTGCGACTGATCAGCGATATCCTTGATCTATCGAAAATTGAATCAGGCAAATTCCAACTGGAAGAAGTTTCTTTCAACCTCGACACTGTATTGACCAATGTCCGCTCTTTTGTTTCCGACAAAATAGATTCAAATCAGGTTTCACTTATCATTGATTCGGATTCATTGCCTGGTTGTTTCATTGGTGATGAAACCCGTTTGCAGCAATGCCTGTTGAACTATCTGTCCAATGCAATCAAATTTACCCGCAAAGGGCAGATCACCGTGCGCGTCGAATCATTGGAGCACGATGCAACGTTCGCGATGTTGAGGTTTGAGGTTCAAGACACGGGCATTGGCGTTTCGCCAGATGCTGTGGCCAGGTTGTTTGGCACATTTGAGCAGGCGGCCACTGACACGACCAGGCTGTACGGGGGGACGGGCTTGGGGCTGTCCATCACCAAACAGTTGGTGGAGCTGATGGGCGGAACAGTTGGTGTGTCAAGCACCCCCGGCGTCGGCAGCACGTTCTGGTTTACGGCCAAACTGGGGGTTTGCAGCGATTCAATGTGCCTTCAGCCAGCCCGTGAGGTTGAAGATGCCGAGCAAGTCATCAAGCGGGAATATCGCGACAGCCGCGTTCTGGTGGTGGAGGACGAGCCCATCAACCAGGGCATTCTCCAATTTCTGCTTGAGGATGCAGGGTTGGTGGTTGACCTAGCGGACCATGGCGAGGATGCCGTTGCGATGGCTCAGCTGACGGCCTACACAGCCATATTGATGGACATGCAAATGCCGGTGATGGACGGCATTGCTGCGACGAAGCACATAAGGGAAATTGGCATCCATCGGCACACACCCATCATTGCCATGACAGCCAACGCGTTCTCCGAGGACCGCAACGTGTGCATGGAGGCGGGAATGGACGACTTTCTGACGAAACCGGTGATCCCGGACCGCCTGTTCAGCGCACTGCTGAACGCATTCCAATTGACTTGAAGGCGCTCAGCGCAACAAACCCTTGATGTTGGCATTCAGAGGCAATGCGTAGTCGTGCGAGGGCACGACCTAGCCCTGCTCAACGAATCTGACAGTGACGCAAAACAATGCACCAATTTTGTGCTACTTCGTGTCACTTAAGTGAATTGCAGCCTACCATTGCGTTTTGTCAACTTGGTCTTTGGAGATGCTATGGATGCCTCCCTNNGCAGTCGACGCCCAGGCCCAGGGCGTTGGCGTCGCCGTTGGCCACGCACAGGCCGCCCATCACGGCGACCAGCGAGATGTCGACCACGTCGTCCTTCGGCCGGCGGCCGTTGGGGAAGCCGGCGAAGTCGTTCTGGCCCGTCAGCAGGCTGCCCACGATGCCCAGCCGGTTCTGGCTGGCGAACGGCACCGGCGCGATCGCCGTGTTCAGGCGCAGCATCTCCGACGCGACGACGTTCATCGGCTGGTTCACCCCCGGAATGCCGGTGAGGAAGGTGGTGACGAGGTCGGTGCGCGGGAAGTTCGTCGGCGCGGTGCCCGGGATGTTCAGCGCGATCTCCAGCAGCGCCGGCAGCGTCGGGTTCGTCACGTAGTCGGCGAACTGGCCGTCGTCGGCCGGCCTGGCGGCGTTGAAGCGGTCCTTGTCCTTCAGGCCGATGACCACCTCGTTGACCAGGGGCATGCCCAGGCGCGAGACCTGCACCCAGGCGCCACCGACCTTCTCGGCGGTCTGGTGGCCCGACGATGCCTGGCGGGCGAAAGCGACCTTGTTTTCGGTGCTCGTCAATTCCTCGCTGACCTGCATCA
>DDUQ01000050.1:0-2798 GCA_002344885.1 Comamonadaceae bacterium UBA2334
GTGCGGCAGCCGGAGGCGAAACGGCCGCTGACCGTGCCAATCGCGCCGCCGAGCAGGCGCTGGCGCTGCCGCGCCCCGTGTTGCTGCTGGCGCCTCCGGTGGTTGAATTTCTCACCCAAACGGCGGGAGCAACGGGTTACAGCATTTCCAGCATCGACGGTCAGCAATTGCTGGGCGATGCCTGGCTGCCCCCCATGATGCCCGTGACGCGCGAGCCCGAATTCATCAGCCTCACGCAGGGTGGGGTGACCTACCGTGTCATTGCCCAGCGCGTGTACACGGCTGCGGGGGAATTGATCGTGCAGTTGGCCGATGGCTCTGACGCGCGGCAACAGTGGGCAGGTACGGTGCTCAGCAGTGTGCTGTTGCCCAACCTGGTGCTCATGGCTGTGGCAGCGGTGTGGGTGCGGTGGGCCGTGCGCCGGGCGCTGCGCCCCCTGATGGAACTGAAAACGGCGGTCGAACAACGTTCACCTCGCGACCTCAGCCCACTGGCTGTGCAGGCCACGCCTACCGAAGTGCAGCCGCTGGTGCAATCCCTCAACCGGCTGTTTGCCATGGTCAACGCCCAGGCTGAGGCGCAGCGCCGGTTTGTGGCCGATGCGGCCCACCAGTTGCGCACGCCCATCGCTGGCCTGCAGGCGCAGGTCGAGGCCTGGGGACAGGCCGCCCGGCACATTGAAAAAGGTGGCGCCATGCGCTTGCCTGTCGAACAGGTCATGCGTTTGCGGCATGCCTGTCGGCGCACGTCGCAGTTGGCCAACCAGCTGTTGGCACTGTCGCGCGCAGACGCGACCACAGCGGCATCGCAGGCCATGCAGCGTGTGGACTTGCGGGCCCTGTGCGAGGCGGTGCTGGCACAGCACCTGGATGAGGCACTGGCGCGTCACATTGACCTGGGGCTGGATGCACAGCCCGCGCAAACCGATGGGCATGAGTGGTTGCTGCGCGAGTTGCTGATCAACCTCGTGGACAACGCCCTGCGCTACACCCCCGCGCACAGCAGTGTGACGGTGCGTTGTGGGGTGAAGGATGGGCAGCCTTTTCTGGCGGTGGAAGACAACGGCCCCGGCATCGAGCCGGCAGAGCGCGCCCGTGTGTTGCAGCGTTTCTACCGTGTGCCCGGTACCCAGGCAGAGGGCAACGGCTTGGGGCTGGCCATTGCAGATGAAATCGCGCGCGCCCATGCCACCCAACTGCAACTCGAGCCAGCATCCGGTGGTCAGGGCTTGCGAGTGAGTGTGCTGTTCAAACGCGGCTGATCGTCAGGCTGGTCGCTGGTACGGGGCGCTGCTCCCGGTGGGTAGAACCGTGCTGCCGGGCTGGTGTGGCGCGGTTGCATCTCAGTATTTACCCTTAAAAATGTCAGCAACAAGTCAGTTTTTAGGTGGGACTGCCTAGAAAAAACCCTTGGGCACCCACACACGCTGTGTGAATCCCTGCAAAATAGCACGATCGTTCGTTTTATTTTGTTCCGCTTCACGCAGCCATGCTCCATTCGCCAGACCCGTCGTCCTCTGACAAGCCCAACTCGTCTGCTGCGGGTTCGGCGCGCACCTCCTCCCGTGCAAGGGCAAGGGGGCAGGCCAAGGGGCAGCAGACACGTTCTGCCATCGTGGAAGCGGCTTTGGGCCTGGCCACGCATGTGGGCCTGGAGGGCCTGAGCATCGGTGCCGTGGCTGAAGTGATGCAGATGAGCAAGTCCGGCGTGTTCGCGCATTTCGGCTCACGGGAAGAACTGCAGATTTCTGTGGTGCGCGAGTACCACCAGCGCTTCGAAGAAGAGGTTTTTTTCCCCGCCGTGGCCGGCCCACGCGGCCTGCCGCGTCTGCGTGCCTTGTTTGCCAACTGGATGAAGCGCACCAGCATCGAGATCGAGGCCGGCTGCATTTACATCAGCGGTGCGGTCGAGTTCGATGACCGGCCTGGCCCGGTGCGCGACGCGCTGGCCAGTTCGGTCAAAACCTGGCTGTCTGCCATGAACCGAGCCGTGGTGCTTGCCAAAAAAGAAGGCCACCTGCGTGCCGATGCCGACGAGCAGCAGATGACCTTTGAAATCCACGGCCTCATCCTGGCCTTGCATTACGAAGCGCGCTTCCTGAAAACGCCGGGCTCGGTCGACCGGGCGTTGGCGGGCTTCGAGCGCATCGTGTCCGAATACCAGACCGCATCGACCCCGCCGGCACCCGCCGAGGCGCTGGCCGGTGTGTCGACGCCGTTACTGCGGCGCGGCTGATTCAGTTTCCAGGCCAGGCCTGCAGGGCCGGCTGTTTTGTCAGTTTTTTCGTCAACAGGAGATCTACATGCCCGTTTACAACCCCCCACTGCGCGACATGCAGTTCGTGATGCACGAGATGCTCAAGGTCACGGACGACTTCAAGGCCATTCCGCAGCACGCGGACACCGACGTTGACACCATCAACGCTGTGCTGGAAGAGGCGGGCAAGTTTGCCTCGCAGGTGATCTTCCCGCTCAACATCAGCGGCGACTCCGAGGGCTGCAAGTACAACCGCGAGACGCGCGAAGTCACCACCCCCACAGGCTTCAAGGAAGCCTACAAAACCTACGTGGAAGGTGGCTGGGCGGCACTGAGCTGCGACCCCGAGTTCGGCGGCCAGGGCCTGCCGTTTGCCGTCAACCAGTGCCTGTACGAGATGATGAACAGCGCCAACCAGGCGTGGACCATGTACCCCGGCCTGACCCACGGTGCCTACGCATCGTTGCACGAGCACGGCACGCCCGAGCAGAAGGCCACCTACCTGCACAAGATGACCAGCGGCGAGTGGACCGGCACCATG
>DDUQ01000050.1:3085-3263 GCA_002344885.1 Comamonadaceae bacterium UBA2334
CCTGATGCGCACCAAGGCCGAGCCACAGGCCGACGGCACCTACAAGATCACTGGCGCCAAGATCTTCATCAGCGCGGGTGAACACGACATGGCCGATAACATCATTCACCTGGTGCTGGCCCGTCTGCCCGACGCGCCTCCCGGCATCAAGGGGGTGAGCCTGTTCATCGTGCCCAAG
>DDUQ01000037.1 GCA_002344885.1 Comamonadaceae bacterium UBA2334
TTGGCCGGGCAACCCATGTTGATGTCGATGATCTGCGCGCCACGGTCGATGTTGTAGCGGGCGGCATCGGCCATCATCGCGGCATCGGTGCCGGCAATCTGTACCGCGATGGGGGCAGTCTCTCCGTCGTGGTTGGCGCGGCGCGAGGTCTTCAGGCTGTCCCACAGATCCGGTCGGGAGGTCACCATCTCGCTCACGGCATAGCCCGCACCCAACTGCTTGCACAGCTTGCGAAAAGGCCGGTCGGTCACGCCCGCCATGGGGGCAACGAACAGGTTGTTGGGCAGGGTATACGGGCCGATGCGCATGCAGACAGGGAAGGGAGCATCCGGCAGAGAGGTGCTGGACGGGAGCAGACAAGATGCTGAAAAAACAGGCACGATTGTACCGCCGCCGCCCACATCAACCTGACACACCCACCTGACAGCTCTGTGCCTCCGGCACACCGACCCAAGCCCTTGCCCGCCACCATGGCACGGTGCCCTGCCTATACTTTGCGGCCCTCACCTGCCCCGCCCCATGGACACCTGGCTTCCACCGCTCCTACAATTTTTCAGCCTGCCCGAGGTCGGGCTGAGCACCGTGTTTGTGGTGGCCATGGTGTCGGCCACGCTGCTGCCCATGGGGTCGGAGCCCGCCGTGTTTGCGCTGGTCAAGCTCAACCCCGAGCTGTTCTGGCCCGCCGTGCTGGTGGCCACCGCTGGCAATACGGTGGGCGGCGCGATCAGCTGGGCCATGGGCTACGGGGCGCACGGTGCCGTGCACCGGGTCAAACCCGAACTGGAGCGCAGCGCGTCAGAACTGAAAGCACTGCAATGGCTGGAGCGCTTCGGCCCCAAGGCCTGTCTGCTGAGCTGGCTGCCTGCCGTCGGTGACCCGCTGTGTGCCGTCGCAGGCTGGCTCAAGCTGCCATTCTGGCCCTGCGTAGCCTACATGGCTGTGGGCAAACTGGCCCGCTACATCACCATGACGGCCGCTTTGCTGTGGGTGTTTCCCGGAGCCGTGTCAACATGAGTGGCCCGACCAGACCTGCACCGGCCCACCAATCGGTTGGGCCGCGCCACAGCCCTGACGCAGCCGACCCGCGATCGGCCTTGTGGGCGCTGATGGTCGGCAACTTTGTGATCGGCACGGGCGTGATGGTCGTGCCGGGCACGCTGAACGACATCAGCCACAGCCTGCAGGTCAGCGTGCCGCAGGCAGGTCTTCTCATCACGGCAGGCGCCATCCTCATGGGTGTGGGTGCGCCGGTGCTGGCCAGCCTGGTGGCCGGCTGGGACCGCCGACGCCTGCTGGCCGCCACCTTGTTGTGGTACGGCCTGATGCTGGCCGCCTGCGCTGTCGCCCCGGGCTATGACAGCCTGCTGCCGCTGAGGGTATTGGCCATGCTGGCACCGGCCGTGTTCACGCCCCAGGCAGCCGCCAGTATTGGCGTGATGGTGCTGCCAGCGCAGCGCGGCAAGGCCATCACCTTCGTGTTCCTCGGGTGGTCGGTGGCCTCGGTGGCAGGCATGCCACTCGGTGCCTGGGTCGGAGAAACCTGGGGCTGGCGCTGGGCGTTTGGAGGGGTGGCGGTCATGGCCGTTGCGTGTGCGGCATGGATCTGGCAAGTCATGCCCAACGCGGTTCGCCCTGCCGCGCTGTCGCGACAGGCATGGGCCAGCGCCCTGCAGTCCGGCCCGCTGATGCGGGTGGTGGGCGTGACGTTGCTGTCGTCTTTCGGGCAATTCACGCTGTTTTCCTACTTTGCCCCGTTTTTCAAGCAGACCTTGCAAGCCGATGCCCAGACGCTATCGCTGCTGTTCCTGTGGTTCGGTGCATTCGGCCTGGCCGGCAACCTGGTGCTGACCCGGGTGATTGACCGACTGGGCGCCTCACGTGCCGTCCTGCTGACGCTGGGGCTCATGTTGCTGTCGCAGCTGCTGTGGCCGCTGGGTCAAGGCACCTTGAGCATGGCAGCCGTGCTGGTGCCGTGGGCACTGGGTTGCTTTGCGGCCAATTCCGCCCAGCAGGCAAGACTGGTCGGGCTGTCACCGACCCTCGCACCCGGCACCATTGCCCTGAACACCTCGGCCATGTACGGCGGGCAGGCCATGGGAGCGGCCCTGGGCGGCTGGATGATCGCCCAGGGCCAGATGCTGCAGTTGCATTGGGTCAGCCTGGCACTGCTGCTGGCTGCCGTGTGGCTGAGTGTGCGGGCAGATTCAAGACGACCCATCACAACCCCAAGCAGTTGACAGGCAAATCAACCAGCTCCAGGGGTTATCATGCAAAAACCCATTTTCAGGAGGTTGCAATGTCCACAAACATCGTCAAATTTGCTGTTGCCAGCGCCGTTTCTATCTGCGCTCAATGGCTGCCGGCTCAATCATTAGCCGGCGATGCCGACTTCACGCTTGTCAACCGCACCGGCTATGCCATCGCTGAAGTGTATGTATCACCCGCCAACAAGAACAGTTGGGGCAGAGACCGTCTGGGGCGCAACATCCTGGACAACGGACGTGCAAAACTGTTCACGTTTTCGGATTCAGCCAACTGCATGCAGGACATCATGGTGGTCTTCGATGACGACGGCTCCAAGGTCGTCTGGGAAGATTTCGACCTGTGCGCGCTGAACAAAATCACCCTGCGTTACAACAGGAAAACCGACGTGGTGAGCGCTGACGTCGAGTGATCCAGACGTCAGACCTGAGTAACCGTCAGTCCCGGATGCCACCCAGCGGCCCAGCGGCCGAATCGATCGGCATGCCGGGGCGTGACGGCAGGGCAACAGCACTACGTTAGCTGACTCAGACGTTGAACAGGAAGTTGAGCACGTCGCCGTCTTTGACCACGTACTCCTTGCCTTCAGCCCGCATCTTGCCCGCATCCTTCGCGCCCTGCTCACCCTTGAGCGCAATGTAGTCGTCGAACGCGATGGTCTGTGCGCGGATGAAGCCCCGCTCGAAGTCACCATGGATAACGCCCGCCGCCTTGGGGGCCATGTCGCCGATGTGGATGGTCCAGGCGCGCACTTCCTTCACACCTGCGGTGAAGTAGGTCTGCAGGCCCAACAGCTTGAAGCCCGCACGAATCAGTCGGTTCAGGCCAGGCTCGTCCTGGCCCAGCTCCTTCAGGAATTCCAACCGGTCAGCATCGTCCATTTCGCTCAACTCGGCCTCGATCTTGGCGCAAATGGCCACCACCGGGGCGTTCTGGCCATCGGCGTAGGCGCGCAACTTGTCCAGCAGCGGGTTGTTGTCGAAACCGTCTTCGCTGACATTGCCCACAAACATGGCCGACTTGGCGGTGATGAGGCACAGGGGTTTGAGCAGAATCTTTTCCTGATCGTTCAGGTCCAGCGTGCGCACTGGCTTGCCTTCGTTCAGCACCGCCTGCACCTTGGTGAGGATCTGCACCAGGGCGGCGGCTTCCTTGTCGTTGCCGCTTTTGGCCGCCTTGGTGTAACGCTGCAAACTCTTCTCGACGGTACCCAGGTCGGCCAGACACAGTTCGGTCTGAATGACTTCGATGTCGGAAATCGGGTCCACCTTGCCCGCCACATGGATCACATTGTCGTCTTCAAAACAACGCACCACGTTCACGATGGCATCGGTCTCGCGGATGTGGGCCAGAAACTGGTTGCCCAG
This sequence comes from Comamonadaceae bacterium UBA2334, assembly GCA_002344885.1. Taxonomy (GTDB): domain Bacteria; phylum Pseudomonadota; class Gammaproteobacteria; order Burkholderiales; family Burkholderiaceae_C; genus UBA2334. Next base: position 3,630 of record DDUQ01000037.1, read on the forward strand.
ACCTTCCCCCTGGCTGGCACCAGCCACCAGACCGGCAATGTCCACAAACTCGACGATGGCGGGCACGATGCGCTCGGGCTTGATGATGTCAGCCAGTTGCTGCAGACGGGGGTCGGGCACCTCCACCACACCCACATTGGGTTCGATGGTGCAAAAGGGGTAGTTCTCTGCCGCAATGCCCGCCTTGGTCAGCGCGTTGAACAGGGTGCTTTTGCCGACGTTGGGCAGGCCGACGATGCCGCATTTCAAACTCATGGGTGATCCTCTGGACATCTCAGGTATCCGCCACCGGGCGCGACAACCAGTCGACGTGTGCTGCGCCAACGCAGCGTGTTTGACGATTTGGAGCGGGGCCGCATGCGGCCTGACCGGTGCGTGACCGGCACGGCTCAGAGCCCCTGACGAGAGCCGAGGATTGTACCGACCCCCATGCCGCCCCACATCTCCACCATCAGACCGACCAACCTGCCGCGAGCGAGACCCCGCAAAGGCCAAGCTTGCAAGCCCTCAACTTAAAATCCGCCGCATGACCCAACGATTTGACGTGTGCATTCGCGGCGGCGGCATCGTCGGCAGCACCCTGGCGTTGCTGCTGGCCCAGCAACGTTTGCGTGTGGCCCTGTGCGCCCGACCACCGGCTGCCCAAACCGGCCACAGCGACATCCGGGCGTATGCACTGAATGCCGCCTCGCGCAGGGTGCTTGAGGCGGTGCGCGCATGGCCCGAAGCCGCGATTCACACCGACACTGCCCCGCCCGTGACCCCTGTCACGCAGATGCACGTTCAGGGCGACCAGGGTGGCCGACTGGTGTTCGATGCCGCGTCAGCGGGTGAACAGGTCCTGAACTGGATCGTCGATGTGCCTGCGCTGGAAGCCAGGTTGTCGGATGCCATCCGCTTTCAGGGTCACATCCAGGTTTTCACCGGCGAAGTGCCACCGCCAGCCGCTGCGCTGACCGTCATCTGCGAAGGCAAGCGCAGTGCCACGCGCGAAGAATGGGGCATGCGCTACGACATCACGCCCTACCCCCACCATGCTCTGGCAGCCCGCTTGAGACTTGCCCAACCACATGCAGGGGTTGCACGCCAGTGGTTCCACCAGGGCGAAATCCTCGCCTTGCTGCCGCTCGGGGGCGAAACGGGCGACACCGTGGCACTGGTCTGGTCTGTGCCACCCGAGAAGGCGGCCCTGTTGATGCAGATGGACGAACCCACGTTTGCCGACAACCTGGCGCAGGTTTGCAGCTTGAACCCGGCCGACGTGACCGTGACGCACACGGCCAGAAGTTGGCCCCTGGAACTGTCCCAGGCCACTGACTGGGTTCGCCCGGGCGTCGCGCTGGCAGGTGATGCCGCACATGCCATGCACCCGCTGGCAGGCCAAGGCCTGAACGTGGGCCTGGGTGATGCGGCCGAACTCAACCGTGTGTTGCAAGACCGTGAATACTGGCGCGAGCCTGGCGACATCAAATTGCTCAGAAAATATGAGCGTTCACGCAAGACTGCATTTGCCGCAATGGGCAATTTGACTGACGGATTGTTCCAACTCTTCCATGCCGACAGCCGGTGGTTACAGACGGCACGCAACCTGGGCCTCAACGGGGTGAACCAACTGTCGCCGGTCAAAACATGGCTGACACGTCAGGCCACAGGCAGCGAAGCGGCTTGACCGCGGCCTGAGCCCCGCACCCTTGCAAGGAACCAAGCTGCTTCCCCTGAGTCTTGCCATGGTGCACGCCGCAAGAGGTGCACCACCCGTCAAGCCCCAACGGCCTCCTCTACACCCCGCAACACATGAAACCCCTCGCTCACACGCCTCACCCCCTCGCCCTTCGACAATTGGTCAGCAGTTGCATGCTGGGTGCCAGTCTGCTGCTGGGCGCCTCGGCCTTTGCACAGGAAGCCGCCATTCGCAAAAACCTGGCTGAACGCTTGCCCAACTTGCCCAAGATTGACGAAGTCAGCAAGACCCCCATGCCGGGGCTGTACGAAGTGCGGGTGAACGGTGCCGACATTTTTTACACCGATGCGGAAGGCAACTACCTCATTCAGGGGATGTTGATCGACACCAAGGCCAAGGTCAACCTGACCGAAGAGCGAGTGGAAAGACTCACCGCCCTGCCGTTCAACGAGTTGCCCTTCAAGGACGCGTTCACCATGGTCAAAGGCAACGGCAAGCGCAAGCTGGCTGTTTTCGAAGACCCCAACTGCGGCTA
>DDUQ01000059.1:0-29104 GCA_002344885.1 Comamonadaceae bacterium UBA2334
GACGCTCTTCCGATCTGTTTCGGCGAGCTGGATTTCGGCCTTGTACAGTTCCCAGCCCGAGGTCAGGAAACCGCCGTCCTTGTTGCTGTCGGAGTAGCCGAGCATCACATCCTGCTCGCCATATTGGTTGGGTCCGCCTCGGCGCACCATGTCCGCCATGCCGGGCAGGGCGTAGTACTCGCGCATGATGCTGGCCGACTGGGCCAGGTCTTCAATGGTTTCAAACAAGGGTACAACGATGAGGTCGGCCACGGCCGCATCGGGGGAGCCCACGGGTTCGTTCAGCAGGCCGCGCATCAGGCCCACTTCCTTTTGCAACAGCAGCACCTCCAGCAAGTCACTGACGGTTTCGGTGTGGCTGATGATGTAGTGGCGAATGGCCTGTGCACCGTAGCGTGCGCGCATGTCGCGAGCGGTTTCGAAAATGGCCAGTTCGCTGCGTGTCCATTCGCTGTAGGTGGCACCCATCACGCGCAAGGGGCGGGCATCGTTCAGCAGATGCAGCAGCAGGGCGCGTTTGGCAGCTTCATCCAGGCTGGCGTAGTCGGGGCACAAGCGGGCCGTGGCCAGCAGTTCGGCCACCACGGTTTCGTGCTGGTCGGAGCTTTGGCGCAGATCGACCGTGGCCAGGTGAAACCCGAACACATCGACTGTGCGGATCAATGGCGCAAGCCGCTGGCGCACCAGTGCTGCGCCGTGGTGGGCCATCAGGCTGTCACGAATGGTGTGGAGGTCGGCCAGCAGCTCTGCTGCGCTGAGGTACGGGTCCTGGGGGGCCACGGCGTGGCGGGCGGCTTCGCCGCCTGTCAGGTGGGTGAGGGTGGCGGCCAGGCGGGCGTACATGCCTGTCAGGGCGCGGCGGTAGGGCTCGTCCATACGGTGGGCATTGGTGTCGGGCGAGCGTTGGGCCAGAGCAGCCATCTCCTGGGACACGCCCGTCAGCATTTCAGACATGGATAACTCGCCACCCAGCCGGTGCAGCTCGGTCAGCAGGTGGCGCAGCACCACTTCCGACTGGCGCTTGAGCGCAAACTGCAGCGTCTGGGCGGTGACAAAGGGGTTGCCGTCCCGGTCGCCGCCTATCCACTGGCCCATGCGCAGGAAAGCGGGCACCGCGTCTGCGGCCTGTGGGGTGCCCAGCAGGCCTTCCAGCTCCCGGTACAGCCGGGGTATCTGGCTCAGGAAGGTGGCTTCGTAGTAGCTGAGGGCGTTCTCGATCTCGTCGGCCACCGTCAGTTTGGTGAAGCGAAGCAGGCGCGTTTGCCAGAGCTGGGTGACGCGGGCGCGAATCTGGGCCTCGTTGTCGGCCAGTTCGCGTGGCAGCAGGTGCTCGCGGGCGGCCAGCAACTGGGCAATGGCGCGCTCCCCGTCCAGAATGCTCTTGCGCTGCACTTCGGTCGGGTGGGCGGTCAGCACGGGCGACACGTGGGCGTTTGCGAGGGTTTGCACCACCACAGCGTCGGCAATGCCAGCGGCGCGGATGCGTTGCAACGCCATGTCGAGGCTGCCAGGCTGCACATCGCCTTCACGCTCGTGGATGGCGCGCCGGCGGATGTGGTGGCGGTCCTCAGCCAGGTTGACCAGGTGGCTGAAATACGTGAAGGCGCGGATGACGCTCACTGTCTGGTCGTCGCTCAGGTCTTTCAGCAGGCTTTTGAGTGCTTTGTCGGCCTGGGTGTCGGCATCGCGGCGGAACGCCACCGACAACTGGCGGATCTGTTCGATCAGTTCGAACGTGGGCTGGCCTGCCTGCTCCCGGATGACGTCGCCCAACAGGCGACCCAGCAACCTGATGTCTTCCACCAGGGGTTGGTCTTTGTCGACTGGGGGCGAAACTTGGGTGCAGTCGGGGGCCTGGATGGGGTGTGTCATGGCGCTTGCGGTGAGGGTTGGGCGGGGTTCGGTGCATGCTAGCATCGACAACCCTCCCAAAAGCCATCGCCTTGGTTACGAAACGGGTTCTATTCAGTCGTCTGTCAGGTCTGCGTGAAGGTCTGGCAGGTTCTTTGCCCATCCGGGCCATCGTGCCACCCTCGATCAGTCATCATGTCTTCAGCCACTCCACACGTGTCGCTCAGCCTCACCATTGCCACCCGTGAAAGCCGTCTGGCGATGTGGCAGGCTGAGCACGTCAAGGCCTTGCTGGAAGGTCTGGGCCATCGCGTCACGCTGCTGGGCATGACGACACGGGGTGACCAGATCCTTGACCGCACGCTCAGCAAGGTGGGCGGCAAGGGCCTGTTTGTGAAAGAGCTGGAAACGGCGCTGGAGGAGGGCAAGGCAGACCTGGCGGTGCATTCGCTCAAAGACGTGCCGATGCTCTTGCCCGAGGGTTTTGCATTGGCTTGTGTCATGGAACGTGAAGACCCGCGCGATGCCTGGGTGTCCCCGCATTGCGCTGGGTTGGCAGATTTGCCTGCTGGCGCGGTGGTGGGTACGTCCAGCTTGCGAAGGGTGGTGCTGCTGCGTGAAGCACTGGACAGCCTGGGCCGCACGGATGTGCGCATCGAACCCCTGCGCGGCAACCTGGACACGCGCTTGCGCAAGCTGGACGACGGCCAGTACCAGGCCATTGTGCTGGCGGCAGCCGGTCTGAAGCGGTTGGGCCTGACCAGCCGAATCCGCCACATTTTCGAGTCGACCGAGATGTTGCCCGCCGCAGGGCAAGGTGCATTGGGCATCGAAATTCGCAGCCATCGCGGCGATGTGGCGACCGCGTTGGCACCGTTGGCCCACATGCCCACGTGGTTGAGCGTGGCGGCCGAGCGTGCGGTCAGCCGTGCCATGGGTGGGAGTTGTTCGATGCCGCTGGCCGCTTTCTCGCATTGGGGTGACGGTGACGCACTGACGATACGCGGTGCCTGGGGCGAAGAAGCGGGTGATGCGCCTTTGGTGCGTGCGCAAAGCACGCGCCGTGTGACGACCCTGCCCGAAGCCGAGGCACTGGGCACGGCCGTGGCCGATCAACTGGTGGCATCGGGCGCGCGGCGCATGGCGCCAGAAGCTTCTCCCGGGGTTTGATGTCAAACCCAGGACACGGCGCATGACCCGTCAGGTCGTTGTGACCCGTCCGGAACGGGAGGCTCCCAAATGGGTGGCTGCGTTGTCGTCGCACGGCTGGAAGCCGGTTGCCTTGCCGCTGATTGCCTTCGGCCCGCCCACCCGTGTGGATGTGTTGCATGCCGCACGTGCCGATATGCCGACTTTCGATGCGGTCATGTTCGTCAGTGCGCAGGCTGTGCAGGCGTTTGTTGCTGATAATTTTGAAGAAAAAGTGCATCCAGCGCTTTTTGATATTCATCAAAGCGCAATAAAAATTGAACTCGCCGGTTCGCCCCGCTTCTGGGCACCGGGTCCAGGCACTGCGCAGGTGTTGAGCCAGGCAGGGGTCAGGCCTGAGCGGATTGACCAACCTGCACCGGATGCGACGCAGTTCGATTCGGAAGCCTTGTGGGCTCAGGTGAAGCACCAGGTGCGGCCAGGGTTCAGGCTCCTGATCGTTCGTGGCGAGGTGGATGGGGTATCTCCTGCGCCATCCGATGGCCAGGGCAGCGGGCGCGAGTGGCTGGCTGATCGGTGCCGCGAGGCCGGTGCTTTCGTGCAGATGTGTGCGGCATACCGCCGTCAATGGCCCGTCTGGACCAGTGCCATGCAGCAAGCCGCGCACCAGGCTGCTGTGAGCGGTGCGGTGTGGCTGTTCAGCAGTTCCGAGGGGTTGGGCAACTTGGCCAGACTGCTGCCGGGGCAGGTGTGGAGCGGTGCGTTGGCTTTGACGACCCATGGCCGGATTGCACAGGCGGCCGCTCGTTTGGGGTTTGGTGAGGTCAAGGTCTGTCGGCCTGCCGTTTCGGATGTGTTGCAAACCTTGAACAGTTGGCTTGCTGAGGCCGACGGTCACGCTGCGGCGGTGTGGCAGCCACCTAAAATGGGTGGCTCCTCATGAACGAAACCACTTTGTCCACCGCTGCTTCAACATCCCAGCCGCCGACGGCGGCGACCCAGGAAGGGAGCGCGCCTGAGCAGACTGCTGCTGGCGATGCTGCATCCGCCTCCGCATCTGCGCCAGGGCCAGCGCCAGCGTCAACGTCCGTATCGGCACCTTCGCGTGTGGCCAGTGCATCGGGCACGGTACAGCCCGCCAGCGGCGGATGGTTTGCCACCACGATGCTGATGGTCGCGTTGCTGGCATTGGTGCTGAGTGGCCTGTTGTGGCAAAGGCTGGACCGCATCCAGCAGGAACTGGCGCGTCGTTCGGCCGATGTCGCTGAAGAGTCTGAAAAATCACGCGATTCTGCTGACCAGGCTTTGACACTGGTGCAGGAGTTGCAGGCGCGGCTGAGTGTGGCCGAGGTCAAGCTGTCTGAAGTCAGTTTGCAGCGGACGCAACTGGAAGAGTTGATGCTCAGCGTCTCCCGTTCGCGGGACGACACGCTGGTGCTCGACATCGAATCAGGCATTCGCCTGGCGATGCAGCAGGCTGAACTCACCGGCAGCGCGCAGCCTTTGTTGTCAGCGTTGCAGGCCGCTGACGGTCGCATTGCCAAAGCAGCCCAACCCAGACTGAACCCGGTGCAGCGCGCCATGGCGAGAGACATTGACCGTATCAAGGCATCGGCCGTGGCCGATTTGCCCTTGCTCTCCAGCCGGCTCGACGAATTGGCGCGGGCAGTCGATGAATGGCCTTTGGCCAACGCAGAGCCCAAAAAACGCGCGGTGGCAGCGCCTGCCAAGGCTGCCAGGTCCCCTGTGGCTGCTGCCCACCCGGCGGCAGGCAAGACGGAAGGAACCGCTCCCGCCGCAGAGGCCACGGTGGTAGCTGCATCGAAGCCCGAGAGCGGCCATGCCGGGACCGAGCGGGTGGGCGCACCGAAAAGAGATGCCGAGCCCGACAGCCCTGCTGCGCCAGATGCTCAAAGTGGCACGACAAGCGCGCCAGAGCCACAGGCAGCAGCCCAAACCGCCACGCAGAAGAAGACAACGACCACCAAGCCTGCGCAGCAGGCCAAAACGAACGCGCCAGCTGAATCACCAGCACCCGAAGCTGGCATGCTGTCAGGTTGGCAGGCCAAGTGGTCGCAGTGGTGGCACACATTCACGAGCCGCGTTTGGCTGGCGACCAGCGATCTGGTGCGGGTCAGCCGCATCGATGAACCCGATGCCGTGTTGTTGACACCCGAGCAGGCGGTGTTCATGCGCGAGAACCTGAAACTCCGGTTGTTGAATGCCCGTTTGAGTTTGCTGTCGCGGCAGGTGCCGGCGGCCAGGGCCGACATGCAGGCCGTGAAGGCAGCAATGGTCAAGTACTTTGACCCGAACGCAACGGTCAACAAGCAAGCCCAACAGGCGTTGGCAGACGTGCTGCAGGCATCCAGACAACTGGAGTTGCCCCGGCCCGATGACACCCTGTCTGCGCTGGCCAAGGCAGCGGGTGGTCGCTGATGCCAGTCAAGGCTGTTTTCTGGCTGGTGGGGCTGTTTGCGGCAGCTGCTGCGCTGGCCCTGTTGATGGGGCAAAACGGTGCGACGGTGACCCTTTTCTGGCCGCCGTACCGCGTGGACATGTCATTCAATCTGGTGTTGGGCAGCGTGCTGGCGCTGTTTGTGCTGGTGTACCTGGCGTTGCGTTCGGTGGCCGCGTTGAGATCGTTGCCCCGCGAGGCGCGCCGGTGGCGTGCGCTGCAGCGTGAACGCGCCGTTTACGCCGGTTTGTCCGATGCGATGCTCAATCAACTGGCCGGGCGTTATGTGCGTGCGCGCAGTGCCGCGCAGTCTGCTGTGGACCACGTGACTCCCTTGGTGACTCAGGGTCATGGCGGCACCGCGCACCGTCAGGCACAGGTGCTTGCCCATTTGGTGGCCGCTGAAGCGGCCCAGGCGTTGCAAGACCATGACAAGCGGGACGCTCACTTCGAAGCAGCCCTGAAGGGCGCGTCAGAGGCAGATGCCGTGACCTTGAAGGAGGCGGTTCTGCTGCGTGCGCTGACCTGGGCGGTTGACAACAACCGGGCTGAATCGGCGCAACGCTGGCTGTCGCAGTTGCCCCAAGGTGCTGCCAGGCGCACAGCGACGTTGCGCTTGAAGCTCAAGCTCACGCGTTTGACGCAGGATCACATCGCCGGGTTTGAAACGGCACGCCTGCTGGCCAAACACCGGGCTTTTTCTGAAACCGCATCTGTCAGCATACTGAGGCGTTTGCGGATGGCGGCGTTCAAGGACTGTCACGATGCAGACCAATTGCGTGCGGTCTGGCGGGGCATGGACAGGGCGGAGCAACGTGACCCTGCGCTGGTCCTTGCCATTGTGGAACGCCTGCGCGAGGTGTCAGCCGCTGAGGAACCGGGTGATGGCAGCGCGCTGGTAAGTGCACGCAACTGGGTTGAACCTCTGGTGGATCAGTACCCCTTGCTGTCGGATGCGTTGCGAGACCAGTTTGTCCGCTTGATGGTGGACCTGTTGCCTGGTATCGATGCCCATTGGCTGGGCAGGATCGAAACGTTGCAACGAGCGCATCCTGCCGATGCGGGGTTGCTGTTTCTGGCTGCCGAAACGTTTTTTTTCCAGAAACTCTGGGGCAAGGCCGGTGTGGCCTATCAGCAGGCCACACGGTCTCTGACAGATCCGGCGCTCAAGGCCCGCGCCTGGCACCGTCTGGCACAACTTGCTGACCAGCGGGGAGACACCCCCGCTGCGCTGGCGGCCTGGCGTGAAGCGGCATCGTGCGCCATGGGTGGGAAAGCTGTTTTGGAAACCATATGACACGCATCATCCAAAGCCTTGCCGACATGACGGCGCATCGCAACCGCGAATTGCTGGACCTCGCGCTCGCCGAGGCGTTGATGGACGTGGTGGCACCGCAGAAGGTGGTGTTTGTGCTCACCATCCATCAGGATGGCGAGACCCGCTGGCTGGAACGTGCGTGCTACGAGAGGGGGCAGCAACCCGTGCTGGTGGACCCCATGTGGGCACAGTTCCAGTCGTTGGAACAGGCTGACAGGCATCCTTTGCGGCAGGCATGCCTGCGTGCCATGGCGGTACAGCACCAGGTGCCAGGTGCGCAAGGTGACACCTACGTCACGATGTTCCCGTTGTCGGCTGACGGTGGGGTTGAGGGTGTGCTGGAAATTCACACCACCGAGCCCATGCCATCTCAGACACTGCAACTGGTCAACAGCATGCAGAGGGTCTATCACAACATGCACGCATTGCTGGACTACAGCGAACGCGATTCACTGACCAACCTGCTGAACCGCAAGTCATTCGATGACACGTTCTTCAAGGCATTGGGTGAGCGTTCGCTGGGTACCGATCCGTCCGTCGACGAGCAGGTGCACGCGTTGCCCGTGCCGCTGGAACGTCGGTTGGCACCGGGCGGCGAAGGCTACTGGCTGGGCATGCTCGACATCGATCATTTCAAGCATGTGAACGACACATTCGGACACCTGATCGGTGACGAGGTGTTGTTGTTGGTGGCCAGGCTGTTGCGTCATGGCTTCAGGTTTCATGACCGCTTGTACCGGTTTGGCGGTGAGGAGTTTGTGGTGCTGATGCGATGCCCGGACGCCGACTCGGCAATGGCCGTTTTTGAACGGTTCCGCCGCAGCATGGAAAGTTTCGCGTTTCCTCAGGTAGGGCGGATCACGGTCAGCATCGGTGTGACGCGTTTGCAGCGTTCCGATACCCCTGCCGTTGCGCTCGATCGCGCCGACCAGGCCGTCTACGCTGCCAAGTCTTCCGGGCGGAATCAGGTGATTGACCACGCAGAACTGGTCAGGAAAGGCCAGGCGAGCGATGTCCATAAAACGGGTGACATCGAACTGTTCTGACGATCCACAGTGTTCGCTGCCGCTGCCACAAAGGCTCCCGACAAATGATCAGAAGGCCCCGTCTGGAGCCTTCTGATTGAAAGCAGGCGGCGCGTGGGTACCGCCGTGTCTGATCAGCGCTCGGCAGCTGTGTCGAAGGGGAGCTTGACCGCCGCGAGGTCTTTGCGTGTTTCCACCAGAACCAGGGGGCCTTCGTCAACCACTGCCAAGGCTTTGCGTTCGCGTGGCACGTGTACCGGTGCAGGTGTTGCAGCAATGGCAGCTTGTGCCTGTGCCACCCGTTCGGCGTCGGATGCAATCCACTCCAGACCTGCCGATTGCGCAACGGCTTGCAGTGCGTCCGTGGGCAAGGTGTAGGCCTGTACCTTCGGCATCGTGGCGCGGACGCTGCCAGCATTTGCCGTGGACGGGGCCGATGTCGCCGCAGGGCTGGCGCCATCGGCTGGGACCGCTGCAGGGCTTTCAGCTTGCGGTGTGGAGTCTGACTTCGCACCGGCTTCGTCATGGCGTGAGCGTCCGCCCGACCTTTCGCGGCGATCACGCCCGAAACGGTCGCGCGAGCGTTTCTCGCGTGGTGCCTGTTCTTCGGGCTGTGGGTCAGTTGCCGCCGCAGGTGCCACGTCCGCTTCAGTTGGGGCCTGGCTTGGCAATTCCGCCGAAACCACCTGGGCCAGCACGGGTTCGGCCGTTGGGGCAACAGCAGGCGTGGAGAAGTAGCTGTAGCTGGGCGTTTCTGCCGTATCGACAGCGCTCACCGCTGGGGTATTGTCAGCAAGATTTTCAGCAATGGCTGGTGTATCCGCCCGCTTGTCGCGTCGGGGTGCGCGCTCGCGCCTGCCCTCGCCGCGCGATTCGGTGCGCTCGCCTCGCCCATTGCGTTGCGATGTCCCCGGTTCGTCACGGTTGGTTTCGGCTGGCGAAGACAGTTGCGGGTTGGCAGTAGGATCTGCCTCCGCGCTGCCCATTGAAGCGATGTCGCGAACCGGCCGGTCGCCCCGTTCGCTTCGGCTGCCTCGACTGCGGCCTTCGCCTACCCGGTCATTTCGAGGTGCACGGGTACCGTCTTGTCCACCGTTGGTCGTTGGGCTGCGTCCGTCAGTCGATACGTCCTGGCGAGGTGGACGGCTTTCGCGCGGTTCTTGTCGGGGTTCACCTTGGCTGCCTCTGCGGCCACCGGGGTCTCCTCGTCCGCCGCGTCCGCCACGGTTGCCGTCTCTGCCGGATCGTCCTTCTCCTCGCGATGCTCCTTCCCGTGTGGCGTCGCGGCTGCTTTCGGGCGCAGGCGCGGCACTCACCTCGGGTGCAGCAGTGGGTGTGGTTGCTGGCGCGACAGGCTCTTGTTGACCGCCGAGCAATTTCTTGAGCCAGCCAAAAAAGCCGCCGCTGCTGGCGGGTGCTGCCACCGGAGCCGGTGCGGCGACGGGTGCGGGTGGCACAACGGGGGCTGCCTTGACAGGCTCTGGCCTGGGGGTGGCCACAGGAGCTGGGCCATCGGGCAGCACGCCTTTGATGATGGGCTCTTGCTTGTTGCTGCGCTCCTGGCTCCGACGCGTGAAGGTGGTGGCTTCGTCGGTTTCTTCGGCGAGTTTGTAGCTGGCGTCGAGGTTTTCCAGGCGTGGATCGTCGTGTTTCAGCCGCTCCAGCTTGTAGTTGGGCGTGTCGAGGCTCTTGTTCGGCACCAGCAGCACGCTGATGCGCTGCTTGAGCTCGATTTTGGTGATTTCGGTCCGCTTTTCGTTCAGCAGGAAGCTGGCGACTTCCACCGGCACCTGGGCCAGCACGGCGGATGTGTTGTCCTTGAGCGATTCTTCCTGAATGATCCGCAGAATTTGCAGTGCAGAGCTTTCGGTGTCGCGGATGTGGCCGGAGCCGCCGCAACGGGGGCAGGGAATGGAGGCACCTTCGCTCAGCGTGGGGCGCAGACGCTGGCGGCTCATTTCCAGCAAGCCAAACTTGCTGATGGCGCCGAACTGCACGCGTGCGCGGTCTTGGCGCAAGGCATCGCGCAAGCGGTTTTCCACCTCGCGGCGGTTTTTGCTCTCCTCCATGTCAATGAAGTCGATCACGATCAGGCCACCCAAATCGCGCAGGCGGGCCTGACGGGCCACTTCATCGGCCGCTTCCAGGTTGGTGCGGGTAGCGGTTTCTTCGATGTCGCCACCCTTGATGGCACGGGCCGAGTTCACGTCCACAGCCACCAGTGCTTCGGTCTGGTCGATCACGATGGCGCCGCCACTGGGCAGTTGCACCGTACGGGCGTAGGCGGTTTCGATCTGGTGCTCGATCTGGAAGCGGCTGAACAGCGGCGCGTCGTCACGGTAGCGCTTCACGCGGTGCCCGTGTTCGGGCATCACGTGGTTCATGAATTGGTGAGCCTGCTCGAAGATGTCGTCGGTATCGATCAGGATTTCGCCGATGTCGCTGTTGAAGTAGTCGCGAATGGCTCGAATGACGAGGCTGGACTCCTGATAGATCAGGTAAGCGCCCTTGCCACCTTTGGCAGCGCCGTCGATGGCCGACCAGAGTTTGAGCAGGTAGTTCAGGTCCCACTGCAGTTCGTTCGCATCGCGGCCAATGCCAGCGGTGCGGGCAATGATGCTCATGCCGTTGGGGTATTCCAGCTGGTCGAGCGCAGCCTTCAGTTCCTGGCGGTCTTCACCTTCGATGCGTCGGCTCACGCCACCGCCGCGCGGGTTGTTGGGCATCAGCACCACGTAACGCCCAGCCAGGCTGACGAACGTGGTCAGCGCCGCACCTTTGTTGCCACGCTCTTCTTTTTCGACCTGGACCAGCAGTTCCTGGCCTTCCTTGATCACATCTTGAATGCGGGCCTGACTGACCGACACACCGGGCGCGAAATACTGACGCGATACCTCTTTGAAAGGCAGAAACCCATGGCGGTCTTCGCCGTAATCGACAAAACAGGCTTCCAGGCTGGGTTCGACACGCGTCACAACGGCTTTGTAGATGTTGCCCTTGCGTTGCTCACGCCCTTCGATTTCGATTTCGTAGTCGAGCAGCTTTTGCCCGTTCACGATGGCCAGGCGGCGCTCTTCGGCCTGCGTGGCGTTGATCAACATTCTTTTCATGGTTCACGTTCCTTTGCAAGGATGGTTTTTGCAGCAACGCGCCTGCCCGAAGGTCAGACGCCAGGGTCTGCCAAAGAACATCAGGTGCAAGGAACGGGGGAGGGAATTGCCGGAGAGCAACCTGTACTGTGGCCCTCAGGCCTCTACCGGAAACAGAAAAGCCGGCAGGCAGAGGTACAGTTCAGGGCGTAGGCACGTGACGGTCGGTGAACGGGCTTGTCGGGCTAGAGCCAAAGGTCAGCATGGGTTCACTTGGGTCGCCACCCAGCACATGGTCTGGGTGGATTGGGGTATTCCGTAGTCGGGTTCAGAGCAACATGACATCCGAGCTGCTGTCGTCATGACCAACCCCGAGCACAAAACGGTTTCAGGGGCGATGACCAGCAGTTGGCATCTTCATCAGACGGTGCGCTGCGCCCCGATGGCGGCCTTAAACTTGAAGGCAATGCATCACTTCGGGGCTTTGCACATCCGCCGCGCCATTATAGGTTCGCTGTGCTGGATCAGGCCGGTGCCGAGGGTTTACACGGAAGCGGCGTTTTTTTGAATCCTTTGCAAGTCAACCACCTCATCGTCGATGAAGATTCGGCGGGCCAACGCCTTGACAATTTTTTGTTCCGGCAGCTCAAGGGCGTACCCAAAACCCATGTCTACAGGATCATCAGGTCTGGTGAGGTCCGGGTCAACAAGGGGCGCTCGAGTGCTGACGCGAAAGTGGCGGCGGGCGATGTGCTGCGCATACCGCCGGTGCGCGTCTCGGACAAGCCGTTGGCGGACCAACAGACCACGGTGCCCGCCAGGTCGTTTCCGATCCTGTATGAAGACGACAGCTTCATGGCCCTCAACAAGCCTGCAGGTGTTGCGGTGCATGGCGGCAGCGGCGTGAGTTCGGGTGTGATCGAGCAGTTGCGAAAAGCCCGGCCCCAGTCAGCATGCCTCGAGTTGGTTCACCGTCTGGACAGGGAGACCAGTGGCGTGTTGCTGGTGGCGAAGAAAAGAAGCGCACTGCGAGCGCTCCAGGATCAGTTCAGAGAGCGGGAAACGGGCAAAACCTACCTTGCATTGGTAAAAGGTCATTGGCCTGCGCGGCTGAAAGTGATCGATGCGCCGCTGCACAAATACCTGTTGCCGGACGGTGAGCGTCGTGTGAAGGTGGTTGAGCCCACTCACCTCGATGCCATGCGGAGCATTACTCTGGTGAAATTGCAGGGGCATTCACATGCGGGTGGCGCATTGCCCGGGAATGAAGCCGTCCAGACCACTTCATTGCTGGAGGTGACCATCAAAACCGGGCGTACGCACCAAATTCGGGTTCACCTCGCACATGCCGGGCATTGCATTGCAGGCGACGACAAATATGGAGATTTCGATTGGAACCGGGTGTTGACCCGATGGGGTCACCGTCGCATGTTCCTGCACGCCTGGCGCCTGGTATTCAGACATCCGTTGACCCAGGCTGAAATGATTTTGTCAGCGCCCTTGCCGGATGAATTGGTATCGATGTTGCAGGCATATGATGCAGCAATCTGGTCGGCTTACACCGGACATTGATTTGAATTAGAATTCGGCGCGTACGGAATGTACGAATGTTCGCGAATTACAGGCTGAATGCCCGGTCAGATCAATTTTTGGGAAAGGTTATCCGATGGCGACATATTTGGAACTCAAAGCGCAGGCTGACGCATTGATGGTGCAAGCCGAACAGGCTCGTAAACAGGAACTGGCCACAGTTATTCAGGAAATCAAGGCCAAAATGAAAGAATATGGCTTGAGTACTGCCGATTTGGGTGGCTCAACCGCACCGGCTAAAAAGCCGGCGAAGTCCAAGTCTGATGCGCCTGCCAAATACCGCGGACCCAACGGTGAATTGTGGGCAGGTGGATTGGGGCGCAAACCCGAATGGGTTCGTGCCGTTCTGGCGCAAGGTCAAAACATCGACGACTACCTGATCTGAGCTGTCGAACCGCTTGGCGGTACCTTTTGAAAAGCCCGGCGATGCCGGGTTTTTTTGTGGGTGACATTCGGATGCTGGCGTTGAAATGACTGACGGGCGCCTGATGGTCGGCAAGTCGGTCACAATCCCCGTCATCCGTGTTTGATCCTAACTTTGGCCATGCAATTGAACCGTCCCGCCCAGTTTGATCTGATCGTCTTCGATTGGGACGGTACCTTGTTTGATTCGACGGCCATCATCACCCGTTGCATCCAGGCTGCAGTACTGGACGTGGGGGGTGCCAAGCCATCAGACGAGGCAGCATCGTTTGTGATCGGGATGGGGTTGCAGCAGGCGCTGGCGCATGCTGCGCCTGATGTGCCCCCCAGCCAGTGGAAGGTGTTGGGCGAACGGTACAGGCATCATTATTTGCAGCATCAGGACGACATCAGTTTGTTTGATGGCGTGTTGTCCATGCTTCATGACCTGAAAGCCAGACACCACTGGCTTGCGATTGCAACAGGCAAGAGCAGGCGCGGCTTGGACGAGGCACTGCATGCAGTGGAACTGAAGGGCTTGTTCGACGGCTCGCGCACAGCTGATGAAACTGCGGGCAAACCACATCCGCGGATGCTGCTGGAATTGATGGGCGAGTTTGGTGTCGATCCGAGCCACACCTTGATGATCGGGGACACCACGCACGACCTGCAACTGGCTGTCAACGCGGGCTGCGCCAGTGTGGCGGTCAGCTACGGCGCGCACAGGTGTGATGGTTTTCAGTCGTTGGGGCCGTTGCTGATCGCACACAGCGTGAACGAGTTGCATCGCTGGTTGTTGGCCCATGCCTGAGGTACAAGCTGTCGCGCACCATGACCCAAACGTTCACGCCACTTGAAGACTGGCATTTTTTGTGTCCGTCCGCCGATTTGATCGAAAGAGGCGCAGCCGCAGGGTTTGATGTGCTGTACCTGGGCCAGGCTTGCCGGGCTTTTGCCGTGCGTTATCAGGGTGCGGTCCATGCGTTTCTGAACCGCTGCACCCACGTGCCCATGGAGTTGGACTGGCAGCCTGGCCAAGTGTTTGATCTCACTGGCAGTTGGTTGTTGTGTTCCACCCACGGCGCCCACTACGAGCCCGCCACCGGTGCTTGCGTGGGTGGACCCTGCCGGGGCGGACTTGTCAAAATTTCCGTGACCGAACGTGATGACGGCGTTTGGTGGCAGGCACAATCTCGGCTGCAGCCGCTCACCTTTCATGAAAGCGGCAGAAGTCGCGATAGTTTATGAACGTTTTCGATGTCCGTCGCTTTTAATATAATAGTTGTTTGCTATGAATAGTGAAGAAAACAAGCGACCCGATGTGTCCTGGGAGCGCCAGACCCTGGAAAAGTTGGCCTTTGCGATGGTGGAAGAGCAAAAAGCGGCGCGTCGTTGGCGCTCGTTCTGGCGATTCGTTTTGCTGTTGGCGATCGGTGCGGTGGTCTGGTTGGGTATGGCGCAGGCACCTTCATCCACGCCCACGTCTCAGCCGCACACCGCGCTGATTGACATCAAAGGTGAAATCGGAGCCGAGGGAGATGCCAGCGCAGGCAACATCATCGATTCTTTGCGCGCTGCGTTTGAAGATGCCGGCGCAATGGCGGTGATCCTGGCCATCGATTCGCCCGGTGGCAGTCCGGTGCAGGCCGGCTTGATCAACGACGAAATCGGTCGTTTGAAGGCTTTGCACAAGAAACCTGTCTATGCCGTCGTGGGCGATACCTGTGCGTCCGCTGCTTATTACATTGCTGCCTCAGCCGACGAAATTTATGTGGACAAAGCGAGCATTGTCGGATCCATCGGCGTTCTGATGGATGGATTTGGCTTCACGGGCCTGATGGAGAAAGTGGGCGTGGAAAGGCGATTGCTCACGGCAGGTTCCAACAAAGGTTTTCTGGATCCTTTCAGCCCACAGACTGACAAGCAGCGTGAGCACGCGTTGGACATGTTGAACGAGATTCACCAGCAATTCATCACGGTTGTCAAAAACGGCCGTGGTGACAGGCTCAAAGAGACGCCTGATATGTTCAGTGGTTTGTTCTGGAGCGGCGCGCAATCGATCAAAATGGGCTTGGCCGATGGATTGGGCTCAGTCGATTATGTGGCGCGTGACATCGTCAAGGCTGAAGAAATCGTGGATTACACCCGCAGGGAGAATGTGGCGGAAAGGTTGGCCAAACGGTTTGGCGCTGCTTTTGCTCAGGCGACCGTCAAGGCGCTGTTGTCCAGTCAGTTTGTGTTGCGTTGAAATTTCTGGTTGTTTGTCATCATTGGAACCATCATGGTCAAAACTCTGATCCCCAAAATCACCAAAGCCGTGTTTCCTGTGGGTGGCATGGGCACACGTTTTTTGCCAGCCACCAAAGCCATTCCCAAAGAAATGTTGCCCGTGGTTGACAAGCCGCTCATTCAATACGCGGTGGAAGAGGCTTATGCAGCGGGTATCCGTCAAATGATCTTCGTGACCGGGCGTCACAAACGGTCAATTGAAGACCATTTTGATACTGCCTACGAATTGGAAGCCGAACTGGAAAGCCAGCACAAAGATGTCATGTTGGCCGTGGTGCGATCCATCAAACCAGAAGACATGGACTGCATCTTTGTGCGCCAACCCCGTGCTTTGGGTCTGGGGCATGCTGTTTTGTGTGCCGAGAATCTGGTCGGTAACGAGCCATTCGCTGTTTTGCTGGCTGACGACTTGATGGTCGGCGAACCGCCCGTGCTCAAACAGATGATCCAGAGTTTTTCGACAGCGCCAGGTACGGTGCTGGCCGTGCAGGAGGTGCCACGCGAGCACACGAAACGCTACGGTATCGTGAGCGTTCATTCCGACCAGCGAGCTTACGCGGCAGTGGATGGCATCGTGGAAAAGCCGGCACCCGAGGACGCCCCTTCGACCTTGGGTGTGGCGGGGCGCTACATCCTGTCGCCCAGCATTTTCCAGAGCATCCGCTCGCAGCCCAGAGGCGTGGGTGGCGAAATCCAACTGACGGACGGCATTGCAGGTTTGATCGGTGTCGAGCCGGTGTATTCACTCCGCTATACCGGCACCCGTTACGACTGCGGCAGCAAGGACGGTTTCCTGCAGGCGACCATTGATCTGGCGCTGGCCAATCCGGAGCTGGCCGAGTCGGTCAAAGACCATATGCGGGCGTCTTTGGCCCGCTGATTGGGTCAACAGCCTGGGGCGCAATGCGCGGTGTCGGTCAAGTGCCAATGCTGAACACGCAAGGGAGCGCCCAGTCGATCCGGTGTTGCGTCTGCTTCCATTCAGAGGCCTGGCAGCTGTAGGCTTGCAACCGATCCGGATCGGAACCAACTGAAAGTGCGAGGCCGCAGGCAACTGCCAGCCGTGTGGTGGGCTTCAGCGCCGATACCACGGCTTGAAACAATGCCGCATTCCGGTAGGGCGTTTCGATGAATACCTGTGTTTGCCCGCTGTGGATCGCCAACCGTTCGAGTTCGCGGATGCGTGCCGTGCGATCCAGTGGGTCTTGCGGCAGGTAACCCACAAACGCAAAGTGTTGCCCGTTCATGCCACTGCTGGCGAGGGCCATCACCAGCGAGGACGGGCCAGACAGTGTTCTGACAGGGATGCCCAGTTTGTGGGCGGCTCGCACCACCAATGCGCCGGGATCGGCAACGGCAGGCATGCCCGCTTCGCTGACCAGTGCCATGTCTTGACCCGTCAGCGCAGCATGCAGCAATGACTCGACCATCACTTTCCCGGGTGAATGAGGGCCGAAGTCTCCTTTTTTGTGAACCTCCCGGGGCAGTTCCGTGATGGTCAGCGCCTGCAGCGGTTGCGCCAGGGGTGTGTGCATGTGGACACGTTTCAGAAAGGCCCGTGTCGATTTGGCGTTTTCAGTGATCCAGTGCCCCAATCGGGCTGCCACAGTCAGGGTACCTGCCGGAATGGTTTCTGCAATGGGCGCGCAAACCTCGGGCGCACATCCGAAGTCCAGCGGCGTGGGGACGAGGTACAGGGTGCCGGGCGTGTGCCTGGCAAGGGTGTGTTGTGGTGCAGGTGGCATGGCAGACGTGTGGGTGAATCAACCCAGCAAGGGAATGCCCGCAGCGCGAATCATCCGGGCAGTCCGGATGAGCGGCAGACCAACTAAAGCTGTGGGGTCATCGCTGGAGATGCTGTTGAGCAGGGCGATGCCCAGTCCCTCGCTTTTCGCGCTGCCCGCGCAGTCGTAGGGCTGTTCCTGTCGCAGGTAAAACTCGATCTCGGCATCGGTGAGCGAACGAAACTGAACCGTGATTTCTGCGATGTCGACGGCAGCATGGTTGGTTTGTTTGCACAACACTGCCAGAGCGGTGTGAAAGACCACACGTTGCCCGCTCATGCCACGCAGCTGGGCGGTGGCGCGCTCATGGTTGCCCGGCTTGCCCAACGGCAAGCCGTGGAGTTCGGCCACCTGGTCGCTGCCGATGACCACCGCTTCAGGGTGCACCTTGGCAACTGCCTCGGCCTTTGCTTGGGCCAGGCGAAGTGCGGTCTGTGCGGGCGTTTCCCCGGGCAGTACTGCTTCGTCGACATGCGGTGCCTGGACTGAAAATGGAACCGCCAGGCGTTGCAGCAATTCGCGGCGGTAGGGTGATGTGGAAGCCAGAATCAGCGGTCGGGTGTCCGGGGTTGTCATGCGATTTCTTGCAGAAGCGACGAAGGAAAGGATTCTCTTACACTGCACACATGACAATGAACACCCCTCCCGAGCAATTGAATGTGCAGGCATTGGCCAGCATGGGTGGTGAAATCAGCGGCCATTTGGATCGCGCATCGTCGGGCGCTGCACTGGACACGTGTTTTGAGCGCTTGGCTGCAGAGTCCTGTGTACCGAACGGACTGTCGCGGGTCGCCTGGCATGCACAGGCTGAAGTGCGACATTTGCCTGATGGGTCCCCGAGTGTCTGGTTGCACCTGGATGTGTCCGCTGATGTGCCGCTGGTGTGTCAGCGGTGCATGACACCGGTCATGACGACGTTGTCATCCGAGAGGTGGTTCCGGTTTGTTTCAGACGAGTCCACCGCAGAGGCAGAGGACGAGCACAGTGACGAGGATGTCCTGGTTCTGGTACCCAAATTCAACCTCGCGGCACTGGTCGAAGATGAGCTGTTGATGGCCTTGCCATTTGTGCCGATGCACGATGTCTGCCCTGTGCCCGTGGTGACGTCGGTGAAGGACCAGGCATTTTCCGACCTGCCGGACGAACGGCAGCACCCTTTTGCCGACCTGAAAGCAAAAATGAATCAGGCGGGCGGGCGTTGACCGGGTGGGTAGACGGCCAAGCATAGACCCCGCCTTCTGGCGTTTGGGGGTATGCTGGCATTGAAGGTTTCCGAGTTGCTATAATGCATGGTTTCGTGTGCGCAGGGTGTGTGAGCCTTGATCACATTTCTTCCAACTCGATTACCCTCAGGAGCGGATCATGGCCGTCCAGCAAAACAAAAAGTCCCCATCCAAGCGCGGCATGCACCGCTCGCACAATGCCTTGGGTGTCCCGGGCATTGCAGTGGAGCCCACCACTGGCGAAACGCACTTGCGTCATCACATCAGTCCAACCGGTTTTTACCGTGGTCGAAAAGTGCTGAAAACCAAAAACGAGGCCTGATTTTTCCTGCTTCGAGCCAAGGCCCGCATGGATCATGCGGGCCTTTGTTTTGTGTGTCGCCGGTTGATACAACCCGGCCTGTCCAATGGGTAATTCATGATCATCATTGCTGTGGACTGCATGGGCGGGGACCACGGCCTGTCCGTGACGCTGCCTGCCTGCGAGGCGTTTTTGCGTGCCCACGACGATGTGGCGTTGCAACTCGTGGGGCAACCCGAAGCGATCAACGGGTATCCCCAGCTGCTGAATCACCCGCGCTGCACGCTGGTGCCGGCGACTGAAGTGGTTGCCATGGATGATCCGGTTGAGGTGGCACTGCGCCGTAAAAAAGACTCTTCCATGCGGGTGGCCATTTCTCAGGTCAAGAATGGATCTGCGATGGCGGCCGTGTCTGCCGGCAACACCGGTGCCTTGATGGCCATTGCACGCTATGTCCTGAAAACCCTGGATGGTATCGACCGCCCGGCGATTGCGTCCGAGCTACCCAACCAGACGGGTGGCTCGACCATGATGCTCGACCTGGGTGCCAACGTCGATTGCACGCCCCAGCACCTGTTGCAGTTCGCAGTCATGGGGTCGGCCCTGGTGTCGGCACTCACCGGGCGAGAGCAGCCAACCGTTGGTTTGCTGAACATCGGTGAAGAGCTCATCAAAGGCAACGAGGTCATCAAGCTAAGTGGTGAACTGCTGCGCGCAGCTGGCGCTGCTGGTGATATCAACTTCTACGGCAATGTCGAAGGCAACGACATTTTCAAGGGCACGGTCGATCTGGTGGTGTGCGATGGTTTTGTGGGCAATGTGGCACTCAAGACCAGTGAAGGGCTGGCCAGCATGATTGGCAAGTTTTTGCGCGATGAGTTTTCACGCAACATCTTTCGCAAAGTTGCAGCGATGATGGCCTATCGTGTGCTGACTTCGTTCAAAAACCGTGTGGATCATCGACGTTACAACGGCGCTGCGTTGCTGGGTTTGCGCGGACTCGTGTTCAAGAGTCATGGCTCTGCCGATGCATTTGCATTCCAACGTGCGCTGGAGCGAGCTTATGATGCGGCCCGTCGCGATTTGCTCCAGCGGGTTCAATCCCGTATCGCCCACGCGGCACCGCTGCTGACAGGTGAAGCGCAAGTGGGCGATTCGGCGGTGGCGTAATCTTTTCATCCCTATGGCAATCTATTCCCGCATCTCAGGTACAGGCAGCGCGCTGCCGGCGCGCCGGCTGACCAATGCCGATCTGGTTCATTTGTTAGCAGCTCGCGGTCTTGAAACCAGTGATGAGTGGATTGTCGAGCGCACAGGCATCCGTGCACGCCATTTCGTCGATGATGGTGTCAACGCGAGTGACCTGGCATTGCAGGCATGCGAAGCAGCTTTGACGGCAGCGGGCTGCCCGTTGTCGGACATTGATCTGATCGTGGTGGCCACGTCCACGCCTGACATGGTGTTTCCGTCCACGGCGGCCATCCTGCAGCACAAGTTGACGCAGTCTGCGCTTGCACGGGGCGAAGCCGGTGCAACGGGTGGCGCGGCGTTCGATGTGCAGGCCGTTTGCAGCGGATTCATTTATGCACTGACCGTTGCCGATGCACTGATCAAGGTCGGTACTGCCCGCAAAGCGTTGGTGGTCGGGGCCGAGGTGTTCTCACGTATTCTTGATTTCAACGACCGCACCACCTGTGTCCTGTTTGGTGATGGGTCAGGTGCGGTGGTACTCGAAGCCTGCGAGCATGATGGCACGGGCGCGGGCATTCTTGCGACCGATGTTCATGCCGATGGCAAGCACACGGGCATCCTGTGTGTGCCTGGCACGGTCAGTGGCGGCCAGGTGCTGGGTGATCCCACATTGAAGATGGACGGACAGGCTGTTTTCAAGCTGGCCGTGGGCGTCCTCGAAGACGCTGCGCGTGCGGTGCTTGCCAAAGCGGGCAAGGCTGCATCGGATCTGGATTGGCTGGTGCCACACCAGGCCAACATCCGCATCATGCAGGGCACGGCACGCAAATTGAGACTGCCGATGGATCGCGTGGTGGTCACGGTGGATCAGCACGGCAACACGTCTGCAGCGTCCATTCCTCTGGCACTGGATCAGGCCGTTCGCGCCGGTCAGGTGAAGTCTGGCCAATTGGTCATGCTCGAGGGGGTGGGTGGCGGCTTCACCTGGGGTGCAGTGTTGCTCAGAAAGTAGAGCATTTGTTGGCTTTAAATCAAGCGTTACAGGTCTTTTTTGTCATGAGTTTTGCTTTCGTCTTTCCTGGTCAGGGTTCCCAATCAGTAGGCATGTTGGATGCTTGGGGCGATCACCCTGCTGTCAAAGAAACGCTTGCCGAGGCGTCCGAAGCGTTGAACGAGGATGTGGGTGCGCTGATTCAGCAGGGGCCCAAGGAAGCGCTTGCGCTGACCACCAACACACAGCCGGTGATGTTGGTGGCCGGTGTGGCGGCTTACCGCGCCTGGCGCGCGGAAGGGGGCGCAGCGCCTGCGGTGGTGGCGGGGCATTCTCTGGGTGAGTATTCAGCCCTGGTCGCGTCTGGCGTGCTCACGCTGGCTCAGGCAGCGCCGCTCGTGCGGTTCCGTGCTGCGGCCATGCAATCAGCGGTCCCAGTCGGTGCTGGTGCCATGGCGGCCATTCTGGGTTTGCCTTCTGATCAGGTGGTCAAGGGATGCCTCGATGCAACCGCCAGCTTTGGACGGGGTTCGGCTGAAGTGGTGGAAGCTGTCAATTTCAACGACCCCATGCAAACGGTGGTTGCGGGCTCCAAAGCTGGCGTCGACAAGGCTTGTGAGGTACTGAAGGCCATGGGTGCCAAACGGGCGCTGCCCTTGCCTGTGTCGGCACCGTTCCATTCCAGTTTGATGAAGCCTGCCGCGGAGCAGCTTCGTGAACGTCTGGCCGACACGGTGTTTGCATCTCCTTCGATCAGTGTGCTGAACAACATCGATGTGCAGGTTGAAACCGACGCGGACCGGATTCGCGATGCCTTGTACCGACAGGCCTTTGGTCCCGTCAGGTGGGTGGAGTGTGTCCGTCACATCAAGGCCATGGGCATCAACCGACTGGTGGAGTGCGGGCCTGGCAAGGTGCTGGCGGGCTTGACCAAGCGGATTGACGCGGATTTGACGGGATGGTCTCTGTACGATCCTGCAACCCTCTCGGATGTAAAAGGTGCATTGGTATGAGCGAAATCAAAATGGAAGGCCAGGTCGCGCTGGTCACGGGTGCTTCTCGCGGAATCGGTGCGGCCATTGCGCTGGAATTGGCGCGCAAAGGCGTCAAGGTGACCGGAACGGCCACCACTGATGACGGAGCCGCACGCATCAGTGCTGCGTTGCAGGCTTATCCCGGGTGTCAGGGTGTGAACCTGAACGTCAACGATGCGGCAGCAGGCGATGCGCTGGTGGACAGCCTCGTCAAGGCGCAGGGTGGATTGCACATCCTCGTCAACAACGCAGGCATCACACGTGACACCCTGGCCATGCGCCTGAAGGATGACGACTGGGATGCGGTGCTCGATACCAACCTGAAGGCCGTTTTTCGCATGAGCCGTGCGGCCATCCGCCCCATGATGAAGCAGCGATACGGTCGCATCATCGGGATCACCAGCGTCGTGGGTGCTTCGGGCAACCCTGGGCAGGCCAATTACGCAGCTGCCAAGGCAGGTGTGGCGGGCATGACCCGTGCGCTGGCACGTGAACTGGGCAGTCGGCACATCACAGTCAACTGTGTGGCACCCGGATTCATCGAAACCGACATGACTTCCGCGTTGCCCGAAGATCAGCAAAAAGCGCTGCTGTCACAGATCCCGCTGGGACATCTCGGCAAACCGTCGGACATTGCGCACATGGTTGCCTTTCTGGCCAGCCCACAGGCTGGCTACGTGACCGGGCAGGAAGTGCATGTCAACGGCGGCATGTTCATGAGCTGATCCGAGCGCCAGATAAAGCGTCGACGGGCTGCCCGGCGGGCCGGATTAGAGAGGTCTCTCTGGTCTTGGCTAAAATGGCGGCCAATTTCAACCACCCTCAGAGGGATTTATGAGCGATATCGAAGCACGAGTGAAAAAAATCATTGCCGAGCAATTGGGCGTTGAGGAAAGTCAAGTCACCAACGAAAAGGCATTCGTGGCCGATCTGGGTGCCGACTCCCTGGACACCGTTGAGTTGGTGATGGCCCTCGAAGACGAGTTTGGCATTGAAATCCCAGACGAGGACGCGGAAAAAATCACCACCGTGCAAAACGCCATCGATTACGCAGTCAACCACCAGAAGGCCTGATCACCGCATGACCCGCCGCCGTGTCGTCGTGACCGGCTTGGGTTGTGTCAGCCCCGTGGGCAACACGGTGCCGCAAGCCTGGGCCAGTTTGCTTGCCGGTCAATCCGGCATCGATCTCATCACCAAATTCGATGCATCAGCCTTCGCCTGCAAAATCGCCGGCGAGGTGAAAGACTTCGACCTCGAAACCTACATCAGTGCCAAAGAGGCACGCACCATGGATACTTTTATCCACTATGGTGTGGCCGCTGCTGCTCAGGCGGTGGCAGATGCCGGGCTGCCGACCGGTGAGGCATTGGACGATGAACTGGCCCAACGGATCGGGTGCATTGTGGGGTCCGGGATCGGCGGCTTGCCGCTGATCGAGAACATGCGCGATGAGCTCGTGTCTCGCGGGCCGCGGCGGATCTCCCCGTTTTTTGTGCCGGCGTCCATCATCAACATGGTGTCCGGGCACGTTTCCATGCGTTTCGGCTTCAAAGGCCCGAATTTGTCTGTGGTCACTGCATGCACCACGGGCTTGCACTGCATCGGTGAAGCAGGTCGCAAAATCGAATACGGCGATGCCGATGTGGTCATCGCAGGTGGTACCGAAGCCACTGTTTCGCCGCTGGGTGTCGGTGGGTTTGCTGCCATGCGTGCACTGAGTACACGCAACGACGATCCCAAAACGGCATCCCGCCCCTGGGACAAGGACCGCGATGGTTTTGTGTTGGGGGAAGGTGCCGGCGTGATGGTCCTCGAAGAGTACGAACATGCCAAGGCGCGTGGGGCCAGGATTTATGCCGAACTGGTGGGCTACGGCATGAGTGCCGATGCCGGCCACATGACCGCGCCCAACATGGACGGCCCCCGGCGGGCGATGCAGAACGCTTTGCGCAACGCGGGCGTCAATGCGGATCAGATCGACTACCTCAACGCACATGGCACCTCCACGCCTTTGGGCGATGTGAACGAAAGCAATGCCATCAAGGCGGCGCTGGGTGACCGTGCGAGAAAAATCGTGGTCAATTCGACCAAGTCCATGACAGGTCACTTGCTCGGCGGAGCCGGTGGGTTGGAGAGTGTGGTCACAGTGCTGGCGCTGCACCACCAGAAGAGTCCGCCCACCATCAACCTTTTCAATCAGGATGCGGAGTGCGACTTGGACTACTGCGCCAACACGGCGCGGGACATGCGCATCGACTATGCCCTGAAGAACAATTTCGGCTTCGGTGGCACCAACGGTTCTTTGGTTTTCAAGCGATTTGCCTGATCCGACGGGTACTGTCCGATTGAGCAACTGAGCAATTGTGTCGCGGCATCACGCCCCTTCGGTGTCCTATCCGGTGGGGCGTTCGCGTTTTCTGGGCGTTTGTCTGGCCCTGTGGGGTGTGGGCGTGGCCGTGGCAAGCGTGCAATTGACAGCCCTGACCGGGAAATCCGTCCAGACCGTGGACGGGTTGTGGGCTGCGGCAGGCTGCATGGTCTTGATCAGTTTGCTGCTGTGGCGGCAATGGTGGATCACCCCCGTTGGCTGGTTGACCTGGGATCCGCCAACTGCTGACGAGTTGCTGGACGGCACGCCCACGGGCGACGTAGCCAGTGGCTGGTGGTGGTCACCTGACAGCGAATGTTCAACCCATTTGCCCATTGGCGCCCCGGTCGTCGTGCTCGACCTGGGTTCTCACATGGCCCTGAGCGTGCCTTGTGTGCAGCCATCCTCACGCGGCAGGCTATGGTTTGTGCCAAACATGACATGCGGCCACCCTGTCTGGATCTGGGTGGACGCGCGCATGCATGCCGATCGATGGTTGCCTTTGCGGCGCGCACTTCGACCCATTCGGGTCATGTGAAACTGGCTTGGCAGTGAGCCAACTGCTTTTGACGTGGGCTCGGTGCCGGGCTGTCGGTGGTTTGGGCTCGGTTATATTGCAGCGCCTGCGCCCAACATGACGTCATTCAACACCCGTACCACTGCCGCCGATAACGATGCCTTGCTGGTGCAGCGCGCTGTGGCGGGCGAGTCTCGGGCTTTCGAGTTGCTGGTCGTCAAATACCAACGCCGTGTCGAGCGGCTGATCGGCCGCATGGTGCGCGACGCAGACCTGGTGCCCGACATCGCGCAGGAAACCTTCATTCGTGCCTACCGCGCCTTGCCGCAGTTTCGCGGGGAGGCGCAGTTTTACACCTGGCTCTACCGAATTGCCGTCAACACAGCTAAAAAGCACCTGATGGACATCAAACGCGACCCGGTGGTGACCCTGTCATCGCTGGAATCCGATGATGACGATGAAACTTCCGGTCACGAATTGGCACAAAGATTGGGTGCAACCACCGATGAAACACCCGATGCCGTGCTCGCCAGCAAGGAAATTGCCTTGGCTGTCAACGAGGCCATGGATGCATTGCCCGAAGAATTGCGCCAGGCCATTACCTTGCGTGAGATCGATGGCCTCAGCTATGACGACATTGCCCAGGCCCTCGATTGCCCGATCGGTACCGTGCGTTCGCGCATCTTTCGAGCCCGTGAGGCCATCTCGAACCGCATCAAGCCCATGCTGGAGCGGCAGACGGGCAAGCGGTGGTGAACTTTTTTCGCATGAACGCTTCAACCTTTCATCAGCATGAAACCTGGATCCATTGACATGACGCCAGCACAACCTGCTCAGCGCCCACCGGCTTCCCGCACGGCCGAAATGGTTTCTGCGTGGATGGATGGCGACACCTCGCCAGACGGCCACCCGGACGGTGCCGCCTGGGACGATGAGGCATGGCGGGCGTCATGGCACAGCTACCACGTCATCGGGGATGTGCTGCGTGGTCGCACACCCGGTGAAGCTGAAGACACACCGCTGGCCTGTTCACAGGCCGAGGCTTGGGCGTTTGCACGCCGTGTGGTCGAGCAGGCAGGGGTGGTGCAGGCCGCTGAAGGTGCCAGCGCGGGCGGTGCGCTGGTCCAGGTGCCCGTCTTGGTGGCGGCTCCAATGGCCGAAGCTTCGGGGACGACGCCCCAGCCAGCCGCAAACGATGCGGTGTTCCGCTGGAAGATGGTGGCTGGATTCGCCTCGGTGGCTGCCGTTGCGGTGGTGGCGTGGTCGGTTGTTGGTGGTTTGGGTGGGTCACCCGACCGGGGGGCGGTGTTGGCCTCAGGCGGAGCTGCAGCTCCCGTTGTGCAGGTGGCGGGTACGAACTTCCCGGTGGCGTCGGTCACGTCGGTTGCCCAAACGCTGCCTGAGCCCGTTTGGGTTGCCACGCCGCAAGGGGTGATGCTTCGCGACCCGCGCCTGGAAGAACTCATGCGGACCCATCGTCAGACCGGTGGGGGGGCTGTGCTTCAAGTGCCCGCCGGGTTCCTGCGTGCGGCTACCCATGATGCCGGGCAGCGGTGAGCTGGGTCACGGTTTGCAAGCGATTTTTTGAGATAAAAATGAACCTATCGCTTGTATTTACTGTATTGTTTGCTATATTTTATTTTCAGCCTGCAGTGGCCGATCAAGCCTCTGCAGCGAAGACGGTGGGGCCGGTTGTTGCACAGGATGTGGGTGCCTGGTTGCGAAAGCTCAATGCGTCGTCTCAGCGCAAGGCGTACACGGGTACTTTTGTGGTCTCCACTGCCGGCTCCATGTCGAGCGCGCGCATCTGGCATGTGTGCGATGGTGAGCAACAGGTGGAGCGGGTGGACACACTGACGGGTCCTGCACGCAGCACGTTGCGCCGTAACGATGAGGTGGTCACGTTTTTGCCCGATACGCAGGTGGCGTTGTTGGAGCGCCGGGACGCGCTGAGCCTGTTTCCGGCCCTGTTGCAGCCCGGTGATCAGGCTGTTGGCGATTTCTACGCGTTGCGACCATTGACGGCATCGGACCGTGTGGCCGGGCTGCTGACCGATGTGCACGAACTCGTGCCCAGAGACGACTGGCGGTTCGGATACCGGGTCTGGTCTGACCGCAAAACCGGATTGGTGCTGAAGCTGCAGACCCTGGATCCCGAGCGCAGGGTGCTGGAGCAGGTGGCCTTCTCCGAGTTGAACATGGGTGCACCGGTCAAGGCCGAGCATTTGTTGGGCATGATGAACAACCGCTCGGGTTACACCGTGCACAACCTGACGACGGTGCGTACCACGCCGCTCGAGCAGGGTTGGCGTTTGAAGCAACCACTGCCCGGGTTTTCATCGAGCGGTTGCCATGTGCGCACGTTTGCCACATGGGCCGATCAGAAGAACGCGCCCATGCAGTGCGTGTTCTCCGATGGGTTGGCCTCCATTTCGGTGTTTGTAGAAGTGTTCGATGCGTCCCGTCACATGGGCAGCGGCCAAATGGCTTCAGGCGCTACGCAGTCGCTCTCGCGCCGGGTGGGTGATCATTGGGTCACGTTTGTCGGGGAGGTGCCCGCCAAGACTCTGGCCTGGTTTGCCCATTCGTTGGAGCGGACCCGTTGACGGGTTGCCATGCACGGCGTCCATGACCCACTTGACGATGTTTCGTTCGTCCCCATTTGATTCCCGAATTCGTCTGTTGTGACACCCGTTGTATCCAGGAGTAAACCTATGTTTTCTTTGCGTGTCTCGCGTTCACTGTTCCCTGTGGCAGCTGCCTGCAGCTCTCTGGTGTGGGCGCTAGGGGTGGCGACCGTGTCATTGCCTGCCATTGCGCAATCAGCGGCCAGCCAGGCAGTGGTGCGTGGTTTGCCTGATTTCACCGAGCTTGTTGAACAAGTCGGACCGTCGGTAGTCAACATTCGCACGCTCGAAAAGACACGCGCAGGCAACACAGCGGGTGAGGGGCCGGACGAGCAGATGCTCGAATTTTTCAGGCGCTTTGGCATCCCTGTGCCGCCCGGTGCAGGCCGGGGCAACCCCCGTCAGGAGAGGGGTGAAGGCGAACGTCCGACGGGTGTCGGTTCGGGCTTCATCCTGACGCAGGATGGTTTCATCATGACCAACGCCCATGTTGTGGATGGCGCAGACGAACTGCTGGTGACCTTGCCTGACAAGCGCGAGTTCAAGGCCCGCGTGGTGGGTGCCGACAAGCGCACCGATGTGGCAGTGGTCAAAATCGATGCATTGGGTTTGCCTGCGGTCCGTATCGGGGACGTCGGACGGATCAGGGTGGGTGAGTGGGTGATGGCCATCGGCTCCCCCTTCGGCCTGGAAAGTACCGTGACGGCCGGTATCGTCAGCGCCAAGCAACGCGATACAGGGGATTACCTGCCCTTCATCCAAACCGACGTTGCCATCAACCCGGGCAATTCGGGTGGGCCACTGATCAACATGCGCGGTGAAGTCATCGGCATCAACAGCCAGATTTACTCCAGGTCGGGTGGATTCATGGGCATTTCGTTCGCCATTCCTGTCGACGAGGCCATGCGAGTGGCCGATCAGTTGCGCGCAACCGGCAAAGTGACCCGTGGCCGCATCGGTGTCTCTATCGATCAGGTGTCGAAAGATGTTGCCGAGTCGTTGGGCCTCGGCGATGCCAAAGGTGCTTTGGTGCGGGGCGTAGAGACCGATTCGCCCGCTGGCAAGGCTGGTATCGAGGCTGGCGACATCATCATCAGGTTCGACGGCAAGCCGATCGACAAGTCAGTGGATTTGCCTCGCCTGGTGGGCAACACCAAGCCGGGCACACGCAGCACCGTCACGGTCTTCAGGCGTGGCCAAACCAAGGACCTTTCGATCGTGGTCGGTGAGGTCGAGCCCGAGCAAAAGCAGGCCTCCCGTCGCCCTTCAGGCGGTGAGAACAAGGTTGTGCCCGCCGGTGCTGCCAAAGGTTTGGGGTTGGGTCTGGCGGATCTGACCGATGCCCAGCGCAGCCAGCTCAAAATCAAGGGCGGTGTGCGGATCGAGTCTGCCGAGGGTGCTGCCGCGCGTGCCGGTCTCCGCGAAGGCGACATCGTGCTGGCATTGGCCAACACGGAAATCGCCTCGGTGAAGGACTTTGAAGCGGTGGCCAGCAAGCTCGAAAAAAATCGCCCGGTCAGTCTGCTGGTGCGGCGTGGCGAGTGGGCACAGTATGTGGTTATTCGTCCCAATGGACGGTGATCCTTCCCAGGCGGTACGCGGGTGCTTCAGGGCCTGCTTCATGGGGTGACGGTAAAATCATTGGTTTTGTCTGGTCGGCGTGAGTGCGTTGCTTGCAGCACGCCATGATGACCAGTCGAGTATCGGGTTTGGCACAGATGCCGGGCACAGCTTGCCCAGGCAAAAGTGCGCTGCACAGCCCGGTGCAACCTTGCCATGGGGCGGTTACCCGTCCGATCCCGCGTAGCTCCCGATGAATCACATCCGCAATTTCTCCATCATTGCCCATATCGATCATGGCAAGTCCACTCTGGCCGATCGCCTGATCCAGCGC
>DDUQ01000059.1:29443-71016 GCA_002344885.1 Comamonadaceae bacterium UBA2334
TACAACCTCAACCTGATCGACACGCCTGGTCATGTGGATTTCTCCTACGAGGTGAGCCGCTCGCTGTCCGCCTGCGAAGGTGCGTTGCTGGTGGTGGATGCCAGCCAGGGTGTTGAAGCACAAACGGTGGCCAACTGCTACACCGCCCTGGATCTGGGTGTGGAAGTGCTGCCGGTGCTGAACAAAATGGACTTGCCGCAGGCCGACCCCGACAACGCCAAGCAGGAAATTGAAGATGTGATCGGGATCGATGCCACCGATGCCGTGCCCTGTTCGGCGAAAACCGGCATGGGCATCGATGACATTCTGGAACTCGTCGTGGCCAAGGTGCCGGCCCCACGCGGCAATGCCGCCGGGCCTTTGCGCGCCATGATCATTGACAGCTGGTTCGATGCCTATGTGGGTGTGGTCATGCTGGTCCGGGTCGTTGACGGACAGCTCAACCGTGGCGACCGCATCAAACTCATGGCCACCGAGGCGCTGTACAACGCCGAAAAACTGGGTGTGTTCACGCCGCACAACGTTTCGCGCGATGCACTCAAGGCGGGCGAAGTGGGTTATGTCATTGCGGGCATCAAGGAACTGAAGGCCGCCAAGGTGGGTGACACCATCACCACCATCAAAACTTCCAGCGGTGCCAACCTGCCGTTCGCCACAGCCCCGCTGCCAGGGTTCAAAGAGGTCAAGCCGCAGGTGTTTGCCGGTTTGTATCCATCAGAGGCCAGCGAGTACGACCAGCTGCGCGATGCGCTGGAAAAACTTCAGCTCAATGACTCGGCGCTGCAATACGAGCCCGAGGTCTCGCAGGCCTTGGGTTTTGGTTTCCGTTGCGGTTTCCTGGGCTTGCTGCACATGGAAATTGTGCAGGAGCGGCTCGAACGCGAGTTTGACCAGGACCTCATCACCACCGCACCCAGCGTGGTGTACGAGGTGGTCAAGGGTGATGGCGAAGTCATTCAGGTCGAAAACCCGTCCAAGATGCCGGACGTGGGCCGCATTCAGGAAATCCGCGAGCCCATCGTGACCGTGCACCTGTACATGCCGCAGGAGTATGTCGGTCCGGTGATGACGCTGGCGAACCAGAAGCGTGGCATGCAGCTCAACATGGCGTACCACGGCAAGCAGGTCATGTTGACTTATGACATGCCGTTGGGCGAAATCGTGCTCGACTTCTTCGACAAGCTCAAGTCGGTCAGCCGCGGCTATGCCTCGATGGACTATGAGTTCAAAGAATACCGGCCATCCGATGTGGTCAAGGTCGACATGCTGCTCAACGGCGAGAAAGTTGACGCGCTGTCCATCATCGTTCACCGCAGTCAGTCGCAGTACCGGGGGCGGGCGGTGGCGGCCAAGATGCGCGAGATCATCAGCCGCCAGCAATTCGATGTGGCCATTCAGGCGGCCATCGGCGGCAACGTGATCGCACGCGAAACCATCAAGGCCTTGCGCAAGAACGTGCTGGCCAAATGCTACGGTGGCGACATCACCCGCAAGCGCAAGCTGTTGGAAAAGCAGAAGGCGGGCAAAAAGCGCATGAAACAGATTGGTTCGGTCGAGGTGCCACAGGAGGCATTCCTCGCCATTTTGCAGGTGGAAGATTGATGAACAACACAGTGGCGACCCTCACGGGTTTTGTGCTCGCGGCGTTTGCCGGGTACATCGGCGCTTGGTACTTCGGCCTGGTCGACGGCAACTTTGCCCTGATGCTGTTGTTGGCCACCCTGGTCACGGGCGTGTACTGGGTGGCTGAAAAGCTCTACTTCTTGCCCGCACGCCGCAAGGCGGTGGCCGATGCCCAGGCGCAGGCCGACCAAAGGCTGGCTGCGTTGAAAGCCCAAGGCATCCAGCAGGTGGATGGGGGCTTGTCCGACGATGCCAGGAACAGTTTGCTGATGCAACCCTGGTGGCTGGACTGGACGGCGGGGCTGTTCCCGGTCATTGCTGTGGTGTTCGTGCTGCGTTCGTTCCTGTTCGAGCCGTTCAAAATTCCGTCAGGCTCGATGATCCCGACGCTGATGATCGGCGACCTGATCCTGGTCAACAAATTTCATTACGGCGTGCGGTTGCCGGTGGTCAACACCAAGATCA
Organism: Comamonadaceae bacterium UBA2334; assembly: GCA_002344885.1. Classification (GTDB taxonomy): domain Bacteria; phylum Pseudomonadota; class Gammaproteobacteria; order Burkholderiales; family Burkholderiaceae_C; genus UBA2334. The sequence continues at coordinate 31,532 of DDUQ01000059.1, forward strand.
TTGCCAACAACGACCCGCAGCGCGGTGATGTCATGGTGTTCCGCTACCCGCCACAACCCAGCCTGGACTACATCAAGCGGGTGGTTGCCGTGCCGGGTGATGAGGTCGCGTATCTGAACAAGCAACTCAGCATCAACGGTCAGCCCGTGCCCAAGGTGGCGCAACCGGATTTTTTTGATGCCGATGCCATGCGCTACGGCAAGCAGTTCCAGGAACAGCAGGGTGGCAAGACCTACAACACTTTGAACGACAACGACCGGCCGGCCTTCATTCCGGGTGCGAGTGACTTTCCTTTCAAGGATCAATGTCGGTACAGTGTGGAAGGCGTGGTCTGCAAGGTGCCGCCGGGTCACTATTTCCTGATGGGTGACAACCGCGATAACTCGCTCGACTCTCGCTACTGGGGTTTTGTGCCAGAAGCCAACATCGTGGGCAAAGCCTTTTTTGTGTGGATGAATTTCGGCAACCTCAAGCGCATCGGCGGTTTCGAGTGAGTTGGGGGGCGTCTTTTTGTGGAGTGCGTAACATGAAGCAACGTCAACGCGGTGTCACGTTTCTGGGCATGATCACCTTCGGTGCCATCGTGGCCTTTGTCGGCATCATGGGTGCCCAAGTGTTCCCGACCTACACCGAGTACCTGACCATCCAAAAGGCGGTCAACAAGGCTGCTGTGGGTGCCACCGTGGCCGAAGTCCGCTCGATTTTCGACAAGGCGGCCAGCGTGGACTACATCACCAGTATTTCGGGCAAAGACCTCGAAGTCACCAAGCAAGGTGAAAAAGTGGTGGTGTCATTCGAGTACCAGCGGGAGTTCCACATGGGTGGTCCGGCCTACCTGGTCATGAAATACAAGGGTGCTTCCCGTTGACTGGTCGTCTTTTGCAGGGTGACCCGGAGGCTTGCGCGTGAATGCTGCATGGCAAGCCTTGCAAAGCAAGCTGGGTCACCAGTTCGCGCAACCCAAGCTGCTGGAGCGCGCACTGACGCACCGCAGTTATTCGGCGGACCACTACGAACGGCTGGAGTTTCTGGGGGATTCGGTGCTGAACCTGGCGGTGTCGGGTCTGCTGTTCGAGCAGTTGGCGCAGGCACCTGAGGGCGACCTGTCACGCATCCGGGCCAATCTGGTCAAACAGGACATGCTGGTCACCCTGGCCGGTCAGTTGGGTGTGTCGGGTGCCATGCGGCTGGGCGATGGTGAACTGAAAACCGGTGGACGCCAACGCCCATCCATCCTGGCGGATGTGCTCGAAGCCCTGATCGGAGCCATTTACCTGGATGCAGGTTACCCCAAAGCCGAGCAGGTGGTCCGCCAGTTGTTCAAAAACGTGAAGGTCACACCGGCCATGAGCGCCAGTGGCAAGGATGCCAAAACGGCGTTGCAGGAGTGGTTGCAGGGCCGCAAGCTGGGTTTGCCTGTCTATCAGGTGGCCGGCACGTCGGGGGCGGCACACGAGCAGCAATTCACCGTCGTGTGCGAGGTGGCTGCACTCTCTCGCACTGCACACGGGCAGGGTACGTCCCGCCGGTCGGCAGAACAGGCAGCTGCCGCCGCCATGCTCCAACAACTCACCACACAGGCGCCGAAATGAGCACACCCGAACAGAACGACCAGCAACTGGAAGCCATGCTGGCCAAGGCCCTCAGGCGTCCCGGTACCCAAGCCATCCAGGTCCATGACGGTAACGCACCAGAGGGATCGGAGGCTGTGGCTGTGCCCGTGGAAGCGCAACGTTGTGGGCTGGTGGCCATCGTGGGCAAGCCGAACGTGGGCAAGTCGACCCTGTTGAATGCACTGGTGGGGCAGAAAGTCAGCATCACGTCGCGCAAGGCACAAACCACACGGCATCGGATCACCGGGTTGCGCACGGAAGGTGCGAATCAGTTTGTGTTTGTGGACACGCCAGGCTTTCAGACGCGGCATGGCAACGCGCTGAACCGCTCGCTCAACAAGACGGTGTTGGGGGCAGTGACCGATGTCGACCTGATCTTGTTTGTGGTGGAGGCGGGCCGTTTTCAACCTGCGGATGCCAAGGTGCTCGATCTGCTGCCCGCCAGCGTGCCGGTCATTCTGCTCGCCAACAAATTTGATTTGATCCACCGGCGTGCCGAACTCGCGCCCTGGCTGGCCGACATGCAGGGCCGCCATGCGTTTGCCGAGATTGTGCCCATGTCGGCCAGCAGCACGCGCGATGTGGGGCGCTTGGTGACCATTTGTGAAAAGTACCTGCCCCAGCAGCCGTGGATGCATGGTGCGGACGAACTCACCGACCGCAGCGAGCGTTTTCTGGCCAGCGAGATCGTGCGTGAAAAGCTTTTCCGGCTGACCGGCGACGAGTTGCCCTACACCTCTACGGTGGTGATCGACAAGTTCGAGGAAGAAGGGCGCATGCGCCGCATTGCGGCCACCATCGTGGTCGAGCGCGATGGTCACAAAGGTATGGTCATCGGTGAGGGTGGTGAAAAACTCAAGCGCATCGGCACCGAGGCACGCGTCGAGCTGGAAAAACTGCTGGATGCCAAGGTGTTTCTGGAACTGTGGGTCAAGGTGCGCTCGGGATGGGCCGACGATGACGTGCGTGTGCGCTCTTTCGGTTACGAATGATCCAGCCATGACGGGCCCGTTCTGTCACCCAGGCAACGCACTCTGACCGCGTGAACCACAAACGATTTGCCGACGAACCGGGTTTTGTGTTGCACCGGTACGACTGGAGCGAGTCCAGCCTCATTCTCGATGTGTTCACCCGCCACCACGGCCGGGTGGCATTGGTGGCCAAGGGTGCCAAACGCCCCACCTCGCAACTCCGCCCGGTGCTGCTGCCCCTGCAGCCACTGTTGCTGGCCTGGAGTGGCGATGCCGAGGTCCGGACGCTCAAGGCTGCCCACTGGCGGGGCGGTCATGTGATGCCGCTGGGCGAGTCCCTGCTGTCGGGCACGTACTTCAATGAAATGTTGCTCAAGCTCCTGGCGCGTGATGACCCGCATCCCGTCCTGTACGACGGATACGAGGCTGCCGTGCAGCAATTGGCCCAACAGGCTGTGCCAGACGCGGCCGTGCTGCGGGCGTTCGAGCTGTTGTTGCTGCGGGAAATCGGCTACCTGCCGTCGTTGGCAGAAGAGGGCAGCAGCCTGCTGCCCCTGCAGCCCGACGTGTGGTACGCACTGGAAACCGAGGGTGGCCTGACCCAGGTGCCTGCCCCCCAGCGCGGGGCATTGCAAGGTGGTCAGTGGCTGGCCATTCAACTGGCGCAGGAACATGCTGCGCCGTTCAGCGCCCTGGTGCAGGCCTGCCGCCCCTGCATGACGGTGCTGCAGCCCGTGCTGCGGGCGTTGCTGCACTACCATAGCGGCGTGCGTTCGTTCAAGACCCGCCAGATGATGCTCGATGTGCAGGCACTGGTGCGGCGGTACTGATTTTTTATGCGCCCCGGCGCAACCCCTGTTTGGATGCTGTTACCGATGTCAGGCCTTTCCTCTTCACATGCCAGTCACGCCGCTGCACAGCGTTGTGCACTGTCCGTCAACCTGAACAAGGTGGCCACTGTGCGCAACACCCGCCATTTGGGCATTCCCAGCCTGGTCCGTGCGGGGACGCTGTGCCTGCAGGCCGGTGCGCACGGGCTGACCGTTCACCCCCGCCCGGACGAGCGCCACATTCGCGCACATGATGTGAAGGATTTGGCGGCGCTGCTGGCCCAGTGGCCTGGGCGGGAATTCAACATCGAAGGCAACCCGTTCCATAACCTCATGGGTTTTGTGGACAGCGTCCGCCCGCAGCAGGTCACGTTTGTGCCCGACGCGCAAGGCCAGTTCACCAGCGACCATGGCTGGCGCTTGCCCGAAGATGCCGAACGGCTCCAGCCGCTGATCGCACAGGCACATGCAGCCGGTGCGCGCGTCAGCCTGTTCATGGACCCCGAGCCTGCACAGATGGCTATGGCCAGAGCCATTGGTGCGGACCGCGTCGAGTTGTACACCGAGCCCTACGCCGCAGCGCACGCCCGCGGTGATGCCGACAATGAACTGGCCCGTTACCGCGAAGCCGCGCAGGCTGCCCTGGACGCCGGGCTGGCCGTCAATGCCGGCCATGACCTGAACCTGGATAACCTCACGCCGTTTCTGGCCACCGTGCCGGGTGTGAGCGAGGTCTCCATCGGCCACGCGCTGCTGGCTGATGCGCTGGAAACGGGTTATGGTGCTGCGGTTAAAGCTTATTTGGCTGCCATCGCAAGTTCCTATTGAATTGTTTGCTATTGTTTATTTCACCATGATCTACGGCGTGGGAACCGATGTGTGCGACGTGCGTCGCATGGCTGCCGCCACCGAACGGCATGGTGAGCGGTTTGCCCAGCGCGTGCTGGCACCCGGTGAACTGGCGGTGTGGCGCGCGCGGACTGCACGCAACCCGGCACGTGGCCACGCCTACCTTGCCACACGGTTCTCCGCCAAAGAATCCTTCAGCAAGGCCATCGGTCTGGGCATGCGCATGCCCATGACCTGGCGAAACTGTGAAATCATCAACTTGCCCACTGGCCAGCCCGCCATCGTCCTGCACGGTGAACTGAAGACTTGGTTCGAGGCCAAAGGGCTGCGTGCGCATGTCAGCCTGACTGACGAAGGCGACCATGCCAGCAGCTTTGTGGTGGTGGAGCGTATCCCCAATGAAACCGACAGGCCATGACCGCGCGGGCAATCATTGTGGCCGTTTGGCAATGACCACCTCATTCCGGAGTTCAACATGAGTTTCCACACCTCGCCAGTCGTGCTCGACATTGCTGGCACCAGCCTCACCAAGGCCGACAAGCAACGCCTGAAGCACCCGCTGACCGGCGGTCTCATCTTGTTCGGGCGCAACTTCGAAAGCCGGGAGCAACTCACCAAACTGTGCCGGAAGATCAAAAAGGTGCGTCCCGATGTGCTGATTGCTGTCGACCACGAAGGCGGCCGGGTGCAGCGTTTCAAGACCGATGGATTCACGCACCTGCCACCTATGCGCGCCCTGGGACAGCTGTGGGATGCCCCTGCGTCCCCTCAGCCGTTGGCGCAGTCGGGGCCAGTGCCGGGCAACCACCTTCCTGCCACCGACGTGGCCACCGCTTGCGGGTATGTGCTGGGCGCGGAGTTGCGAGCCTGTGGCGTGGACCTGAGCTTTGCGCCGGTGCTGGACCTCGATCATGGCCCCAGCGGGGTCATCGGTGACCGGGCTTTTGCACGCGACCCTCGCGTGGTGAGCATGCTGGCCAAAAGCGTCATGCACGGGCTCTTGCAAAGCGGCATGGCCAACTGCGGCAAACACTTTCCCGGGCACGGTTTTGTGCGGGGGGATTCCCATCTGGAAGTGCCGGTGGATGACCGGACGCTGGAGGCCATCCTGGCCGACGATGCTTTGCCTTACCAGTGGCTCAGCACCAGCCTGACCAGTGTCATGCCCGCGCATGTCATCTACAGCCGGGTGGATGCCCGTCCAGCAGGCTTTTCTGCCCGCTGGTTGCAAGACATCTTGCGTGACCGGTTGCGGTTTCACGGCCTGGTGTTCAGTGACGACCTCAGCATGGCTGCAGCCCGGGTGATCGATGGGCAGTCGGTCAGCTACACCACAGGCGCACTGGCTGCGTTGCAGGCGGGGTGCGACATGGTGCTGCTTTGCAACCAGTCGCTTGACGGTGGGGGTGAGGCGGTAGACGAATTGCTCGCTGGATTGGCCGAGGCCATTGTCAAGGGCCAGTGGGTTCCCCGCGGTGCCAGTGAAGAACGGCGTCTGGGCCTGTTGCCCACGCAAGCAGCCTTGCCATGGGACGATCTGATGACGCAGCCTGCTTACATGCATGCAATGGATCTGGTCGCAAGCCTCTGACAGCAACTGCCTCCAAAAACGGGGGTGAACGTGTGGGTGGTTGCATGCTTCAAGTGCAGGTTCCGCCGGTGGGAATGGACCTTGTTGCGACGCGATTCGTGACAGGGCTCTACCCGGAGCGGGTATTGGCGCAGGTAAAGGCACCAATCTGAACGAAAATAGAGGGTTTTCGGGGAAGCGTACGTCGTCACCCGCAGGCCCAGTACAAGTAACCACGGATTCACCATGACCACATCCGCGCCCGTCGCCACCGTAGCCGACATCCGCAAAACCTTTCTCGACTTCTTTGCCTCCAAGGGCCACACCGTGGTGGCATCCAGTCCGCTGGTGCCCGGCAACGACCCCACGCTGATGTTCACCAACAGCGGCATGGTGCAGTTCAAAGACGTGTTTCTGGGCACCGACAAGCGCAACTACGTGCGGGCGGCTTCGGTTCAGGCCTGCCTGCGCGCCGGTGGCAAGCACAACGACCTGGAAAACGTGGGCTACACCGCCCGCCACCACACCTTCTTCGAGATGCTGGGCAACTGGAGCTTCGGCGACTACTTCAAAAAGGAAAGCCTGAACTGGGCATGGGAGCTGCTGACCCAGGTGTACAAGCTGCCCGCCGACAAGCTGTACGCCACCGTCTACCAGGAAGACGACGAGGCGCATGCCATTTGGGAAGACATCTTCGTGAAGGCTGGCTGGACGCCCGAGCGCGTGAAGCTTGAAGGCCGCATCATCCGCATTGGCGACAACAAGGGTGGCCGCTACAAGTCTGACAACTTCTGGATGATGGCTGACACCGGTCCTTGCGGCCCCTGCTCGGAGATTTTTTACGACCACGGCCCGCACATTCCTGGCGGCCCGCCCGGCAGCCCCGAGGAAGATGGCGACCGTTTCATTGAAATCTGGAACAACGTGTTCATGCAGTTCAACATGCATGAAGACGGCTCGGTCACCCCGCTGCCCGCGCCCTGCGTGGACACCGGCATGGGCCTGGAGCGCCTGGCCGCCATCCTGCAGCATGTGCACAGCAACTACGAAATTGACATTTTTGATCAGCTCATCAAAGCCGCTGGTCGCGAAACCGGCACGGCCGACCTGAGCAACCCGTCGCTGAAGGTGATTGCCGACCACATCCGCGCCACGGCGTTCCTCATTTCCGACGGCGTGATCCCGTCCAACGAGGGTCGGGGCTATGTGCAGCGCCGCATCGTGCGCCGCGCCATCCGCCACGGCTACAAGCTGGGCCAGAAGACGCCGTTCTTCCACAAGTTGGTGCCCGACCTGGTGCGGATGATGGGCGACGCCTACCCCAACATGGCCAATCAGGCCCCGCGCATCACCGAGGTGCTGAAGGCAGAAGAAGAGCGCTTCTATGAAACGCTGGCCACCGGCATGGAGATTCTGGACAGCGCACTCGGCACAAACGGGGCCGATGGCAAAGCCACCGGCGGCGTGACCGTGCTGCCCGGCGACGTGGCTTTCAAGCTGCACGACACCTACGGCTTCCCACTGGACCTGAGCGCCGACGTGTGCCGCGAACGCGGTGTGACGGTGGACGAAGCAGGCTTCAAGGCCGCCATGGAGGCGCAGAAGGCCAAAGGCCGAGCCGCAGGCAAGTTCAAAATGGACAAGGCGCTGGACTACACCGGCGCAGGCAACACCTTTGTGGGCTACGAGCAGTTGCAGGCTGAATCAGAAGTGGTAGCTGTCTATATAGATGGGGTAAGCGCTGGAGGCATAAATGAAGGCGAAAATGGCGTGGTGGTGCTCGCCACGACCCCGTTCTACGCCGAAAGCGGTGGCCAGGTGGGTGACCAGGGTGACATCCGCACCGCCAGCGGCGCAGTGTTTGCCGTGGGCGACGTGCAGAAAATCAAGGCTGATGTGTTCGGCCACCACGGCACGCTGACCAGCGGCAGCCTGAAGGTGGGCGACAAGGTGACGGCGGTGGTCAACACCGCTGCCCGCGCCGCCACCGTGCGCAACCACAGCGCGACCCACCTGATGCACAAGGCCCTGCGCGAGGTGCTGGGCGAGCATGTGCAGCAAAAAGGCAGCCTGGTTGATGCCGACAAAACCCGCTTCGACTTTACCCACAACGCCCCCATGACGGACGAGCAGATCCGCGAGGTGGAACGCCGGGTGAACGACGAAATCCTGGCCAACGTGGCCGCCCAGGCGCGTGTGATGGACATCGAAAGCGCCAAGCAAACCGGCGCCATGATGCTGTTCGGAGAGAAGTACGGCGACACCGTGCGCGTATTGGACATTGGCACCAGCCGCGAACTGTGTGGTGGCACCCACGTGCAGCGCACGGGTGACATCGGCGTGTTCAGCATCACCGCCGAGGGCGGCGTGGCCGCCGGTGTGCGCCGCGTGGAGGCCGTGACCGGCCTGAACGCACTGGCTTACATGCAGGGCATGGAAACCATGCTGGGTGGCGTGGCCGGTACGCTCAAGGTGACACCTGCCGAAGTCCACGCCCGCGTGGACGGCCTGCTGGGCCAGGTACGCGACCTGGAGAAGGAACTGGCCGCCCTGAAGGGCAAACTGGCTTCTGCCCAGGGTGACGAACTGGTGAACCAGGCCACGGTGGTCAATTGCAAAGACGGTTCTGCCCTCAAGGTGCTGGCCGCCACGTTGCAGGGTGCCGATGCCAAGACCCTGCGCGACACCCTGGACAAGCTGAAAGACAAGCTGAAGACCGCCGCCATCGTGCTGGCAGCTGTGGATGGCGACAAGGTTCAACTGGCTGCTGGTGTGACCGCCGACAGCGTGGGCAAGGTCAAGGCCGGCGAACTGGTCAACTTCGTGGCCCAGCACGTCGGCGGCAAGGGCGGCGGCAAACCCGACATGGCCATGGCTGGTGGCAACAACCCGGCTGCGCTGCCGTTTGCGCTGGAGTCGGTACACGCCTGGGTGGCCGAGCGGGTCTGAAGGCAGTGCGTCTCGGTTGGCTCTGTGGCCTGTTCTGTTGTTGCCTCGCTGCTCAAGCGGCTCAGGCCGCTGCAGACGTGGATCTCGAGCGCGCAGAGACGCGTGTGCCCAAGCGTGGCGAGTGGGTCACTGTGGAGGGGGCCAACCAGCGCTTGCGTGGGTGGTGGACTGCTGCCGTCGAGGGTCAAAGCCGACCGGCTGTACTGATGTTGCATGGCTGTGGTGGCATGCTCGACAAGCAGGGCGGACTTTCTGTGCGCATGCGTGAGTACGCGCAGATGTTGAATGCGCAGGGATGGCACGCACTGGCGCTGGATTCATTGATGCCTCGTGGCGAACAATCCATTTGCACCCAGCGTACCGGCACCCGGCAAGTCACGATGACCGAACGGCGTGAGGATGCCTGGGCTGCGTTGCGATGGTTGGCCGCACATCCTGATGTCGATGCTGCGCGTGTCGCGGTGTTGGGCTGGTCGAATGGTGGCAGTGCAGTGCTTGCAGCCACCAATGCTCAGCGTGAGGTTGTCCGGCGTTGGCGAGATTCGGCTGACACACCACCGCCGCCCAAATTGTGGGTTGCTTTCTACCCCGGTTGTGTGACTGAGCTTCGGCGCGGCTACACTCCTGTGGCACCCGTGGCGATGATGTTGGGGCTGTCTGACGATTGGACGCCTGCTCAGCCTTGTTTGGACCTGGCTGCGAAGTCGCCTGATGTGGTGGTTCACAGTTGGGAGCAGGCCTATCATGGTTTTGACGGAACATCCCCGCTGAGGCTGCGCACCGATGTGCCCAATGGTGCCCATCCAGGTCAGGGTGTACATGTGGGCGGGCATGCGCAGGCACGGGAAGAGTCCCGGCGTTTGTTGTTGGTGCATCTGGCACGCGCATTGAACTGAAGAGGTTTGGTTTTGGATCAGATTCCTGACGAAGTATTCGAAAAAGCCGCCGAGGTGTTCCGGATCATGGGCGCACCCATACGGCTGCGCATCATCAGGGCCTTGTGTTGCGGCGAGAAAAACGTGTCCGAATTGCTGACGGAGATCGACACGACGCAACCCAATATGTCGCAGCACCTCAACACGCTGTACCAGGCAGGCGTGCTGGGCAAGCGCCGTGAAGGCGTTCAAATCTACTATCACATCGCTAACACGAACGTGGTTTCGGTGTGTCGTGCGGTTTGCGAACAGGTGGAGCCGGCAAGTTTCACGTCAGTTTGAGACCGGGTTTTCACTGTTTTCAGCGTGGCGGAATGCCACTAACATCGATCCATAAGAAACAAGCGATTTATCGCCTGTTTTTTGTTTTCTGGTTCTTGTGTTTTCAGGAGTGACGCATGAAATTGAGAGTGTGTGTGGCAGCTGCCGTGTGGCTGTGTTCCGTTCAGGTGGCGCAAGCCCAATCGCCAGACCCGTTGCAGGTTCGCAGCTGGGCGGCATCGTGCTCCAACTGTCATGGCACGAACGGTGTGGCGCAGTCTGGCATGGAGTCTTTGGCTGGCGTTCCCGCCGCTGACATCACGAAGAAGATGCTCGATTTCAAGGCCGGCCGCAAGCCCGCCACGATCATGCATCAACTTTCCAAGGGTTACAGCGACGAGCAGATCGCAGCGATTGCTGGTTTTTTTGCCGCTCAGAAGAAATAAGAGGAACACCGACATGTTGCAACGCAGACAAGTTATCCAAGCTGGTACGTCATTGGGCGTGTTGGGGCTGTTGGCCGGCTGTGCCACGCCAGCCACGGGCAAAGGTCCCAAGGTGGTGGTGATTGGCGCAGGCTACGGTGGTGCCACGGCCGCCAAATACATTCGCATGTGGTCAGAGGGTGCGGTGCAGGTCACCGTTGTGGAGCCGAATGCGCAGTTCATTTCCTGCCCGATGTCCAACCTGGTCATTGGCGGCAGCATGAAGCTGTCCGACATCACGCTCAGCTATGACAACCTGGTCAAGCGGCACGGGGTCACCATGGTCAGCGACCGTGTGGTCAACATCGATGGTGCCAAGCGGATGGTCAAGCTGGCAAGCGGTACTGAGCTGCCTTACGACCGCCTGATCGTCTCCCCGGGTGTGGATTTCATGTGGGAGACGCTGCCCGGCATGAACAAGCCCAATGCTCAGGAGCAGGTGTTCCATGGCTGGAAGGCTGGTGCACAGACTGTTGCACTTCGCAAGCAAATCGAGTCCATGCCTGACGGCGGCGTGTTCGCCATGACAGTGCCACAGGCACCTTACCGTTGCCCCCCCGGCCCTTACGAGCGTGCCTGCCAGGTGGCCGACTATTTCAGCAAAGCCAAACCCAAGAGCAAGGTCATCATCCTGGATGCCAACGACGATGTAACCTCCAAGGGGCCGTTGTTCAAAAAGGCATGGGCCGAGCGGTACAAGAACATCATCGAATACCGTCCCAAGCACGCGTTGACCGATGTCGATGTGGCCACCAAGACCTTGAAATTCGAATTCAATGATGACGTGAAAGCCGCAGTGCTCAACGTCATTCCCAGCATGCGTGCCGGTGACGTGGCGGTCAATGCAGGCATGGCTACGGCCAACAAGCGCTGGTGCGAAGTGGATTTCCTCACGTTTGAGTCCAAGGCCCTGCCCAACATCCATGTTTTGGGCGATGCGATCCAGATCGCTCCACTGATGCCCAAGTCTGCACACATGGCCAACCAGCACGGCAAATCCTGCGCGGCTGCAGTGGTGGCGTTGTTGACCGGCAAGCCTGTCAATCCTCTGCCCATTTACAACAACACTTGCTACAGTTTTGTCAGCGCTGAGGATGTGATTCATGTGTCTTCAGTTCACCGCTACGATGCGGCACAGAAAACCATGCTGACCGTACCGGGTTCAGGCGGTGTGTCCGCTGCAGCCAACGAACTGGAAGGCCGCTACGCCATGGGCTGGGCGCGCAACATCTGGGCAGATACGCTGGCTTGAGGTGACTTCAAGATGAATCGGATCGTGCGAGCCGCCTTGGGTGCGGCAGCCCTTTGCGGCCTGTCGGTTGCCATGGCGCAGGCTGACGAGGCCCGGGCCAAGAAAATCGTCAGCGGTGTGTGCTTTGTGTGCCACGGTGCCAATGGCGAGTCTGCCAGCGAGGTTTTCCCCAAACTCGCAGGGCAGCACTGGCAGTACACCGCCAAGCAGCTTGAAAACTTCAAGTCCGGTCGACGCAAAAGCACCGCCATGGCTGACATGGTTGCCAAGCTGACGCCGGATGAGATGGTGGCGCTTGGCAAGTACTTCGAGAAACAGGTCAGCGAACCCGAGCCGCCCAAAGATCAGGCGCTGGCTGCTGTCGGCAAGTACATCTATCACCAGGGCAACAAGTTCAGTGGCCTGGCGGCATGTGCCAGCTGTCACAAGGCTGATGCCAAGGGCGATGAAGGGTTGCCGCGTTTGGCCGGTCAGTACGCAGGCTACCTCGACACCCAGCTCAAGCTGTTCCACCAGCGGGAGCGCACCAACGACAACGCGGTGATGCACTCCATTGTCAGCAAAATGACTGCGCTGGAAATGGCCGCTGTGTCCGAGTACCTCAGCGGCAAATAAGCGCGTGCGCACCGGCTGGGCGGCTTGGCGGCGTGCCAGCGATCGCACCACCGCCTAGTACGGCCGGTCAAGGTGCCAAAAAAAACAGGCGAAGAGCATCCGCACAGCGCTGGCTGCTCTGTTGCACGCAGGGAAAGCCGAGTGAATTCGGGCGGGGACGGTGCCCCGCCCCGCTTGCGTAACAGGTTCTCGGCTTCTCAGACGGGCCAGTTCATTTTTCGGTACACGGCCCATGACAGAGCAGCCCCTGCCGCGATGGAGATCAGGGTCAGCCATGCGGTCAGGGCGAACAGCGAGCCGCCGCTCATGCCGGCGCCGATGGTGCACCCGCCCGCCAGGACGGCACCAAAGCCCATCAACACGGCTCCGATGAGGTAGTGCCCGAACTTGTTTTCGGTCTTGAAACCCTCGAGCTTGAAATCACCGCCAATCAAAGCGCCGAGCAATGAACCCAGGAACGTGGCGGGCAGCATGCCGTAGTCGAAGTTGACACCGTCGGGAACCGTGGCGGTGGACACCACCCGCATCAACCATTCTGCAGACGGGCCGCTGAAATTCAGGCTCTGGAGTTGAACCGCTTCGAACGACACGTTGGCAACCGCTTGCGTGAAGCCCCAACTCGCCGCAATCACCATTCCTGTCGTGGCGGCTCCGGCGGCCAGCCACGGCCTGTTGCGGTGACGCGAGGCAAACAGATAGGCTGCTGTGGCAAACATCAGCGCTGCCACCGCCAACCCACCGGACTGTCCCAGCCCGGTGAGGCTCAGCAGGCTGCGGCCCGCACCACCGTCCACCAGCCAGAGGTTGCCCATGGCCTGGCGCGCGGGTGCCAGCCAGCCACCGATCGAAGCCTGCACTGTGACAGCGAACACCAGACCGGAAATCAGTGCACGCAGGTTGCCGTTCGCCGAGAGGATCAGCAATCGCCCCGCGCACCCACGTGCCAGGATCATGCCGATGCCAAAGAGAAACCCGCCCAGGATGGCGCCTGACAAGCTGCCTTGACCGGCCAGAAACCGTGAGCCCTCGGGCTTGAGGTTGCCAGAGTAGGCAAGCAACTGCACCGCGAGCAAAGCCGTGCTGAATGCCAACAACCAAACGACCAACCGGTCACCCACCCGCTTTTCGCACACGTCCAGCACGGCCGCACGTGCACAAAAACGGCTGCGTTGGGCTGCAAAGCCGAACACCAGACCGAGCAGCGCACCGCCCCAGGCCAGTACCGTTGCATCGCCCCATGCTTCCAACCATCCACTGAGATTCAATTTTTACTCCGATAATTCAATGCATGCTTATAAAGAGCTGATTTTCTCAGCATTTCGGTGCATATAAATCGTGCTGCGGCGTTGGTCTGGACAGTTGCCAGGGCAGGGTGTTCGTTTCAGTGAGGAGTGGACAGTGATGAATCGAAGGCGGTTGTTGGCTGCCGGTTGGGTGTGGGGTTTGCCCACCGTGCCAGCGTTTGCGCAGTTGCTGTCGCAATCGTTGCCTGCTTCGCGGCATTTGTCGCAGGAACTGTCGGCTGCAAACCGTGCAGGTCAGCCGCTGGTGGTGATGGTGTCGCTTGCGGGCTGTTCGTTTTGTCACACCGCGCGACGCAGCCACCTGTTGCCCTTGCAACGGGCGGGTATGCCCATCGTTCAAGTTGACATGCGAAGCGACGCAGCGTTGAACGATTTCCAGAACCATGTGACGACGCATGATGGCATGGTCAGGCGCTGGAAGGTCACGAAAGCCCCCACACTTCTGTTCTTCGGTCCCGGTGGGCAAGAACTGGCAGAGCGCATGGAAGGCGCGTACTTGCCCGATTTTTACGGGGCCTACCTGGAAGACCGGCTGAGCCAGGCGCGCGTTGCTTTGAAGCGCTGAATTGGGTGCAACCGCCCTGTTCAGCTGTGCCCGGCACGCACAGCCGGCTGACAATAGGTGTATGTCCTATGTCTTCCGATACTGCGCCCGGTATACATTCAGGGCTGTTTATATATGAACATCCTGTAAGAAGAGTTGGCCTCGCGGCCACAATTTTTCTGATTGGGTGTTGTTGCAAGGAGTCGGTATGCGCAAGTGGGGTGTGTGTTCAGTCTTGTTGCTCGCTCAGGTCGCATGGGCTCAGTCAGCTTTGTTCAAAGGTGCCGACTTGGAGTTGGGCGCGAAACTGATTGCCGACAACAAGTGCCAGGCCTGCCACATTCGTCGGGTGGGTGGAGACGGTTCCGCCATTTACCGGCCACAAGGCCGGATCAACACGCCGGGCTATTTGCGAGGCATGGTCGAGCAATGCAACACCGAGCTCAATTTGGGCTTTTTCCCAGAAGAGGTGACGGCGGTGGCCGCTGTGCTGGACCGGGATCACTACAAGTTCAAGTGACGGCGACAGTGCGGGTTTTTCCCGATACGTAAAGGGATGACTTGTAATTTTCCAATAAGCTTGCGCCCTTTAAATCGCCGTCTTCTAATATAAGAAACTGTGGATTTTATTTGCGCAACGGAAGTGTGGACAGCAAGGAGAACATGTGACACCAGACCACCCCGCCTCATCAGGCCGCGTCAAAAAAGCGCCTGAGAATTTCCTGTCCCGAGAGGGCATCAAACAGGTTTGGGCCGAAAGCAAGTCCGGCCGCCGAGATTTCATTCGCAATGCATTTGCCGCAGCGGCTGCGGGTGCAGCGGTGCCCCTGGCGACTGCTCAGGGCAACCCCGTGCCCGCCGAGGGCGGAGACCCCAACATCCTGAACCTGCCAGAGCATGCCACTGGACTGGGCTTGGGCGTGGCTCAGGATGACGGTTATGGCAAACCCTCCAAGTACGAGCGCAACGTCCAGCGGCGTCAAAGCCCCGGTTTGACACAGACCACCCAGGCCTCGGTTTCTTTTGCGCCGTTGCAGTCATTGTTCGGTATCGTGACGCCCAGCGGCCTGCACTTCGAGCGGCACCACCAGGGCTGGTGGGACATCGATCCTTCCAAGCACCGGTTCATGATCAATGGCATGGTGAAGAAGCCCATGGTGTTCACCATGGACGAAATCATGCGTTTGCCGGCGGTCTCGCGCTTCCACTTCATCGAATGCGGAGCCAACACGGCGGTTGACTGGGGCAACGTGGCTGTGCCCACGGTGCAGTACACGCATGGCATGGTGTCTTGTAGCGAGTTCACTGGCGTGCCGCTCATCACCTTGCTCGAATTGGCAGGTGCCGACCTGAAGAACGGCAAGTTTGTGCTGGCCGAAGGCGGTGACGGTTCTGCCATGACGCGGACCATCCCCATGAGCCTGATTCTGTCGGGCGAGGTGCTGGTGGCCTACGGCCAGAACGGCGAAATGTTGCGGCCCGAAAACGGCTACCCGCTGCGGTTGATCGTACCGGGCATCCAAGGTGTGTCCTGGGTCAAGTGGCTGCGCCGCGTCGAGGTGGGCGACCAGCCCTATGCAGCCAAAGACGAAGCCATTCACTACATCGACCTGATGCCGGATGGCAAGCACCGCCAGTACAGCGGCATTCAGGAGTGCAAGAGTGTGGTGACCACCCCGTCGGGCGGTCAGGTGTTGCTGGACAAGGGCTTCTACAACATCACCGGGCTGGCCTGGTCGGGCAAAGGCAAGATCAAGCGCGTGGATGTGTCGGTAGACGGTGGGCGGAACTGGCGTGCAGCCAGGCTCGAAACGCCTGTGCTGTCCAAGGCGCTGACCCGCTTCAACCTGGACTGGGTGTGGGATGGCAAACCCGCCATCATTCAGAGCCGTGCGCAGGACGACACGGGCTTTGTTCAGCCCACTTATCAGCAGTTGCGTGCCGTGCGTGGCACGCGTTCGATCTACCACAACAATGCCATTCAATCTTGGCTGGTGCAAGAAAACGGCGAGGTGAAGAATGTTCAACTTTCGTAAGGCATTGCTGGCTTCGGTCCTGTTGCTGACGGGTGCCACCGCAGCATGGGCGCAGGCTGACAAGTACCCCGGCCTGGGTCGTCAGGCTACGGCCAAAGAGGTTGCCAAGTGGGACATCGATGTCCGGCCTGACTTCAAAGGTTTACCTGCCGGTTCGGGTTCCGTGGCCAAAGGGCAAGATGTCTGGGAAGCCAAGTGTGCGCACTGCCACGGCATTTTTGGCGAGTCGAACGAGGTGTTCAGCCCGTTGGTCGGCGGCACCACTGCGGACGACGTCAAGAACGGGCGTGTGGCCAACCTGTCCCGCACGGACTACCCTGGCCGCACTACCCTGATGAAAGTGGCCACAGTGTCCACGCTGTGGGACTACATCAACCGTGCCATGCCCTGGACCAACCCCAAGACCCTGACCACCGACGAGGTCTACAGCGTGGTGGCTTACCTGTTGAGCCTGGCCAATGTGGTGCCAGAGGACTTCACGCTGTCCGATGCCAACATTGCCGAGGTGCAAAAGCGCATGCCCAACCGCAACGGCATGACCACCCAGCACGCCATGTGGCCTGGCAACGAGTTCAAGGGCGCATCCAAGCCGGATACCCGGAACGTCGTCTGCATGAAAGACTGCGCGACAGAGCCCAAACTGGCTTCCCTGTTGCCTGACTTTGCGCGCAACGCCCACGGCAACCTGCTGGAGCAAAACCGCATGGTAGGCCAGCAGCGCGGCGCAGACACGTCAAAGCCCGAAGGCCAGGTGGCACAGGCGGCCACGGCGCCTGCTGCACCGAAAGCAGAGAGCAGTTCTGCGTCCAAAGATGCGATTGCCTTGCTGAACAAACATGCTTGCATCGCTTGCCATGGTGTTGACAAGAAGATAGTGGGCCCCGGTTTCAATGAAGTTGCGAAGAAACACGCCGGCAAGGCTGACTACCTGCTCGGCAAGATCCGTTCCGGCGGCGTGGGTGTCTGGGGTCAGGTACCGATGCCTGCTCAGACTTTGCCCGAAGCGGATGCCAAGAAAATTGCTGACTGGATCGCCAGCGGCGCTTCAAAATAAAAGCCCCGTTGTCTGATTGCCTGCAAACCTTTTTTTCACTGAAGTCGCTCGTCAAAGGAGATACACGATGCAAAACCGTCGCGAGACACTCAAGCAGACCGCTACGGTGGCTGCGTTACTGGCTGCAGCCGGTTTCCCGCAGTTTGCCCAAGCTGCTTTCAACAAAGCGGCTTTCGACGCCAAAGGCGTTCAGGAAGCCATCACCGCAGTGGGCGGTGGCGCCCTGGCCGAGAGCAAGGACGTGACCATCACGGCTCCCGACATTGCCGAAAACGGTGCGGTGGTACCCGTGGGTGTCAGCACCACGCTGGCGGGTGTCAAGCAGTTGCTGATCCTGGTCGAGAAAAACCCGGCCGCTCTGATCGCCACTTTCCACGTTTCCGATGCTGTGGAAGGCAACTTCTCGACCCGAGCCAAGATGGGCCAGTCGTCTGATGTCTATGCTGTGGCCATCACGAACGACGGCCGTGCGCTGTTTGCCAAAAAAGAAGTCAAAGTGACGCTTGGCGGTTGCGGCGGTTAAACAGACTGCTACTTTTTTACTGACTTTTTTACACTTTAGGAGATTACGATGGCAGATCCGATGCGCATCCGGGCCCAAATGGCCGGTGACAAGGCCAACGTGCGGGTACTCATGAGCCACGAAATGGAATCCGGCCAGCGGAAAGACGCTGCCGGCAAACTGGTGCCTGCGTGGTTCATCCAGGAAATCACCGCATCGCTGAACGGCAAGCAGGTGCTGGCAGCCGAATGGGGTGCTGCAGTGTCCAAAAACCCGTTCCTGCAGTTCTTCATCAAAGGTGCCAAGGCTGGCGACAAAGTGTCAGTGTCCTGGAAAGACAACCGCGGCGACACCCGGACAGATGAAGCAACCGTGTCCTGAACTCACGGGCTGAATCACCCAAAGCGAGTACACCACTCGCTTTTTTTTGCAGAAAAACGCGAGGAGACCATGAAAACTTTAAAGGTGATGACATCGTTGGTGGCCTGCGGGGCTTTGGCAGGGCCCGCATGGGCCCAGGTCAATGCGACCCAAGGCATCGAAGACTACCGGGCCATGCTGCAAGACGGCAACCCGGCAGACCTGTTCGAGGCCAAGGGCGAAGACCTCTGGAAAAAGAAGCGCGGCCCCAAAAACGCATCGCTCGAAGCCTGTGACCTGGGCAAAGGCCCCGGCGTGGTCAAAGGTGCGTTCGTGGAGTTGCCCAGGTTCTTTGCCGACACAGGCCGTGTGCAGGACCTGGAGTCCCGCCTGCTGACTTGCATGGAAGTGTTGCAGGGCTTGAATGCCGCTGAAATCGCAGCCACCCGGTTTGGTCGTGGCGAGCAGAACAACATGACGGCACTCGCCACCTGGATTTCGGCTGAATCCAAGGGCATGAAGTTCAACCTGCCCACAGCACATCCGCAGGAAAAGGTGTTTTACGAGGTGGGCAAGCGCCTCTTCTTCCAGCGCGGCGGTCCGCATGATTTTTCATGTGCGTCCTGCCACGGGGAGGACGGCAAGCGCATCCGTTTGCAAGACCTGCCCAACCTGACCAAGAACCCCGGTGACGGCGTCGGGTTTGCAGCGTGGCCGGCTTACCGTGTGTCCAACGGACAGATGTGGGGTATGCAGCAGCGCCTGAACGATTGCTATCGCCAGCAACGCTTCCCTTACCCCGGGTTTGGCAGCGATGCCACCATCGCCCTGGGCGTTTACCTGGGTGTCCACAGCCAGGGCTCCAAGTCTGTTGCCCCTGCCATCAAGCGTTGAACCAGGAGAACACCTATGACAAACAAGACTTTCGGGCTGTTGTCAGCCGTTGCAGCCGCCGTCACGTTGGCGGGTTGTGCGAGCGCCCCCCCCAGCGTGGCCGAACTGGACGAGTTGGCGCGCAAGGTGGCCAAGGCGTCTTTCAGGGATGAAGGCATTGTCAAAGCCGACGCGGTGCTCAACACCGACGAAACCAACCGACTGTGCAGCGAGGCCGATGTGGCGGGCAAACCCCTTGACAAAGCCACTGCCGAACGCATCGAAGCGCTCAACCTCAAAACCGTCAAATGGCCCAGCGATGGCAAGTTTCTGGGCGACTGGAAGCAGGGCGAGGCGATCGCCCAGAGTGGGCGAGGCCTGACCTTTACTGACAGTGCCGATACGGTCAACGGTGGCAATTGCTACAACTGCCACGAACTCAGCAAGAAAGAAATTTCATACGGCACCATCGGCCCGAGCCTTCATCACTATGGGCGTATCCGGGGGGTGACCGACCCCAGCAGCCCGTCGGCCAAGCCAATCGTGGAATACACGTGGGGCAAGATCTGGAACTCCAAGGCCTACAACGCCTGTTCCAACATGCCCCGCGCCGGCCACATGGGTGTCCTGACTGAAGCCCAGATCAGGCATGTGATGGCCCTGCTGCTCGATCCTCAATCCATCGTCAACCAACCATGAATCTCTCCAAACGCGAATTCCTTCAGGTGCTGGGCGCAGGCTCGGTGGCAGGCATGGGCCTGGGTGCCTATGCAGAGGCCGATGCGGCGACAGCCGCCAAGGGTCTGTACGACATCCCGCGCTTCGGTCAGGTGTCTTTCCTGCACATGACCGATTGCCATGCGCAGCTCAAGCCGATCTACTTCCGCGAGCCCAACATCAACATGGGCATCGGATCGATGAACGGCAACCTGCCCCACCTGGTGGGTGAGCACCTGCTCAAGGTCGCGAAGATCCGGCCAGGCACCGTCGAGGCCCACGCGCTGACCTACCTCGATTTCGAGAAGGCTGCGCGCCGGTATGGCAAGGTGGGTGGTTTTGCCCACCTGGCGACGCTGGTCAAGCGCATGAAGGCCAGCCGTCCCGGTGCTTTGCTGCTGGACGGTGGTGACACCTGGCAGGGCTCGGGTACCTGCCTGTGGACCAACGGCCAGGACATGGTCGACGCCTGCAAGCTGCTGGGCGTCGATGTCATGACAGGTCATTGGGAGTTCACGCTGGGCATGGAGCGGGTGAAGGAAATCGTCGAGAAAGACTTTCAGGGCAAGGTCGATTTCGTTGCGCAGAACGTCAAGACCAGTGATTTCGGTGACCCGGTCTTCAAGCCCTATGTCATCCGCGAAATCAACGGTGTCCCGTGCGCCATCATCGGTCAGGCGTTCCCGTACACGCCGATTGCCAACCCTCGGTACATGGTGGCCGACTGGGAGTTCGGCATCCAGGACCAGAACATGCAGAAGGTGGTCGACGAGGCGCGTGGCAAAGGAGCGCAGGTCGTGGTGGTGATCAGCCACAACGGCATGGACGTGGACCTGAAGATGGCCAGCCGGGTCACGGGTGTGGATGCCATCATGGGCGGCCACACGCACGATGGCATGCCTGTTGCCACCCTGGTGTCCAATCCCGGTGGCAAGACCATCGTGACCAATGCTGGCTCCAACGGCAAGTTCCTGGGCGTGCTCGACTTTGAAGTCAAGGACAAGCGCGTCTCCGATTTCCGTTACAAGCTGTTGCCGGTGTTTTCCAACATGTTGCCGGCAGACAAGGATATGGAAGCGCTCATCAACAAGATCCGCGCACCTTACGAGTCCAAACTGTCCGAGCAACTGGGCGTGACCGACGGTCTGCTGTACCGCAGGGGCAACTTTAATGGCACCGGCGACCAGTTGCTGGTCGACGCGTTGCTGGACGTGCAGGGTGCCGAAATCGCCTTCTCGCCGGGCTTCCGCTGGGGCACGAGCCTGTTGCCCGGTCAGGCCATCACGCGGGAATGGCTGCTGGACATGACGGCCACCACCTATTCGTTTGCCACCGTCACCGAAATGACCGGTCAGACCATCAAGACCGTGCTGGAAGATGTGTGCGACAACCTGTTCAACCCCGACCCTTACTACCAGCAAGGTGGCGACATGGTTCGGGTGGGTGGCTTGAGCTACAGCTGCAACCCCACGGCGACCATGGGTAACCGGATTGGGGACATGCGGCTCAACGGCAAGCTCATTGAGGCCGACAAGGCCTACAAGGTCGCAGGCTGGGCACCGGTGGCCGAGGAAGCGCGGCACCAGAACCTCAAGCCCGTGTGGGAAGTGGTGGAACAGTGGCTGAAAGCCCAGCCCGGCGGTCACGTCAAGGCACGCAAGCTCAATGCACCCACCATCACCGGCGGCTTGCCCAACCAGGGCTACGTGTCCTGACGGATGTGGTCATGACAGGTAACGGTCCATCGGGCAAGACGTCGGCGGTCCGGCGGCAGGTGCTGTGGGGCGCCGGTGCGCTGGTGGCGGCCGTGTGCCTGCCCGGCGTGCAGGCCGTGGCGCAGCAGGTGCAGGATTTCATCGAAGGCCCGCCGGTGCCCGACATCACGCCCCGCAAGTTGTCTCCGCATGTGTGGGAAATCCATGCCGAAGATGGCTTTCCCACGCCAGAAAACCGCGGGATGATGTGCAACATCCTGTTCGTGGTCACCTCGGCGGGGGTGGTGGTGCTTGACAGCGGCGCATCGCTGCAGATCGGGCAGATGGCCATCCGCATGATCAAAAAGGTCACATCCCAACCGGTGGTGGCGGTGTTCAACACGCACTACCACGGTGACCATTGGCTGGGAAACCACGCTTTTGTGCAGGCCTACGGCGACAAGCTTCCCATCTACGCTTTGCCAGGCACCATCGATGTCATCAAAGGGGCAGAAGGCAACCTCTGGCGCAGCCTGATGGAGCGATGGACCAATCAGTCGACCTCCGGCACCCAGGTCGTGGCCCCCAACCAGCCGGTTGCAAGTGGCCAGACCTTCCAGTTCGGTGACGTGACGCTGCGCATGCACCACTACGGCATTTGTCACACGCCGTCTGATCTGTGCGTCGAGGTGGTGCAAGACAAGGTGACGGCAGTGGGTGATATCGCCATGACCAACCGCATTGCCAACATCGACGACGGCTCCTACCCTGGCACCTTCAAGTATTACGAGCGCTTGCAGGCGGCGACCGGGCCGCAACTCTGGCTGCCGGGACATGGCGAGGCGCGACGTGACCTGCTGGCCACTTACGGCAGTTTTCTGGCAGGTATCTGGGAGCCTTGTGTGCAGGCTGTCAAAGACGGCAAACCGGAAAGCGCGGCCAAGGCCATGGTGCTCAAAGACCCCCGTGTGGCCAGTCGGGCCGGCACCATGCAGGGCTTCGACAGCAACATTGGCAAGTACGTCAGCCTGGCTTACCTCGAAGCCGAAAAAGAACTGTTCTGACGCTGACGGGGCTACCTACAGCCCTGCCACAGCTGCAGCGGCCAGCTGCCGAGTGCTGACGAACCGGCGCTGGGCGCCCGTGACCGGATCGGTGAACGACAGTTCACGCCCCAGCAGTTGCAAGGGTGGCTGGCTGAAGTCCTCGTCCTCATCGGGAGCCTTGACAACATCGGGGTAGAACTGGTCGTGCAGGATGGGCAGTCCCAGCGCCGCCATGTGCACCCGCAGCTGGTGCCGCTTGCCCGTTACCGGGTAGAGCCGGTACAGCGCCAGTTCGGTTGCGTTACCAGGTGTGAGCTGCGTCAACCGGGTGACCAGTTCGACGCGGGTCGTGGCGTTGGGCGGGTTTGTGCTGTCAGCGGCTTCCTGGTCTGACAGCTCGCGCATGCGGAAAAAACGCGACTCGTCTTCTCGCAGGGTGCTGCGGCGTTCCAGGGGAAACACCATGCCGGCCTGCCAGGGTGCCACCGCTTCGTAAACTTTGTGCATGCGCCGCTCGCGGAACAGGCGCTGGTAGGCATCACGGTCCTGCGGGCGCAGGCAAAACGCCACCACCCCGGCGGTTTCGCGGTCCAGCCGGTGCAGGGGGCTCAGGTCGGGCAGGTTCAGCTCGTGCTTCAGGCGCACCAGCAGGGTCTCCTGCACGTAGCGGCCACCGGGGGTCATGGGCAGGAAATGCGGCTTGTCGGCCACCAGCAGGTGTTCGTCCTGGAAGAGCACCGTGTGTCGGAATGGAATGGGCTGTTCGGCCGGCAGCTCGCGCCAGTAGTAGAGGCGCTGGTAACGCTGGTAGGGTGCATCCGGAGGCAGGGCTGCGCCACGTTCGTCCAGCACCTGTCCACGGGCCATGCGGGCGTGCCACTCGGCGGCAGGGATGCGAGGCAGCAGAGCCGCCAGCGCGTCCAGCACCGTATCCCATGGCGGCTGCCGCAGCGAGGGCAGGGCCAGGCTGCTGGGCGACACCCCGTTGCGCATGGGGATGTGCGGGTTCTTGGGCGGGCGTGCCATGGCGGTGGCGTTTTTGGGGAGTTGTTGGGGTGCGGTCAGCGGCTGTTGGGGCGCTATCCGGGCTGTATTGGGGTGGTATTGGGGCGAGATTGGGGCCCGGTCCGTTTGTTCAGGCTGGGCAGGCAGACACCGGGTTCCACCCACCCACTCGCCTGGCCAGGATGCGCAGGTCGGTGCCCACCTGGCGCACATCGGTGTAGTGCCAGTCGAGGCTCTGCTGCAGCGACTCGAACGGGCCGATGTTTGCCAGGCCTGCGCCTGGCCCCAGCAGGCGGGGGGCCATGTACAGCAGCAGTTCGTCCACCAGGCCGTCACGCAGGAAGGAGCCCGCCAGTTTGTGGCCCGCTTCCACATGCAGTTCGTTGATCTCGCGTTTGGCCAGGTCGGCCAGCAGCGCGGGCAGGTCGGTCTTGCGGGCGGGGCCGCTGGTGGGCGCGGTGATGACGCTGGCACCGGCTGCCGTCAGGCGTTGCCAGCGTTGGGCAACCTCAGTTGCGGCTTGATCCGCGGCTTCATCCGAGGCATCGGTGGCGGTTGAGGCGTTGGCAGAGTTTACGGTGGCCGTGGTGTAGACCCACACCGGATCGGGTGTCTGGAATAGGTGGGCATCTGGCCGCAGGGCCAGGTGCGAGTCCACCACCACGCGCACCGGCTGCCGCTGGGTGGGCACCAGCCGCACATCGAGCCGTGGGTTGTCGGCCTCGATGGTGCCGATGCCGGTCAGTACCGCACCGGCGCGCTTGCGCCAGCCGTGCCCGTTGGCGCGGGCATCGGGCCCGGTGATCCATTGGCTGGCGCCATTGGCCAGGGCGGTGGTGCCGTCGAGCGAGGCAGCCATTTTCAGGCGCACCCAGGGCCGGCCACGCACCATGCGGCTGATGAAACCGATGTTCAGCTCGGCCGACGCCACGGCCAGCGGATGGGTGGGGGGCAGCACGTCCACCTGTACCCCGGCTGCACGCAAACGGGCCAGACCCTGGCCACCCACAAGCGGATTGGGGTCGGGCAGGGCCACCACGACGCGGGACACGCCTGCGGCGATCAGTGCGTCGCAGCAGGGCGGTGTGCGCCCGTGGTGGCTGCAGGGCTCCAACGTGACCAAGGCGGTGGCCCCCTTCAGGTCGGCATCGGCTGCGCGGGCGGCACGCAGGGCCATCACCTCGGCATGCGGCCCACCCGCTGCCTGCGTGTGGCCCTCGAACACCCGGCCATCGGCCAGCAGCAGGCGGCAGGCCACGCGAGGGTTGGGGTCGCTCAGGCCGACGGCCAGTTCCGCCAGACGGTCCAGCCCGGCCAGCGCCTGTTCAGTGGCCGCGTCGGGCTCGGTGCAGACAAAGGGTGGAACGGCTGACATGCGGGAATGAAGAAGAAAAATGCGGGTTACCGCTTACGCAGATTGGTTAGGATGCTACAAAATAAAATATATAGCACCGAAGTCATATCAGACAAGCGGTGGAGACTTTTTTGTTTGCTGGTCAGGTAGTGTCGGCCCACGTCACGCCGAAGCCGTCCGGGTGAACACCAGGTCCCACACGCCGTGGCCGAGCTTCAGGCCCCGGTTCTCGAACTTGGTCAGTGGCCGGTAGTCGGGCTTGGGGGCGTAGCCGCTCAGGGCGGGGTCGGTGCTGGTGTTGCGCAGCAGGGGGTCGGCCCCCAACACTTCCAGCATTTGCTGGGCATAGGGTTCCCAGTCGGTGGCGCAGTGGATGTAGCCACCCGGCTTCAGGCGGGCAGCCAGCTTGGCCACCAGCGGGGGCTGGATCAGCCGGCGCTTGTTGTGTTTGGTCTTGTGCCACGGGTCTGGGAAAAAGATGTGCACGCCGTCCAGCAGCGCCCCGCTGCCGTCAGCCTTTGCAGCGGGCAGCATGTGGTCCAGCACTTCGACCGCGTCGTGGCGCAGGATGCGGATGTTGCCAATGGCTTCCTCCCCGCAGCGCTTGAGCAGCGCGCCCACGCCGGGCTCGTGCACCTCGCAGCACAGGAAGTTGTCACCGGGCCGGG
Source organism: Comamonadaceae bacterium UBA2334 (assembly GCA_002344885.1). GTDB lineage: Bacteria > Pseudomonadota > Gammaproteobacteria > Burkholderiales > Burkholderiaceae_C > UBA2334. The sequence goes on from DDUQ01000059.1 coordinate 57,019, forward strand.
CCTGGGCGATCTTGGCCGTGGCATCTCCCATGCCAAACCCGATTTCCAGCACCAGTGGCGCGTCGCGCCCGAACGCGGCGGCAGGGTTGAGCAACTGGTCGGCGGTGTAGGCCAGCAGAAACTGTGGGCCGAATTGTTCAAACGCCTTCACCTGGCCCGAGCCCATGCGACCGGCGCGCAGCACATAGCTTTTGATGGTGCGCAGGTACACGCCCTCGGGCGGCGGCTGGTGGCCGCGTGGGTTGGTGGGGTTGGGGGCGGCTGCAGGTGCGGATGTAGGGTCGGCTGCAGGGGAGGCGGGTGAGTCGTTCGTCATGTTCGGCTTTTCAGGCAGCGCCGGATTGTAGGTGGCGTGAGGCTGCGCAGCCGGTTGCGGGCTGCTTGTTCAGGGCGCATTGGCCAGCCTTGCTCACGCTGCCCAGCGCGCAGCCCACCAGGGCACCCAGGCGGCCAGTGCGGCCTGCACCGTGTACGTCGTGTCGGCATCTGCCGTGGGTGGGCTTTCGTGCCCGACCCACGGTGGCAGCCCGAGTGCCTGAGCGGCCTGGTTCAGTTCGGCCAGCGGGTCGGTCAGGTCCAGTGCGGCGGCACCGTTCTGCTTGCTCAGCTTCTCGCCGTTGGTGCCCAGCACCAGGGGCGTGTGCAGGTAGCTGGGGTGCGATAGCCTCAGCGCGTGCTGCAGCAGGAGCTGGCGCGGGGTGTTGTCGGCCAGGTCCTGGCCACGCACCACGTGGGTGATGCCTTGCGTGGCATCGTCCACCACCACCACCAGCTGGTAGGCCCACAGCCCATCGGCGCGTTTGAGCACGAAGTCGCCCACCTGTGCGTCGACGTTCTGCTGCTGCCAACCGCTGTGGCGGTCAAACCAGTGCCAGTTGCCATTTTCAAAATAAGGAGCTGTCGAGTGATGTTGATCAAGCGCTGGGGGGCAATTTCTTTGCAAATTTTGGGTGGTCAGCATGCGCCAGGCCCGTCCCGGGCGACCCTGTGTGCCTGCGCGACAGGTGCCGGGGTAACGCAGTTCGGCGTGGCGGGGGCGGGTCTGGCCGCTGTGCAGAAGCGCCTGCTCGATGTCCTTGCGGGTGCAGGCGCAGGGGTAGGCCAGCCCGTTGGCCTGCAAACGCTGCAGGGCGGCTTCGTAGGCGGTGTGGCGGGTGGATTGCACCCACACGGGTTCGTCGCTGGTCATGCCGCAGGTGGCCAACTGGTGCAGGATGTGTTCGGCCGCACCGGGCACACAGCGCGGGGTGTCCACGTCTTCGATGCGCACCAGCCACGTGCCACCGTGGGCACGGGCGTCGAGCCAGCTGGCCAGCGCAGCCACCAGCGAGCCCGCGTGCAGCGGCCCGGTGGGTGACGGCGCAAAGCGCCCGCGGTAGGTGGGCATCGTGGCCGGGGTGCGGCGTCAGCCTTTCAACACAGCCAGGGCAAGTTCCAGGCCGGAGACGAAGGCATCTTCCACGCGGTGGCCCAGGCACCAGTCGCCGCACAGGCCCAGCCCCAGGGCCGGTGCCCACAAGTGGCTCTGGCCGAGCGGCGTTTGCGTCTGCGCGTAGCGCCAGCGGTGCACCACGGCGTGGGTAGGCTCGGCGCGGATGCCGGTGACCTCGGCAAATGCCTTGCGCAGCTTGGCGGTCACGCGGTAGGGGTCGTCTTCCAGGTGCTCGGCCGACCAGGCCGGGCTGGCCTGAACGGTCCAGCGCTCGATGTGGTCGCGCCGGGGTTTGCTGCCCTCGCGTGCCAGCCAGCTGATGCGGTGGTGCGTGCTGCGCGCGGCATTCCACTGCGGCCCCAGGTGGGGCAGGCCAGGTTGCATGGCGTTCGGGAAGGCAAGCATGAGCGTCCAGCACGGTGCCACGGTGACGGTGTCGAGCGACTTCAGCAGTGTCTGGCCCGCGCCTTTGGTCAGGCCCGACGCTTTGAGCAATTCAATGGCCTGTGCATGTGGCAGGGCCAGCACCACCCGGTCGAACCCATCGAGCACGGTTTGGGCTCCTTCGGTGGTTTCGTCGTCGGCGTGCAGTTCCCAGCAACCGGGGTGAATGGGGTCGTTGGCCAGCCGCGTGACGCGGGTGCTCAGGTGCACGGCGGACCCCTGTTTGGGTGCCAGGTGGTGGCTGGCATCGGCCAGCGGCTGGGCCCAGGTGCGCACCAGTGCGTTCATGCCCGGTGCGGCGACATAGTGCGCTTCGCGGGGGGGCGGGTTGCTGGCCAGCACGTGGCCCAACGCGTCGAGTACGCGCACGGTGCTGGCGCTCCAGGGCACCACCACGTCGGGGGTGGTGGCCAGGGCCTGGGCAAACCGCTCGTCGCGCACGGTGAAGTACTGCGCGCCGTGGTCAAAGCCGCCGAACTCGGTGTGACGGGTGGCCATGCGTCCGCCGAAGCCACGGCTTTTCTCCACCAGCGTCACGTGGCAGCCCGCCTGCGCCAGCGTGCGGGCGCAGGCCACACCGGCCATGCCGGCGCCTATCACGGCCACGCGCAGTTCCTGGCCCGATGCACCCCGCGCACCAGGACTGGCCGATGCCTTGGACGGCTTGCGTGACGCGGTGCCGGAGGCGGCCGGCGGGGTGGCTGCGGTGCGGGTTGATGGCTTAGGTTTGGACACGGCGTTGGACGTGGCCTTTGCAGCGGTGATGGTGGCAGTGGTGGTGGCGGATGCGGTGCGGCGTGTGGTCATGTGTGTGGTCTCCTGCGTGGGACTGTAGCAGCCAAGTGACGGCGGGTTGGCAGCGGCAGTCAGGTCATGGTGGGGTGGGTCAGCATGGCCTCGCGGGTGGTGGGGTGGATCAACTGCGACAGCCACCACTGCAGGGCGCGCCCTTGCTGCGCGGTAGCTGCCTTGCCGGTTCGACCAGGGGTGGTGCGCCATGCGTAGCCCACGCGCGCCACGCGCGGGCCGCGTTGCACGGACTTGAGCACCAGACGGCCGGACTGCGCATACGCCTGGGCCAGCGGCAGCGGCAGGAAGCCGCAGCCAATGCCGCGCAGCTGTGCCTCCACCTTGTGCTGCATGGTGGGCACGGTGAACACGTCCTGGCCCTGCAGCAAGCCAATCGAAATGCCGGCACCGCGCTGGGTCGAGTCGGCCACGGCCACGGCGCGGTACTGCCCGATCAGGCTGTCGGCCAGGGGTTCGGGGGCATCGGCGAGGGGGTGGTGGGGTGCCACGGCAAACACAAACGGTACATCGCCCAGCGGCTGCACGTGCACACCGGCGTGGTTGCTGGTGCCGTCCACACCCACACCCAGTGCGAGGTCGGACTTGCCCGCCATCAGGGACTCCAGCGTGCCGGTCAGTGTTTCGGAGCGCAGGCGCAACCGGGTGGGTGCACCCAGTGCGTAGAACGCCTCGCACAGCTCGAACAGGATGGTGCGCGCAATGATGTTGTCGGCCACGATGGTGAATTGCGGCTCCCAGCCGGTGGCCACGCGCTTGACGCGCTCGGCCACGGCGTCGAGTTCGAACAGCAGGTGTTCGCCACTGCGCAGCAGTTCCGAACCTGCGGGCGTGATGCGTGCCTGCCTGGCGCTGCGGTCGAACAGCAGCACGTCCAGTGCATCCTCCACCTGGCGCACGCGGTAGGTCAGTGCGCTGGGCACCAGGCCCAGCTCGCGCGCAGCGGCGGCCATGCTGCCGCAGCGTGCCACGGTCTCGATCAGTGTCAGGTTGTCGGGCGACAACACAGATCGCGCGGCCGTGCGCTGACCACCTGGAATTGCCCCTCGTTTCTGCATGGTTGGCATCCTTTCGTTCAATGGTTTCGAATGATGCCATCAGATTCGCTTCGCGGTGGCAATGCGGCCCACCCGTACAGTTGATCCATCGACAGCAACCGCTGTGAACAGTGTTTCAAAGGTTCCACATGCTTCAGATTCGCCGCTCCGCCGACCGTGGGTACGCCGACCATGGCTGGCTCAAAAGCTCCCATTCGTTTTCGTTTGCTGGCTACCATGACCCAGCCTGGATGGGCTGGGGCAACCTGCGGGTCATCAACGAAGACCGCATCGCACCTGGCACAGGGTTTGGCACGCACGGCCACCGCGACATGGAGATCATCAGCTACGTGATGTCGGGTGCGCTGGCGCATGACGACAGCATGGGCAACGGCACGGCCATTTTGCCGGGCGATGTCCAGCGCATGAGCGCGGGCAAAGGCGTGCGCCACAGCGAGTACAACCACGCGGCAGACGTCACCACGCATTTCTTCCAGATCTGGATCGAGCCGAACGTGACAGGCGTTGCGCCCGGCTACGAACAGAAAACATTTTCCGCCGCTGACAAGCGCGGCGCGTTGCGCTTGGTGGCATCGCCAGATGGTGCGGACGGTTCTGTTTTCATGCATGCCGATGCCCGGCTGTACGCCACGCTGCTGGACGGTGCCGAAACCGCCAGCCTGCCGATTTCGCCCGAACGCAAGGCCTGGGTGCAGGTGTTGCGTGGGAGCCTGAGCGTCAATGGCCAGGCGTTGCAGGCCGGCGACGCCGCTTTGCTCGCCGGGGAAAGCCGTGTGGTGCTGGGTGAGGCCAACGACGCTGAAGCCCTGGTGTTTGACCTGGCAGCTTGAGTTTGAGCGCGGTTGCCCCACCTGTCGCCCATGACGCCCCCCTTCACCCGGACTTGCCCATGAACCCCTTGCGTGCCATCCATTCGGTGGTGGCCCTGCCGCTGCACCACTTTGACGACCGCACGTTTGCGCATGTGTTCCATCCGCAGCACCTGGGGCTGGTGGACCCGTTCATCGGGGTGGATGTGTTCAACATGCCGCACCACTTTTTCCTGCCGCATCCGCATGGCGGCATGAGCGCCATCACTTACCTGCTGCCCGACAGCCCCGGTGGCGTGCGCAACCGCGACAGCCTGGGCGACGACAGCACCATTGCCCCCGGCGACCTGCACTGGCTGCAGGCCGGCAGTGGCATGGTCCACGAGGAAACGCCTGCCACACCCGGCATACCCGCATTGGGGCTGCAGATTTTCGTGAACATGGCGGCGGCGCACAAGCAGGTGGCACCAGCCGTGTTCCAGGTGGCTGGTGCCGACATGCCCGTGGTGCAACAGGCCGGTGCCACCGTGCGGGTGGTCGCGGGCGAGTGGGGTGGCCGGGCATCGCCCATTGCCAGCGACCCACGCTGGGCCACGCGGGTCACGCTGCTGGATGTGACGCTGCAGCCCGATGCCGATGTGCGCTTGCCCCTTCCTGCGGGGCACCAGGGCTTTGCGTTGGTGGTGGCTGGGCATGTTTTGAATCAAAAACATGCTTCAGCGCATGATTTGAAAGCACCAGCAGCTATTGTTTTTGATTCCGGCGCGGTGGCCCCGGACGCAGGGGATGGCCCGCTGCACGACGTGCACCTGCAGGCGGGTCCCCAGGGGGCGCAAGTGGTGGTGTTTGCCGGTAAGCCCCTGCGCGAACCGGTGGTGCCGTGGGGCCCGTTTGTGGGCACCAGCCGTGCGGAGGTGGCGGCTTATGCCCAGGCCTACCAGAGCGGGGCCATGGGGCAACTGGACGCATCGTTCACCAGGGGTGCCTAGCGGCCTGACACTGTTTGTTCACCCATTTTTTCACCTTGTTGTCAACCGGTGCCCAACCCTGATGTCCGGGGCGGCGCTACTTTTCAGGAGTACATCACATGGCAAACGTCGTTGTTGTTTATCACTCGGGATACGGTCACACCCAGCGCATGGCGCAGTCGGTGGCCGACGGGGCCAATGCCGAGCTGGTCGCCATCGATGCCGACGGCAACGTCAGCGAAGCAGGCTGGGCCGCGTTGGATGCCGCTGACGCCATCATCATGGGCAGCCCCACTTACATGGGCATGGCCAGCTGGCAGTTCAAAAAGTTTGCCGATGCGTCCAGCAAGCGCTGGTTCACCCAGGCCTGGAAAGACAAGCTGTTTGCGGGCTTCACCAACAGCGCCACCATGAACGGCGACAAGCTGTCCACACTGCACTACCTGTTCACCCTGGCCATGCAGCACAGCGGCGTGTGGGTGGGCACCGGCATGATGCCCAGCAACAGCAAGGCTGCCCAGCGCAACGACGTGAACTATGTCGGTTCATTCAGCGGTGCCATGGCGCAAAGCCCATCGGACGCCAGCGCTCAGGAGATGCTGCCGGGCGACCTGGAAACCGCCCGCCTGTTCGGCGCACGCGTGCTGGCCACGGCCGAGCGCCTGAAGGCTTGACCCACCGCATCACGCCCTCCTGCCTCATCCCGCCCGCCGCCGCTATCGGCAGCGGGCTTGTTAGCTTTTTCAATCCATAGGTTTGTTCATGAAACTGTTCTACTCACCCGGCGCTTGCTCCCTGGCCCCGCACATCGTGCTGCACGAGTCCGGCCTGCCGTTTGAAGGTGTGCTGGCCAGCACCAAGACCCACAAGCTGGCCGACGGGACCGACTACTACACCATCAACCCGTTGGGTTACGTGCCCTTCCTGGTGCTGGACGATGGCCGCACGCTGCGTGAGGGCCAGGTCATCAGCCAGTACATCGCCGACCAGGCACCTGCCAGCGGCCTGACTCCAGCGGCCGGCACCTGGGAGCGCTACAAGCTGCAGGAGTGGCTGTCTTTCATCAGCTCCGAACTGCACAAGGGCTTTTCACCGCTGTTCAACCCCGCCACGCCGGACGCGTTCAAGCCAGCGGTCAAGGACCGCCTGCTGCAGCGCCTGACGTGGCTGGACGGCGAACTGGCCGACAAGGACTACCTGACCGGCAGCACCTTCACCGTGGCCGATGCCTACCTGTTCACCGTGACCAACTGGGCGGGTTTTGTGGGCCTGGACATCAGCGGTCTGGCCAACCTGGCGGCGGTGCGTGCCCGAATCGCTGCACGCCCAGCCGTGCAGGCAGCCATGAAGGCTGAAGGCCTGCTGAAGTGAAGCAAATGGGGCGGCATCGGCACCACGGCCGAAGCTGCCTGGTGCCTGGATTGACAGGCCGAGTCGGTGGGCGCGCTGATGCGGTCATGTGATCTGCGTCTGTTTACCCATGCTGTACGCTTAGTTCATGACTGAGGTACACGCATGAACCTGCTTGAACTGTTGCCCTGGAAAGACTGGCTGGCGCTGGTGGTGCTGTTCGGCCTGTGGGCAGGGTATGCCCTGTTTGCACGCCGTGGCGCGCGCCACGGGCAAACCCTGCTGGCCACGACCAACCGGTACCGCTTGCGTTGGATGCAGCAAACGTCCAGCCGCGACCCGCGCATGCTCGATGGCCTCATCACGCAGAGCCTGTCGCACACACCGTCGTTCTTCTGCTCCACCACCATCCTGATCATCGGGGGCTTGCTGGCGGTGCTGGGCACCACCGAAAAGGCTGCTGGCCTGGTAGAAGACATGCCCTTTGCCCAGACCACCACCGTTCAGGTGCTGGAGCTGAAGCTGGTGGTGATGGTTGGCATTTTTGTGTACGCTTTTTTTCGCTTCAGCTGGAGCATGCGGCTGTACACCTTTGTGGCGCTGGTCATTGGGGCCATGCCGTCGCCCGAGGCCTTCGACGCCGATCCCGCGCAGCGCCAGCCCTACATCGAGCGTGCCGCCACGCTGGTGGCCAATGCCGCCGAAACCTTCAATGACGGCTTGCGTGCCTACTACTTCTCGTTCGCGGCACTGGCCTGGTTTTTCTCGCCCATCGCCATGATGGTGGCCACCGTGCTGGTGGTGGAGGTTTTGTATACGCGCGAGTTCCACTCCCGAGAGTTGGCCATTCTGAAGGGCTGATTGTTCACGAATTTTGAAGCGGGCTGCAAAGTGTGATTGACGGTGGCCTGCAGTCGTGACCTGATGTGTCCGGCCTGTTGGCAAATTGTCACTGGGAGAGCGCGCTCGTGGCTTGAAGTGACCGATTTCAAGCGTCCGGTCGCCCGTGAACCCATCATTTTTTCGTACTGCTGGCCTTTTCGTCTGTTGGCTTGCTGGGTGCTGCCTTCTTCTTTGGCGGGGCAACCGGTTTGGCTTTGGCGGGCGCTGGCTCCGTGATGATGACCGGCGGCGGTGGGGCCGGAGGTTTTTCGGGCATGCCGGAAGAGTGGTGGCTGGTGATCAGCCATTGTCCGTTTACCCATGCATAGGTGTAGCTGTAGCGGGCCTGCACCACAGCACCGGTTTTCTGGAACGTGAAGGTGTACAAACCCGCGTCCAGCGCGGTGTTGCAACCCACCTGGATGAACCGCTGGTCTACCTTGCCCATCGGCCCGTCGTCCAGTAAGTGGTGGAAGTAGTCCAGCTTCTCTTCGGCCGTGTGGCGCGGCTTGTTGGACAACATGGGCAGCAGGATGGAGTGTGGCGCGTAGTTGTCCACCACCTTGCGGGCGTCACCCGTTTGCAGCGAGGCATTCCAGCGGTCAAACAGCTGCGCCACGTCAGATTCAGTGACCGGCTGGCAGACCGTGGTCAGCACGGTTTTGGGGGGCGGTGCAGCCGGTTTGGGTGGCGGCGGGTTGGCTGCAGCCGTCGCGTTGATGGCGGCGGTGGACAACGGGCCGCCCGATGGGCCGGGGGTGGCGCAGCCAGCCAGCAGGGTGGCCAGGGCCGCCAGGGCGGCAGGGGTGTAACGGGGCATATCGTCTCCGGTTCGGTGAAGCCTGACAGATTGCATCGGCGCGGGCCGCTTGAAGTTGAGCGGCTTTCTACAATCCACCCCATGTTTGTACACCTGCGCCTCCATTCCGAGTTTTCAGTCGTTGACGGCACCTTGCGCATCGACGATGCCGTGAAAGCGGCTGCCAAAGATGGCCAGCCGGCCATGGCCATCACCGACCTGTCGAACATGTTCGGTGCGGTCAAGTTCTACAAAGAGGCACGGGGTTCGGGGGTCAAGCCCGTGCTGGGGGCCGAGGTGTTTGTGCAGGGCCTGGGCGGCGCACCCGCGCCGTTGCCGGGTCAACCAGTCTCGCCCAGCGCGCAGGCGCTGCCCCGCGTGCTGTTGTTGGTGCAAAACCGACAGGGCTACCTGAACCTGAGCGAATTGCTGGCGCGGGGTTGGACGCGCAACGTGCAGCGCGAGCAGGCAGTGCTGACGTGGGACTGGCTGCAGGAGTTGAACGAGGGCCTCATCATGCTCAGCGGCGCAGCAGCCGGTCCGGTGGGCCAGGCGTTGCTGGCCGGTGACGAAGGGCGCGCCGCCGATGTGGCCCTGCAGGCCGCCGGGGTGTTTGTGCACCGGTTTTTTCTGGAGGTTCAGCGGGCTGGCCGTCCGGACGACGAGCCACTGGTGCGTGCTACCGTGCCACTGGCCGCACGGCTGGGGTTGCCGGTGGTGGCCACGCACCCGGCCCAGTTTCTGGCGGAAGACGACTACGAGGCGCACGAGGCCCGTGTGTGCATTGCCGAAGGCGAAATCTTGGGCAACACCCGGCGTGTGCGCCGCTTCACGCGCGAGCAATACCTGAAGTCTTCCGTGCAGATGCAGGCGCTGTTTGCTGACATTCCCACGGCCCTCCGCAACACGGTGGAAGTGGCCCGCCGCTGCAACCTGACGCTGGTGCTGGGCAAACCGCAGTTGCCCGATTTCCCGATTCCGCCGGTGAATGGCGAAGTGATGTCGGTGCCCGACTACTTCCGCCACGTGTCGCACGAGGGTCTGAAGGCCCGCCTGATTCACCTCTACCCGAAAGAGTCCGAGCGCGAAGCGCAGCGCCAGCGTTACGTGGACCGGCTGGAGTTCGAGCTGAACACCATTCTGAAGATGGGGTTTCCCGGCTACTTCCTCATCGTGTCGGACTTCATCAAATGGGCCAAGGAAAACGGCTGTCCGGTGGGGCCGGGCCGGGGTTCCGGCGCGGGCTCGCTGGTGGCGTATGCGCTGCTGATCACCGACCTGGACCCGCTGCAGTACAACCTGCTGTTCGAACGCTTTCTGAACCCCGAGCGGGTCAGCATGCCTGACTTCGACATCGACTTTTGCCAGGGCAACCGCGACCGGGTGATCGACTATGTGAAGGACAAGTACGGCAAGAATGCCGTGAGCCAGATCGCCACCTTCGGCACCATGGCGGCCCGTGCCGCCATCCGCGACGTGGGCCGGGTGCTCGATTTTTCATATGGTTTTTGCGACGGCATTTCCAAGCTCATCCCCAACAAGCCGGGCATGAGCGTGACGCTGCAATACCCGCCGCACCCGCCCAAGGACGGCGACAAGAACAACTACGCGATTGCCATGGAGCCGGAGTTGGCCCGCCGCATCGAGCAGGAGGAGGACGTCAAAACCCTGATTGAGCTGGCGCAGAAGCTGGAGGGCATGACCCGCAACATCGGCATGCATGCGGGGGGCGTGCTGATTGCCCCGGGCAAACTGACCGACTTCTGCCCGCTGTACCAGCAACCCGGCAGCGAATCGGCGGTGAGCCAGTACGACAAGGACGACGTGGAAGCCATCGGGCTGGTGAAGTTCGACTTTTTGGGCCTGGCCACGCTGACCATCCTGGAGATTGCGCGCGAGTTCATCATGAAGCGCCACAAGGGTCAGGAGAATTTTGCATTCGAGAACATTGCACTCGATGACCGCGCCACGTACAAGCTGTTTGCCGATGGCCGCACCGAGGCCGTGTTCCAGTTTGAAAGCCGGGGCATGCAGGGCATGTTGCGCGATGCCAAGCCCACCCGTCTGGAAGACCTGATTGCGCTGAATGCGCTGTACCGCCCGGGCCCGATGGACCTGATTCCCAGTTTCGTGGCGCGCAAGCATGGCCGCGAAACGGTGGAGTACCCCCATCCGGCGGTGGCCGAGATGCTCAGCGAAACCTACGGCATCATGGTCTACCAGGAGCAGGTGATGCAGACCGCCCAGATCCTGGGCGGCTACAGCCTGGGTGGCGCTGACTTGTTGCGCCGCGCGATGGGCAAGAAAAAGGCCGAGGAAATGGCCGAACACCGCGAAAAGTTCCGCGCCGGTGCGCTGGCCACCCATGGCATCCCGCAGGAAAAGGCCGACGAGGTGTTCGACCTGATGGAGAAGTTTGCGGGCTACGGCTTCAACAAGTCGCACGCTGCGGCCTACTCGCTGCTGGCCTACCACACGGGTTGGCTGAAGGTGCACTACACGGCCGAGTTCTATGCCGCCAACATGACGGTGGAAATGGACAACACCGACAAGCTCAAGGTGCTGCATGCCGACGCCGCCACCTTTGGCATCAGCTTTGAGCCGCCTGACGTCAACCGGGGCAGCTACCGCTTCGAGCCCATCAGCAACACCTGCGTGCGTTACGGGCTGGGTGCCATCAAGGGCACGGGCGAACAGGCCATCGAAACCATCGTGGCTGCGCGCCAGGACGGTGGTCCGTTCAAGTCGCTGTTCGATTTCTGCTGCCGGGTGGACAAGGGCCGGGTGAACAAGCGCACCGTGGAGGCGCTGATCCGCGCCGGTGCGTTCGACAGCATCAACCTGCACCGCGCCAGCCTGCTGGCCAGTGTGGAACTGGCGTTCGACTTTGCAGCGTCGCAGGCGGCCAACGCCAACCAGGGCGGTTTGTTCGACATGTTCGACGACGGTGACAGCCACGGCAGCAGCACGCAAGAGCCCCAGTTGGTGGACTGCGCCCCGTGGGGCGTGAAGGAACGCCTTATCCAGGAAAAGCCCGCCATTGGTTTTTATCTGTCAGGCCACCTGTTTGATGAAGTGGAGGCCGAGGTGCGCCGCTTTGCCCGCACGCGCCTGAGCGAGGTGGCTGACAGCCGTGAACCGCAGTTGCTGGCCGGCATCGTGAACGAGTTGCGCATCATCAACGGCCAGCGCGGCAAGCTCATCCTGTTCAAGCTGGACGACAAGAGCGGCTCCATCGAGGCCAGTGTGGATGAAGCCACCTACAACGACCACCGCGACTGCCTGAAAGACGACGAGATGGTGCTGCTGCAAGGTCTGGTGCAGAACGACCGCTTTTCGGGTGGCCTGCGCTTCAAAACCCAGCAGGTGTGGGACTTGCCTGGCGCCCGCTGCCGGTTTGCCAAGTATTTGCGTGTGGGCGTGAATGGGCGCGATGTGCCCGTGAGCACGCTGGTGCAAGCCCATCCGCCCCGGCGCGAAGAGACCGAGCACGGCGAACAGGTGCGTGGCGTGCGCGTGCGCCTGCAACTGCAACGGCCCGGCGTGCGCTGCGACATCCAGCTGGATGACCGCAGCCTGTTTTTCCCCAGTGATGCGGCGCTGGCCAGCTGGACCGCACAGACCAGCCCGCTCAAGGCAGAACTGGTGTACGACTGAGCGTCAGTCTCCGGCTGGCGATGCGCCGGGCTGTGGCGCTGGCAGGTGCATGGCGATTGCGGGTGCCACCCGTTCGGCGAAAGTTTGGAGCGCCGCGTGGCGTTTTCGGCCTGTGAAGAGGTTGACCATGCGGGTAGCGAACGACAGCAGAGTTTTTGCGGTGTCGCCACGCTTGCGGGGTATGAGGTGCAAGTGAACGTGCGGGACGTGCTGGTTGGCGGCCGATCCGTCATTCAGCAGCAGGTTGGCACCGTCCTGCGCCACGCCCGCATCGCGGTAGGCGCGCAGCAACCCTTGCCACACCCGGGTCAGGTGCTGGAACTCGGTCGGGTCCAGCTCCGAGGCGAGCGCCACATGGCGGTTGGGCAGCACCAGGGCATGCCCTTCAGACATGGGGTAGACATCCAGAATGACGGTGCACACCGCATCGCGGTACAGCACCACGGCGGGCTCCGTCTGGTTGACGATGTTGCAGAACAGACAGTCCATCGCGTGTGCCTTTGTCAGAAACAGCACATTCTCGGTGAACCGCGCACGATGGTATGGCGGCGCTGGGCGTACGCGGCTGGGGTGAGCAACCAGACAGCAAGTGTGGTTGACCGCTGTGCCGCGGTTGCGCAGTTTTATGTGATGAAAGATGCTGCCAGCGCTTTTATGGTGTAGATTGTTTGCTATCATTTTATTTAGCGGCAAACAACCCAGTGCAGGTAAGCGGCATAGCCCATTTTTTGTATGAAGATGGGTTGCCGATGAGCGCACGCATGGGTTGGCAGGTATCGGCCAGAAGCGGTCAGTGGCGAATGACTGCAGTTCTTGTCAAATTTTGGTTCCAAAACGCGCATATAGTGCAGCACAGTCGTTGGCGGAGGATCACATGCGACAGGTTCATGAGACTATGCCACCGCCCCCGATTGCGGCGACAGTCTCGTGTCGTTCATGACACGTTTAAATTTCCAACATCTCTACTATTTGGAAAGCCCGATGCTGAAGCTTAAAGATATTCCTCTAGGAAGTACAGATGCGAAAAACGAAGTTCTGAGCAATTCCCCAGACGAATTAGAACGCTTCATGACTGCGTTCGTTATTCCACCATCTTTGACAATTGATAAGTACACTTCTCGTGACAAGTACTACGTTGTAGGACTTAAAGGCACAGGAAAGACTGCTTTGCTTCGGTATATTTCAATCAAGCTAGCAGAAGGCGAAAAATCAGTTTCTAGTTTTATTCTATTCAAATCAGATGTAGATGAGGACCTAAGAAAGGATTTTTCCCGCGCTGCGCGTGTTCAACTAGTGTCTGAAAATTCCGAATCATTTGATGGAGATGACTTTGAAACCGTTTGGCGTTGGTTTATCTACCGGAAGATTGCAACAAGCATTCGAGAAGATTCGGCGCAGCCATTCCAAAACAATGGAGCCTTGGACTCATTTATGGCAATTGTGAGTTCTGAGGCACTCACAAAACCAGAATATGAAGGAATAATGCGATTTGTTCCAAATATTCGAAAAGGGAATATTGAAATAAGCCAAAGTCCGAAACTGGGGATTGAGTTTGATTGGGATGAAAAGGGGTCGTGCAAAAGTCAACTTCAATGATCTAGTACGTCGCGCTGACCATGCATTTCAGGCACTCCAAGCTGATTCAGGACGTCTAAACATATTTTTTGATGAGCTTGAGCTCAACTACGGAAGCAACAAGCAGCATCAGAGAGATTCGCGACTCGTTAGAGATTTGATCGTTTCAATCGAGCGAGTTAACGCAATAGCCAGGCGGATTCAAAAGTGAAGTGCA
>DDUQ01000123.1:0-4289 GCA_002344885.1 Comamonadaceae bacterium UBA2334
GGACAAGCGCGAATGGGGGCAGGGCATCGTCGCCAACTTCGAGTCGGGTTTCACCCAGGGCACCGTGGGCGTTGGCGTGGACGCCTTCGCGGCCTACGGCCTGCGCCTGGACAGCACCCGCCGCCGCGCCGGCGCGGGTGGCATCGACTTCTTCAAGCGGGAAGACAGCACGGGCAAGCCCGCAAGCGACCTGGCCAAGGGCGGTGCGTCGCTGAAGGTGCGCGTTTCCAACACCGTGCTGGCCTACGGCGACCTGCGCCCCTCGCTGCCGGTGCTGAACCACGACGACTCGCGCCTTCTGCCGGAGAGCTACACCGGCACCCTGCTCACCTCGAGCGAGATCGACGGCCTCGAACTGGTCGCCGGCCGCTTCCATGCGCAGTCGCGCAAGAGCGATGAAGGCCGCGACAGCGGTGGGCTGAAAGGCATCGACGTGATCGGTGGCAGCTACCAGTTCAGCGACGCGCTGAGCGCGGCGCTGTATTTCTCCGACGTCGACAACGTGGTGCGCGACAACAGCTTCAAGCGCCAGTACGTGAACCTGAACTACGCGCTGCCGATCGCCAGCAACACGCTGAGCTTCGATCTCAACGGCTATCGCACCAAGTACGACGTGTCCGGCGACAAGAACCGCATCTGGAGCCTGGCCGCAACCTACGAGACCGGCCCACACGCCTTCACGCTCGCCTACCAGCGCAGCAGCGGCGACGTCGGCTTCGACTACGGCTGGTACCAGAAGGCCGGCGGCACCGGTAACGGCGGGGCCTCGATCTGGCTGGCGAACTCCTACTGGTCGGACTTCAACGGCAAGGATGAAAAATCCTGGCAACTCGCCTACGCGGTCGATTTCGGCCAGTACGGCATGCCCGGCCTCAAGTACCGCGTCGCCTACGTGCGTGGCAGCGACATCGACACCGACGTCACCACCCGCGGCAAGGAACACGAGTTCTTCAACCAGATCTCGTACACCGTGCAGAACGGCGCCGCCAAGGACCTGAACATCCGCCTGCGCACCTCGGCGCTGCGCGTGTCGAGCGATGCCGCCGACTACAACGTCAGCGGCCGCGAAGTGCGGGTCTTCATCGACTACCCGTTCAACGCGTTCTGATCCGCCTGACGCGCATGGGGCAGGGCTTGCCCCGCCGCCCCATGCGCTGCGACCGGATCCGATGCGCTGTGCGCCTCGCTCAGGTGCGCACAGCGCACACAGCCCGGGCGCTCACTTGACCACGAGCAGGCTGTCGTCCCACTTCGGGTGCTTGTCCAGCCCAAGCAGGTTGGCCACGGTAGCGGCGATGTTCGACAGACCGGCGCCATCGGCCTGCTTCAGGCCCAGCCTGCCGCCGCTGACGTTGTCGTACAGGATCAGCGGCACCGGGTTGAGGGTGTGCGCGGTCTTGGCCTTGTAGCTGCCATCGGCGTTGCGCGCCGGCTCCTTGGTCTTCTTGTCGAGCTCGAACATCTCGTCGGCGTTGCCGTGGTCGGCGGTGATCAGCGCCACCCCGCCGGCAGCGTCGATCGCCGGCAGCAGGCGCGCCAGCGCCAGGTCGACCGCCTCGATCGACATCGTCGCGGCGCGGAAATTGCCCGTGTGGCCGACCATGTCGCCATTAGCGTAATTGCAGCGCATCACCGCATACTTGCCCGACTGGAGCGCAGCGATCATGGCATCGGTGATCTCGGCCGCCTTCATCCACGGCCGCTGCTCGAAGGGTACGACGTCGCTCGGCACCTCCTCCCAGGTCTCACCATCGAAACGCCCGGAGCGGTTGCCGTTCCAGAAATAGGTGACGTGGCCGAACTTCTGCGTTTCCGAGCACGCGAACTGCGCCAGGCCCATCTTGCTGAACCACTCGCTGGAGGTATCGGTGATCGCCGGCGGGGCGACCAGGAAACGCTTGGGCAGTTGCAGGTCGCCGTCGTACTGCAGCATGCCGGCGTAGGTCACCTTGGGCACGCGCACGCGATCAAAGGCGTCGAAGTCATTCTCGACGAATGCGCGCGTGATCTCGATTGCGCGGTCGCCACGGAAGTTGAACAGGACCACGGCATCGCCATCCTCGATGGTGCCGATCGGCTGACCGCAACCGTCACCGTCGAATTCGGCGATGACAAACTCGGGCAGGTCCTGGTCGATGGTGCCGGGGTGCTTGTCGCGCAAGGCCTTGACCGCCTCGGCCGCACTGGCGAACTTCGGCCCTTCGCCCAGCACGTGGGTCCGCCAGCCGCGCTCGACCATCGGCCAGTTGGCGTCGTAGCGGTCCATGGTGATGTACTGGCGGCCGCCGCCCGAGGCGATACGGGCGTCGAAGCCGTCGCTGCTGATCCCGGCCAGGAAGGCCTCGAAGGGTTCGACGTAGTCCAGCGCGCTGGTTTCGGGCACGTCGCGGCCGTCGAGCAGGGCGTGGATGCGCACCGTGCGCACGCCATCGGCCTTGGCCTGCACCACCATCGCCCGCAGGTGGTCGATGTGGCTGTGCACATTGCCATCCGAGAACAGGCCGATGAAATGCAGCACGCCCGCCTTGCCCGCAGTGCCTGCCCTGGCTGCGGCCACCACCTCCTGCCACGCCTTGCCTTCCCAGATCGCGCCGCTGGCGATCGCGTTGGCGACCAGCGCCGCCCCCTGGGAATACACTTGGCCGGCACCAATGGCGTTGTGGCCCACCTCGGAGTTACCCATGTCCTCGTCCGACGGCATGCCGACCGCCGTACCGTGCGCACGCAGGGTGATGTTCGGATACTCGGCGAACAGGCGGTCGAGCGTCGGCTTGCGCGCGGCATCGATCGCACTGCCCACATCGTGCCTGGGGATGCCATAGCCATCCATGACAATCACGACAACGGGGCCCTTGACGCCGGCGAAGGCGGGGAGTTTCTGCAGCATGGTCGCTTCCTGGGATCTGAAGATGTCGATGGCGGCAACCGGCCTGCCCGGTGCCCATGTCCAAAGGGCGGAAGATAGCATCAACGCGGCGCTGCAACATCCCGCCCGTTGCAAGGCCACGCTCGAACCCCACGCAAAGGGATGCATCCCATTGCCGAGTGGCGTCGATCGAGACAAAATAATAAAGTATTACCTTTACAAGGAAAGCCGACGACATGAACACCAAGACCCAGAACGCATTGCGTGCCGCCCTCCAGCATGAAGACTCCGCGCTCGAGAAGCGCCTGCCCGAGCCGGCCCAGACAGAAGCGGCCGCGACCGCGCAGCCACCTGTAGCCGAAGTGCAGGAAGCCGGTTCCACCGCTGCGCCGGAGCCGGTCGCAGCACCTGCGGGAGCTCAGACCGGCACTGCCGACACCACCGCCGCCAACAGTACGCCGGTTGCCACTGCGGCGGCCGATGCAGAGCCCCCCGCAGCACCGGCTGCCAGCGCACAGACGCCCGCTGAGCCGGTCGCAGCCGACAAGCCGCAACGCGAAACCTTCGTGATCGGCGAGAACGACTGCAAGCGCCTCAAGGTGCTGCGCGCAGACCTGGCCGACAGCGGCAAGCGGCCCGGCAAGTCTGAGCTCGTCCGCGCCGCGATCGGCGCCCTCGCCGCTCAGGGTACGGACGCGGTAAGGGCACTGCTGCGCGCACTGGCGCCGCTCGGCACCGGCAAGAAGGCCAAGGCTGCAGAGAAGAAGAAGGATGAGTCCAAGCGCAAGAAGACCGCGGCCAAGAAGCCCGCCCCCAAGAAGGCCGGCGGACGCAAGGAAGCCACCGCCAAACGCAAGACCAACAAGAAAAAGCGCTGAGCGGCGCCGAGCGCAGGGTCAGTGCTTCTTGCTGCGCTTGCCCTTGGCGACCTTGGGCAGCGCGGCGATCACCTGCGCGACACCCGCGGTGTCGCGCTCGGCCAGCAGGGCGAGCCCCGCGCGCAGGATCTCCGACTTGCTCACCAGCACGCCGGCCTTGCCCAGCGCCTCGCGCAAGGCCTTGATGCGGCGGTGCTCGCTCGCCGGCATCGAAAAGGAGTCGCGCTCCACTTTCTCGTGGCGATCCTTGCGCTCGGCCTCCTGCGCTCCCAGCGTGTCGATACCGTCGTCCATCTCGCCGGCCACCCCGCTGGTCACCTCGCTGGCCGCAGGCTGCACCGGCACCTTCGCCGGGCCGGCGCTCGCACGTCGTTTACGCGTCGTCGCTGCAGTCATGCTCACCCCTCGATCAGCCGGACGACGGCCGAGACCAATCGATCGACTTCTTCCTGTGCCGCCGCTGCGGCACGGCCCAAGCCATAGACGGAGGTACCGCGCACCGCACTCAAGGCATACGCACTACGCTGCGACAAGGCTGCGTCCAG
>DDUQ01000123.1:4643-10963 GCA_002344885.1 Comamonadaceae bacterium UBA2334
GCGTTCGATGCCGCGCGTTGCCCACAGATCGGTCGGGCTTGGCACCACCGGCACCAGGGCCACATCACATAGCTCCAGCGCACTCATGGTATGCGGGTGTTCGATCGACGGCGGGCAATCCATCACGACCACATCGACCCGCCTCGCCACCGGACGCAGGGCCTCGGCCATGTCGACAGCAGAGCCCTTGAGCTGCAGCACCTCGCTCGCAATCGGCGCGTCCGCCGGGGCAAGCTCCGCCCAGCGCGATGCGCTCTCCTGTGGGTCGAGGTCGGCAAGCGCGACCCGGTAGCCCTGCAAGCCGAGGCCTGCCGCCAGTTGCAGGCTGACCGTAGTCTTGCCTGAGCCTCCTTTCTGCGAAATCAGCGCGATCAGCCGCCGTGCGCTCATGGTGCGTCCCGTTCAGGCGTGTAAAGGTAATACCCGACAGTCTAGCGAATCGGCGCCGGCTTGCACGCCCTGTCGACGCCCCCGCGCCTGCATTGGATCATTTCACTTGGCAAATCGTGTTGCGCAGCGCACCATTCGGCACAGTTCTTGCCACTGTCATCGATTCGCAGCCGTGGTGTTTCCCGCCCGGCCGCCAACAACGGGAGATCCGTCATGACATCGCTATCGAAAGCGCTCGCATCCGGCCTGCTCGCCCTCGCCACAGTTCTCTCCACCCCCGCAGCGGCCTCGCCTCCCGGGCCACTTCCCGCGCTCAACATCGACATCCGCGAGACCTCGGTGTCGGGCATCTCCTCCGGCGGCTTCATGTCTGCGCAGTTGCAGGTCGCGCACTCGTCGATCATCAAGGGCGCAGGCATCGTCGCCGGGGGCCCGTACTACTGCGCCCAGAACGACGTCATCACCGCCACCACGCTGTGCTCATGCACCGGCGAACCGATGCTCGGCTGCAAGGTCACCGAGCACAGCGCGGCCGTTCAGGCGCTGGTGACGGCCACCCAGGGCTTCTTCGCAAAGGGCTTGATCGACGACCCTGCCAACATCGCCCGCCAACGCGTTGCCACGGTCGTCGGCGGCGAAGACCGGCTGGTACCCACACCGATCGCACGCCAGCTGCACGACTACTACGGCGCCTTCGGCCTGCCGCCGGACAGCCTGAAAGCCATCGCCCTGGACGGCGCGGGGCACACGATGCCCACCATCGACTTCGGCGCCGCCTGCGCGGCCACCGATGAACCCTATATCGGCAAGTGCGATTTCGACGCCGCAGGCGCAATCCTCGGCTGGATCTATCCCGACGCTGTCCCGCCCGCCCCGGCGGGCACGCCGGCGGCCGGCCGTTTCGTCGAGTTCGACCAAAGTGGCTATGTGCCCAAGGGCGGCCTGTTCGACTTCCTGTGGGGCTCGGGCATGGACAAGACGGGCTGGGTGTATGTCCCCGAGGTGTGCGAAGCGGGCGAGCGCTGCCGCCTCCACATCGCACTGCACGGCTGCAAGCAGGGCCAGAGTTACCTGCCTCTCAAGCGCCCGCCGGGCGGCGGGCTCTATAACGGCACCACCTTCGTGAAGAACACCGGCTACGACCGCTGGGCCGATGCCAACCGCCTGGTCGTGCTGTTCCCGCAGGCAGTGTCCATCCCCTGGCGTAACCCGAACGGCTGCTGGGACTGGTGGGGCTACACCGACGAGCACTACGCGACGCGTAACGGCGTCCAGATCCGCGCCCTGCGCGCCATGATCGACCGCCTCGGCGCAGGCCTGCGCCCAGGGTCGTAGCACCCGCAGCGCCGCTTGCGGCACACTACCGGCCTCGTCCCAGACCAGGAAGCCCGGCATGGCCTCATCCTCGACACCCTCCTCCCGCAGCGCGGGCGCACCCGCAGCGCGCCAGGCGCGCCTGGTTGCGCTCATTGTCGGCGGCCTTTTCCTGCTGCTGATCGTGGCCTTCGTCGCCATGGTGTTCACGGTGCGCGACGAGGCCCGCCTCAACGCCGTGGGGCCGATCCCCCCGGCGCCCGGCGCCGAGCGCGGCGGACTGGTGTTCCACGGTACGGCGAACATCTGGGAAGTGCGCGGCCGCATGACGCTCGACGCCGAGCGTCAGGTGAGCTTCAGCTTCGACCTCATCGGCCCCACTGCTCAGCCTGCACCCGCCACGCTGGCGTTCGACCTCAGCCTCGACATGCCCGACCACGACCGCGCGCCCATCCCACTGCAGCACACGCTCGCCGGCCCCGGCAGCTATGTCGCCAAGGCGGCCCTGCCCGAACCCGGGCGCTGGCGCCTGCGCCTGCAACTGCCCGAGATCACCGGTCTGTTCGAGTTCGAAGTCGATCGCTGAAGCCTCGCCCTGGGGCATACTGGCGCGCCCAGCGCCGGAGCGCCCCATGTCCTCGACCCTCACCGACCTGCTCGCCACCGCGCTCGCCGCCCGCGCGCCCCTGATCGAGCGCCTCGCCGCCGAACACACCGACGCCTACCGCCTGTTCCACGGCACGGTCGAAGGCGAGCCCGGTCTCACCGTCGACCGCTACGGGCCGATGCTGCTGGTGCAGACCTTTCACCACCCGCTCAGCCTCGACAGCCTCGCCGAACTGCAGGCCTTCTACGCCACCGCCCTGCCCGGCCTGCCGCTGATCTGGAACGATCGCAGCGGCAAGCATTCGCGCATTGCCAACCCACTGCCGCCCGAACAGCAGGCGGTCGCCGAAACACCCTGCGAGTTCTCCGAACTCGGCGTGCGCTACCGCTTCCAGGCCCGCCATGCCGGCCAGGACCCCTGGCTGTTCCTCGACCTGCGCGCCGCACGCCGGCGCATCATGCAGGAAGCGCCGGGCAAGTCCTTGCTCAACATGTTCGCCTACACCTGCGGGGTCGGCATCGCCGCCGCCAAGGCCGGCGCACGCCATGTGATCAACGTGGATTTCGCCGAATCCAGCCTTGCCGTCGGCAAGGACAACGCCCGCCTCAACACGCTGGCGACTCGCCCGCGCTTCATCAAGTGCGACGCTTTCGCCGCCCTGCGCCAGTACGCCGGCATCGGCCAGCCCCGGATGGTGCGCGGCAAGCACCTGCCGCCGTTCCCCGCCCTCGAACCGCACCGCTTCGACATCGTCTTCGTCGACCCGCCGCGCTACGCCAAGAGCCCGTTCGGCGTCGTCGACCTCATCAACGACTACGCCGCCCTGTTCAAGCCCGCGCTGCTCGCCACCGCCGAAGGCGGCACCCTGGTGTGCTGCAACAACGTCGCCCAGGTCGATCGCGAAGCCTGGCTCGACCAGCTCGAACGCAGTGCGCGCAAGGCCGGCAGGCCGCTGCGCGAGGCCGAATGGATCACCCCCGAAGACGACTTCCCCAGCCTTGACGACAAGCCGCCGCTGAAAACCGTGCTACTGCGCGTGTAAGCGACACGTACGCCGCGTGCAGACACGCACAGGACTGAGCTGTAACGGTGAACAATGCGTTTTATTGTTGATCTACAATCACTTGCACCGTTTCATTCAGAGTTTTTCTCATGATCCGCCTGTCCACGATCGCCATCGCTACCCTACCTCTCCTGCTGTCGGCCTGCTTCAGCTCCGTACGCCCATCCCCGGTCGCCCAACTGCCGGACGCGGGCCCGGCGCACCGCAACGGACAGCTCGACTTCGCGCTTGCCAGTGGCGACTACGGCTGCGAGCACGGCGTGCGCGTGCAGGTTCGGCGCGACATGCAGGAGCGCATCAACAACCGCATCCAGCTCGGCTGGAACGGCAATCAGTACCTGCTCGAGCGCGACCTGTCGCACTCCGGCCTGCCACGCTTCGAGGACCCCGCCAGTGGCCTGGTGTGGATCGACCTGCCGTGGAAGAGCGTGCTGCTCGATGGCCGCAGCCACAAACCCATCGCCAGCGAATGCCGGCAGGTGCCGGTGCGCGTGGCCAACAGCGGCTAGACCACGAGCGGCCACACCACGCTCAGGCCAGCCGGCGAATCAGGCCCGCAATCTCGCCAAAATCGTCAAACCAGAGCGGGCGCACCCCCATCGAGAGATAGGGCGCCGAGGCCAGCGCAAGCTCCATCGCGCTCGCCTCGGAATGGCGACAGGACCCTGGCCACTTCAGTAGCGCGTAGTGGTAACGCCCGGGCAAGACCTTCGCGGCATCGCGCAGCAGCCGGTTCATCTCCTCGTCCGCAAACGAGCACCCGACGTACAGCGCATGATGCACGGGGTTGGCGAGCCAGCGTGCGAACACCTCGCCGACGATACCGGCGCGGCTGCCGCCATACGTGCACTCGTACTGGCTGGTGGAAAACACGAAGCGCACATGGGTGATCAGGAAAAGCCTCCGCGGCGTGTAGCCGTGCACATGGTAGATGCCCTGATGCAAGGCGTGCTGGCCCTGCTCTCGCGCCAGCGTGTTCGGGTCGCCAGCGAGCTCATCTCCGCGCATTGCGTAGGCCGCACGCGCGAGTCCGGCCTCATCGAGCGCCTCGCCCATCAGGTCGTCGAAGTTGTAGGTGATGATCGCGTCCCAGCCTGGCAGCAACCCGCCACGATCGGGCACATTGACTGCCGGCGCGAGTTCGGCAATCGCACGATGGATCGGCCCTGGCCGGCGATCGTTCTCGTAGAGGATGTCCGTAAGATCGGTAAACAGGTGCTGGCCGAGAAAGTCGTAGCAGATCTGCGCCCCCTCCATCAGCGCCTCGGTATCGGCCTGGCCCGCCTCGATCGATGCCAGTACGGCACGTGCGCGCAGGTCCTCGCCGGCCGCCAGATGCTCGACAGCGGTGACCACACGCTCGAACTCGGCGTTCTCGCGCGTACCGCCCGGCCGCGGCCGCATCTCCGTCTGCTCTCGTCCGCGCTCGATCACTCGCAGCAGCAGGCGTCGCACCAGTTCGGCCCACGACGGTCCACCCGCGTCCATCGTCGCGCCGGCGCCGATCACCACCGACAGACAGGACGCTCGCCGCATCCACTGCATGAGGCCGATGTCGAGTTCCCGCTGTGCGGGCCCGAGCGCCTCACGAAAGCGCTCCGCGTTGAGCGACAGCCAGCGCGCCTTCAGCTCGACCTCGCCCCGGCGGTCTTCGTCCACGGACAAGCCGAAGCGCTGGGCCAGCGCCTGCGACATCTGCAGCGAGCGATACAGGCCGTTGATCTGGGTCTCGATCTCGAAGAACGCAGCGCCGATCTCGTCACGCTCGACAAGATCGGCAAACAGCTGCGGCTCCCAGCTGCGTCCGGTAAAGAACGCCCGCCAGGCGTGCGCATGCTGCGATGGTCCGACATACATGGCGCCCACCTCCTGGTCGTGCCGGACGCAGCACCGGCCTGCCGCGTCCTACATCAAGAGATTGCTCGGATTGCGGCACGCCTGGGCCGCCCCCGCCCGCGGAGCCTGTCCCGAGAGATCGATGGTAGCGCCATAGTACGAGTTGGCATTTGCCGTCGGCGCAACGCGCTGCGCCACCTCGAGCCTGAACGGCGCGCGCCCTGGAGCCACGCCGGAAAAAACGCGCTGCCACTCTCCGCTGCCGAACTCCTCGCAGGCGATCTCGGTCAGCTGCACACCACGCGCACGCATCGCACCGACGATGTCATAGGGTGGCTCAGCGCCGACTGCCATCCAGTTCATGGCCAGTGTCCTGGCCGCGGGCGAACCGCTGACCGACACCTCGAACCTGCCCAGCTTGCCGCTCGCCGACAGTTCGCGCGAACTCGCCTTCGCTGCCCAGCGCACACCGCCGAGACGTTGGCGCAGGGCGGCGACGGACAGCGCCTCGCCCGTTACCGCCGGCAAGGCGGCCAGCAGGGCATCGGTTGCCGCCGCACTCGCGCCGATCTTTTCCCAGTCGGCTGCGCATTGTTCGTCTGCCCAGCGCGCCGCATCCGCGCTGAGCGACACATAGAAGCGGCGGCAATCGGCCAGAAAACGCGGCCGCGCCTCGGGCTGGACCACCAGCGGTGGCGGGGCCGGACCAGCAGCAGCCGTATTCCCTGCCGGCGCTGCAGCTACCGCCGCCGTGGCTGGCCGAGGCGCCGCAGCCTTGCCCTCGCTGGCATCGCTGACGGCAACCGCCTCGCCAAAACCATGGCCATTCCAGGCCAGCTGGGCAGCGCACTGCGTACTGGCGCTGCTGCCCGGCCCACAGGCCGCACCACGGCGCGCAATCTGCACCTTGGCTGGCTTGCCGGCGAGTACACGGTAGGCAATCAGCTGATCCGAATAGACCCGGCGTGCATTGTTGCGCGCGTCGACGACGAAGATATCGACCCGCGCCACACCCCCCTGGCGGAACAGGCCGGGGCGGCCGGTGCAATCGTAATCGCCTTCGGACAGCAGGTAATCGAGGCGGCCGTCGCCGGTGAAATCCTGTGCAAC
>DDUQ01000123.1:11322-37725 GCA_002344885.1 Comamonadaceae bacterium UBA2334
CGGAGGATATGCACGCCCCGACCAGGACGGACAAGAGGAATCTGCGCATGGCGGCGGCCTCCAGGCTGTTGCTGCAGCCTAGACGCCAGCCCCGCAGCCGGCAAGCTCAGCCGAAGGGCGCCACCCCGAACAGCCAGGCGTGCAGGTAGCGTGCAAACACGAACCAGACCCCGGCGCCGATCAGCACGGCGAGCGCGTCGCGGCCGAGCGCGCCATCCGCGCGTACCACGCCATGTGCGCGATCACGCTTGCGCGCACTGGCGAACGCGGCGATCGACCACACCAGGAAACTGCCGAACAGCAGCACGTCTGCCAGCGTACCGTTCGAAATCAGATGCGCCAGCGCCCACAGCTTCACCCCCGCGCTCATCGGGTGGCCGAGCGCCGACTTCATGCGCGTGCCCGGCAGGTAGGTCGCCACCAGCAGGATGAAGGCCGGCAGCAGCAGCAGGGCTGCCAGATGGCGCGTCCACACCGGCGGGAACCACAGGTACACCGGGTCGTAGCGCGCCTGCGCGTAGCCCCAGACAATCAGCACCAGGCCAATCACCGAGACGATCGAGTAGGCCAGCTTCCACTTTGCGGCGCCGTAGTGTGCGATGTACTGGGCGCGGTTGTCCTCGGCAACGATGCGCGCCGAATGCGTACAGAGAAACAGCACCAGGCCGATGATGAGTGCGGTCATGAAACAGGTCTCCAGCGTTTGAATCGAGCGAGTCAGACCCCGTCGATCGAATTTCGCTCCCGATCGACGAGCCCGTCACACTATGGCCCGCTCGGGCAGACCACGACAATTCGCTTAACGCCTCTGCGCGCCGCCACTTGCATGCGCAGTGATGAGCACGTAACACAGGCGCGCGTCGTCCGCGACCCTGGAGAAGGTGAGCGGTGATGCGGCCTTGTCGTCCTCGCC
Organism: Comamonadaceae bacterium UBA2334; assembly: GCA_002344885.1. Classification (GTDB taxonomy): domain Bacteria; phylum Pseudomonadota; class Gammaproteobacteria; order Burkholderiales; family Burkholderiaceae_C; genus UBA2334. The sequence goes on from DDUQ01000123.1 coordinate 12,236, forward strand.
GGCAAGCGAGCAACCGGGCAGTGACTCGAGGTCATGCACGACCATACCCCAGTCGACAAACACGCGACGGGCCGCCGAGCCCTCGACGACGACGCGGATGTCACGGTGCAGCGGATCCTGTCGAATCCTGCGCATGAGCGCTTCGACCGCCTCGCGCTGGCCCTCAATCATCTGCATGAACTCACCGTTCATGTAGAGCAGGCAACCGGACAGCCCCTCGAGACGATTGCGGCGCTGCATCACCTGCCGCAACGCCTTGAGCGTATCCGTTCCGACCTCCACCTGTGCGCGGCTCACATAGATGAGGTAGTAGAGCGACGGCGCGTTTGCCTCTCCCCCATCAGCCTGCTGAGCCTGGAAGTGACGCGCGAAATCGGCCTCGATGAGAGGGCGGTAGAAATGGTAGCCCTGCAGCATTTCACAACCGCAGGCGCACAACTCCTGCCGCTGTGCATCGTTCTCGACGCCTTCGGCGACAAGCTTCAAGCCCAGCGCTGCGCCAAGGCCGGCCACCGCGCGGATCACGGCACGATTTTCCTCGCTCCGTTCTAGACCGTCCACGAAGGCGCGGTCAATCTTCAGCACATCTACCGGGAGCCGTGTCAGCTGCGACAGCGACGAGTAGCCCGTGCCGAAGTCGTCGACGGCCACGCGCAGGCCGAACTCGGCCAGGCGCCGCAATACGCGCAGATTCGCCTCGACATCGGCCATCAGCGCGGTCTCTGTGATCTCCAGCAGCAACCGCGAAGGGTCCGCCCCCGTGTCGCGCAGGATGGCGGCGAACACCTCCGGCAGATTCTCCTCACCCAGTTGGCGTGCCGACAGGTTCACCGAAACATACGGCGCCTGCTCGCCTCAGCGCTGACGCCAGCTTGCCTCGCAGCGGCAGGCCTGCCTCAACACCCACTCACCGATCGGCACGATCGCACCACTCAGTTCGGCAATGGGAATGAAGATGGCCGGCGACACTTCGCCCGTCGGCGGGTGCCAGCGCAGCAGGAGCTCTGCGCCCACAATCCTGGCCGTTTCCGCCGCCACGATGGGCTGGTAGCGCAGGGACAACTCGTTGCGCTCGATCGCCAGGCGCAAACCGGTACTGATCATGAGCCGCTGACGCGCCTTCTCCTCCAGCCCCTCGCTGAAGAACTGCCAGCCGTCCCCGCTGCGGGCCTTCACTGCATGCATGGCCGTATCGGCATGACGCAGGAGGTCGTCCGGGGCGTGGGTGGTGCCGTTACCAACCGCGATGCCGATGCTGGCAGTGACGTACAGGGCGTTGCCGTCGACCTCGATCGCCAAGCGCAAGGCGTCGTTGATGCGTTCGGCCAGCACCGACATGCTGGTCGGTTGCTCGACCTGCTCGCACAGCACCACGAACTCATCGCTGCCCAGACGCGCAACTGTGTCCCCGGGCCGAATCTGTTCGATCAGGCGCCTCGCGACCGTCTTCAGCAACTCGTCACCGGCTGCGTGGCCATGCGCACCGTTGATCAACTTGAAGCCATCCAGATCAATGAAGAGCAAAGCCACGATCAGGCCGCTGCGCCGCGAGCGTTGCAGCGCATTGGTGAGACGGTCCCGGATCAGTGCGCGGTTCGGCAGTCCTGTCAGCGTATCGTGGGTTGCCTGCCAGGTCAGGGTAGCCTCGGCCTCCTTGCGCTCGGTGATGTCACGCAGGGTGACCACCAGCAACCAACCCCGACCGTCATGGAACTTCGCGATCGAGGCTTCGAGCGGAAAGAAGCTGCCATCCTTGCGATAGCCGGTGATCTCGTTGCGCCGACCCATGCGGCGCTCGGTTTCCTCACTGTCGATGAAGGCCTTGACCAAGGCCGTATGGCGCTCACGAAAATGCGGGGGTACGAGGTGATGAACCGACAGGCCGACGAGCTCGCCAGCCTCGTAGCCAAACATCGCCTCCGCGCTGAGGTTGCACTGGCTGATCACGCCTTCGCCATCGGTCGTGATGATCGCCATGTCGGCCACCGACAGGATGCGCTGGGCCGACTCGAGGGGCTGCCGGCTGGCGCCGATCTCCGCAGCGAGCCGGGCCGTCAGCGCCGGGCTTGGCAGCTCGAGGCCCCGCTCCTGGTCGATCTCGGCCTGATAGCGCGCAGGGATGCGCGGCTCGATGCAACCGAAGTGCTCGACGATCTCGAACACCCCGTCGCGGGTGCAGCGTGCCAGATGGACATTGACGCTTGCATGCTGGGTCACGGGATCCATCCGGACTTCGCCCTGCGGACCACTTACCTCGACTCGGCGCAGGCAATCGTCGCCGCGGCGACGATCTCCGGGCCATAAAGACTGACCACGCCACTCAAGGGAGCCATCAAACCGATGCGAAACTTACCGCTCAAAACGTTCAAGCTCCATATTCGTGATGCTGCGCGCGAGCCCCAAAAGCTAGCATCCAAGCGCCAAAGCGCCTCGCGATTTTGTCACATCATCAAGAAATCAACATTTTTTGGAACACAAGCCAGCACGACGGAACTACAGGAACAGGTAGGAGCAGATCGCTACCGCGGCTGCCACCGCGACCACGTCCGCGGTCAGCGCCGCCGCCAGGGTGTGGCGGATGCGGCGGATCTGCACCGCGCCGAAATACACCGCCAGCACGTAGAAGGTGGTCTCGGTCGAGCCCTGCAGCGTGGTGACGAGGTAACCGACGTAACTGTCGGGCCCGATCGCCGGGTCGTTGATGATCGAGGCCATCACGCCGTAGGCGCCCGAACCGGACAGCGGGCGCAGCAAGGCCATCGGTAGTGCCTCCGGCGGCAGGCCGACGCGGGAGGTGAGCCCGCCGAGCAGGTTCACCATCACGTCCATCGCCCCGCTGGCGCGGAACATGCCGACCGCGACCAGGATCGCAACCAGGTAGGGAATGATGCGCAGCGCCACCTGGAAACCGTCCTTGGCGCCGTCGACGAAGACCTCGTAGATGCGCACCCCGCGCAACACGCCAAAAAGCAGGAAGCCCATCATCAGCCCGGGGATGATCCACGGCGAGATCACGCGCCCCCATACGATGGTCGCGGGAATGAGCGCGATGATGGCGCCCAGGGCGAGGACGGACACCCACAAGGGGTAAGCGCCGGGGTCGTCCACCGCCTCACGCGCCGGATCGTCGGCCACCCAGGGCCGCTCCATCGCAGCGGCGGCCGGATCGACCGGGCCAAGGGCCGAGAAGCGCTTGTAGATCAGTGCCGCGGTGATGGCGGCAATGGTGGCGCACACGGTCGCGAACAACGTCGTCGGCAGGATGGCAGCGGGATCGGCCGAGCCGGCCGCAGCGCGGATGGCGATGACGCCGGTGGGCAGCAGCGTGATGCTGGAAGTGTTGATGGCAAGGAACAGCGCCATCGAGTTGGTCGCCGTACCGGGCCGGGTATTGAGCTTGTCGAGCTCCTGCATGGCACGGATGCCGAAAGGCGTGGCGGCATTGCCCAGGCCAAGCGCATTGGCCGACAGGTTGAGGATCATCGCCCCCATCGCCGGATGGTTGGGCGGTACCTCGGGGAACAGCCGGGTCATCAAGGGCCGGATCAGGCGCGCGATGATCACCAGCAGCCCGCCAGCCTCAGCCACCTTCATCAGGCCAAGGAACAGCGTCATTACCCCCACCAGGCCGAGCGCGAGTTCCACCGCGCCGCTGGCGGACGAGATCATGCCTGCGGACAGCACCTCCATCGGCGACTGCACGCCGTCGACCGGGACGTGGCTGAACTGCCGCCAGGCGGCGGCGACGAAGGCAATGAGGACGATGCCGAAGAAGATCCCGTTCATGACCGGAAAGATATCGAAACCAAGAAAAAACGCGTGGGCGAACCGCTCGGCGGCTCGCCCACGCGTCTCATTGCTGCACGCCGGTCAGGCCGGCGCCTGCATCAGGCCCCTGCGGCACGCAGGATGCTGTTGAGCGTGGCGCTCGGACGCATCACTGCCTTGCACTTCTCGGGGTCGGCCTTGTAGTAGCCACCGATGTCAGCGGGCTTGCCCTGAACTTCGGCCAGTTCGGCGATGATCTTCGCCTCGTTGTCGGCCAGGTCCTTGGCGAGGGGCGCGAACTTCGCCGCCAGTTCTGCGTCCTCGGTCTGCGTAGCCAGGCGCTCGGCCCAGAACTTGGCCAGGTAGAACTGGCTACCGCGGTTGTCGAGCTGGCCGGTCTTGGGCGAGGGCGACTTGTTCTCGTCGAGCAGGCGGCCGGTCGCTTCGTCCAGGGTCTTGGCGAGCAGCTTGGCCTTGTCGTTGCCGGTCTTGATGCCGAGGTCCTCGAGCGACACCGCCAGGGCAAGGAACTCGCCCAGCGAATCCCAGCGCAGGTGGTTCTCCTGCACCAGTTGCTGCACGTGCTTGGGTGCCGAACCGCCGGCGCCGGTCTCGTACATGCCGCCACCGGCCATCAGCGGAACGATCGACAGCATCTTGGCGCTGGTGCCCAGCTCCATGATCGGGAACAGGTCGGTGAGGTAGTCGCGCAGGATGTTGCCGGTCACAGAGATGGTGTCGAGGCCGCGGATCACGCGCTCGAGCGTGTAACGCATCGCACGCACCTGGCTCATGATCTGGATGTCGAGGCCTGTGGTGTCGTGCTCCTTGAGGTAGGTGCGCACCTTCTTGATGAGCTCGTTCTCGTGCGGACGATAGGGATCGAGCCAGAAGATGGCCGGCATGCCGGAGTTGCGCGCGCGCGTGACGGCGAGCTTGACCCAGTCGCGGATCGGCGCATCCTTGACCTGGCACATGCGCCAGATATCGCCCTCTTCGACGTTCTGCGACAGCAGCACCTCGCCGGTGTCGAGATCGGTGATGTTGGCCACACCGTCTTCGACGATCTCGAAGGTGCGGTCGTGCGAGCCATACTCCTCGGCCTTCTGCGCCATCAGGCCGACGTTCGGCACCGTGCCCATCGTGCGCGGGTCGAAGTTGCCGTGCCACTTGCAGAAGTTGATCATCTCCTGGTAGATGCGGGCGAAGGTCGATTCCGGCATGACCGCCTTGGCGTCGTACTGCTTGCCGTCCGCACCCCACATCTTGCCGCCCTGGCGGATCATCGCCGGCATCGACGCGTCAACGATGATGTCGTTGGGCGAGTGGAAGTTGGTGATGCCCTTGGCCGAATCGACCATGGCCAGCGCCGGACGATGCTCCTGGCAGGCATGCAGGTCGCGGATGATCTCGTCGCGCTTGGATTCGGGCAGGGTCTTGATCTTCTCGTAGAGGTCGACCATGCCGTTGTTGACGTTGATGCCCAGCTCTTCGAACAGCTTGCCGTGCTTGGCGAAGGCGTCCTTGTAGTAGATCTTGACGCAGTGACCGAAGACGATCGGGTGCGAGACCTTCATCATCGTCGCCTTCACGTGCAGCGAGAACAGGATGCCGGCCTCGCGGCAGTCGTCGAGTTCCTTCTCGTAGAACTCGCACAGTGCCTTCTTGCTCATGAACATCGAGTCGATGATCTCGCCTTCGAGCAGGTCGGTCCTGGGCTTGAGCACCACGGTCTTGCCCGACTTGGTGATCAGCTCCATCTTGACCGAGCGTGCGCGGTCGAGCGTCATCGACTTCTCGCCGTGGTAGAAGTCGCCGTGGTGCATGTGCGAGACATGCGAGCGCGAGGCCTGGCTCCATTCGGCCATGCTGTGCGGATGCTTGCGCGCATATTCCTTCACTGCGCGCGGCGCACGGCGGTCGGAATTGCCTTCGCGCAGCACCGGATTGACCGCGGAGCCCTTCACCTTGTCGTAGCGCGCCTTCGCGTCCTTCTCGGCGTCGGTCTGCGGATTCTCCGGATAATCCGGCACCGGGCAGCCGTGGGCCTGCAGCTCGGCGATGGCTTCCTTGAGCTGCGGCACCGAGGCGCTGATGTTGGGCAGCTTGATGATGTTGGCCTCGGGCTTGAGCGTGAGTTTACCCAGCTCGGCCAGTGTGTCGGGCACGCGCTGTTCTTCGGTCAAGCGTTCAGGGAAAGCCGCCAAAATGCGTGCGGCGACCGAAATGTCGGCAGTTTCAACTGCTATGCCTGCTGGCTTGGCGAAGGTTCGCAGCACGGGCAGAAACGCACAGGTTGCCAGCAGAGGTGCTTCGTCTGTCAGCGTGTAGATGATTTTTGATGATCCAGCAGTCATTGTCTTCCTCGGTAAAGTTGACGCAATAGAGTGCTCATTCTAAATACCAGTCTGTCGCCAAACTGATGACTGTTCGCGGTTTTTTTGGCGTAGTTCAAGGATGCAGCTCGGCAGCAATGCCTCAGCCCGAGCGCAGCGCCCTGCGGCCCGTTTGCGCAGGCCTTGAACGCTGGACTGAAGATGGCGGGCAACCTGTCGGCGCGATCCATGGCACTCCACGGCACCATTCGTCTGCGGGGTGTTGAGAGTTTTTTGCCACCGAGGCCGGGAATTGGCCTGACAAGCTTGGAGTGCAGGCTGATTCAGTCCTGGCGGTAGAACGGGAGGTTCTGCATCACCGCTTCGGCGCGTGAACCTTCAACCCGTCTGGCCCCGTTGAAACGTTTGCTCCAATAGGCTTCTCGCATGTCCTCGACCCTGACTTTGCCGCCAGCACGAGGGGAGTGGATGAACTTGCCTTCACCCACATAAATGCCTACATGGCTGAACGCCCGGCGCATGGTGTTGAAAAAAACCAGATCGCCCGGGCGCAAATCTTCAGGGGAAATTTTGGCCGTGACCTCTGCCTGTTCGGAAGCGCGTCTGGGCAGGGCCAGGCCCAGGGTCTTGTCAAACACTGCGCGGACAAAACCACTGCAATCGAAGCCCGTGGCCGCTTCGTTGCCGCCTCTCTGGTAGCGCACACCCAGAAAGCCCATCGCGGTCATGACCAAATCCGACGTGACGTTGCTGACGTTGTCATGCAATTCAATGAGCCTGGGTTGCAGGGCACGTGGGTCAAGCAGGTTGAACATCGCCGACTCATTTGCTTCAGGGGCTGGCGGCGCGGCCTGTGCCGTGCTGATGGCACTCCACAACACGATGGGCAGCACAAGACCGAACCAATGCTTGGATGGCGGGCGGGGCGTCTTGGGTTGAACAGGCTTTACTGGTGAACGGGAACTGACTTGCAAGGCGGCAGCTGATCGGGAGGTTGTCTCAAGGTGCTTGTGGTCGTCTCCGTTGAGGAGACTGCCAGCAAGCTTTATATTGCGCAAATGTTCATTGTGACAGGAAAAATATGCTGATCGACGAAACAGAGTCCCAACTGGTGCTGGTTGACTACCAGGCTCGCTTGTTACCCGCCCTGAATGAAGGCCATCTGGCCCTGCAAAATGCGCTTCGGTTGGCGAAGGCAGCGCGGTTGCTGAATGTGCCTGCGTGGGGCACCGAGCAAAACCCCAAAGGTTTGGGGCAAAACGACGCCGAGTTGGCTCAGTTGTGCCGCAAGACGCTGGTCAAGCAACATTTCAGCGCTGTGCCCGACGGATTGAGGGAATTGCTCAGACCCCCCAAAGCCGCCAAAGGCGGCAACGCACGCAGCTTGCCCAAACATCTCCAAAAACCACCTGTTGAGGCCCCGGAACGCAACACGATTCTGATCGCTGGTTGTGAGACGCACGTGTGCCTGTTGCAGACGGCACTGGACCTGATTGAAGAAGAATTCGACATTTGTGTCGTTACCGATGCTTGCGCATCGCGTATCGAGCGCAACCGCGATGCCGCCTTTGACCGCCTGGCGGGTGCGGGTGCCGAACTGGTCACCACCGAGATGGTCTTGTTCGAATGGTTGCGCAGTTGTGAGCACGAGCACTTCAAACAAATGCTTGCCCTGATCAAGTGACCTCAGCAATCGTCAGTTCCACGCAAGAGCCGAAGTCATAATTATGAATTCAGTTTAACTTGGTGTGGATGGAGACTTTATGAGCAGCTATGTCGATTTTTTCCGCCGTTCGATTGATGACCGCGACGGTTTCTGGGCTGAACAGGCCACTTTGATCGACTGGCACAAGCCATTCGATCAGGTCTGCGACTACTCGAATCCTCCATTTGCCAAGTGGTTTCCCGGTGGTTTGACCAATTTGTGTCACAACGCGGTCGACAGGCACCTGGCCACCAGGCCAGACCAGAACGCGCTGATTTTTGTCTCGACAGAAACCAACACCGAAAAGGCGTACAGCTTCCGCGAGCTGCATGCCGAAGTCAACCGCATGGCAGCCATCCTCAAGGATTTGGGGGTGAGCAAGGGTGACCGCGTTCTGATCTACATGCCCATGATTGCGGAGGCCTGCTTTGCCATGCTGGCTTGCGTTCGCATCGGTGCCATCCACTCTGTGGTGTTCGGTGGGTTTGCCAGCCATGCACTGGCCAGCCGTATTGACGATGCGCAGCCCAAAGTCATCATCAGCGCCGATGCGGGGATGCGCGGTGGCAAGTCCGTGCCTTACAAGCATTTGCTGGACGAGGCTATCAGCCTCTCTGCCAACAAGCCTGCCAAAGTGCTGATGATCAACCGTGGCTTGGCCGATTTGGCCCCCGTGGCAGGCCGAGACGAAGACTACGCCACCATGCGCGCTGCCCGCATGGACGCGCAAGTGCCGTGCGAGTGGGTAGACAGCACCCACCCCAGTTACATCCTGTACACCAGTGGCACCACAGGCAAGCCCAAAGGTGTGCAACGCGATACCGCTGGTTATGCCGTGGCCTTGGCCGCGTCCATGAAGCACATCTACATGGGCAATCCGGGCGAAACCTACTTTTCTACCTCCGACATCGGTTGGGTCGTGGGTCACAGCTACATCATCTACGGCCCGCTCATCAACGGCATGGCCACCATCATGTACGAAGGTTTGCCCATCCGTCCCGATGCGGGCATCTGGTGGAGCCTGGTTGAGAAATACAAAGTCAGCGTCATGTTCTCAGCCCCCACTGCGGCGCGGGTGCTGAAGAAGCAAGATCCAGCCTATCTCACCAAGTACGATCTCTCCAGCCTCAAAGCACTTTTCCTCGCGGGCGAGCCGCTGGATGAGCCGACGGCCACTTGGATCGGAGGTGCTTTGAACAAACCCATCATCGACAACTACTGGCAAACCGAAACCGGCTGGCCCATCATGGCGATTTGCAACGGCGTAGAGCCAGCGCCCACCAAGTTCGGTTCGCCCGGCAAAGCCGTCTATGGCTTTGATGTCAAGCTGATCGACGAAACCACAGGCGAAGAAATCAATGAAGCCAACAAGAAAGGCGTGATCGCCGCCAATGGCCCGTTGCCCCCCGGCTGCTTGCAAACCGTGTGGGGCGACGACAACCGCTACGTCAAAACCTACTGGTCCAGCATCCACGGCAAAGTGATGTACTCAACGTTCGACTGGGGCGTGAAAGACGAAGACGGTTACTTCTACATCCTGGGCCGTACCGATGACGTGATCAACGTGGCTGGTCACCGTTTGGGTACCCGCGAGATCGAAGAAAGCATCTCCAGCCACCCCAATGTGGCCGAAGTGGCCGTGGTGGGTGTGGCCGACCAACTCAAGGGGCAGGTGGCTGCCGCTTTCGCGGTGCTGAAGGATCCCACTCAGGCTGCTACCCCTGAATTGGCCAAGGCCCATGAAGCAGAGATCATGAAGGTGGTTGATGCCCAACTGGGGGCGGTTGCGCGTCCGGCCATGGTCAAGTTCGTGACCGTGTTGCCTAAAACGCGCAGCGGCAAATTGTTGCGCCGTGCCATTCAGGCGGTATGCGAAGGACGCGATGCAGGCGACCTGACAACCATGGAAGACCCGGCAGCGTTGCAGCAAATCAAAGACCAGGTTCAGTAAGTATTTTTGTTACTTTTTTGGCACCCAGCGGCTTTCTGTCATGCGTTGGGTGCTTTGTTTTTTGTACATTTGAGGGTGCGGTCGACGGTAGGGCAGTTGTGTCCGGTTGCGCGTTCGACCGGCTGTTGCCTGCTGTGACGGGTAAGGTGCGGCCATCAAGGATGGTGCAACTTTTGCGGGTTGTGCACCAAACTCATCGGTTTCGTCAGGAAACTGGTGGTTTTTGGTGCGACAATCCGCGCGCACTTGGCCCTTCCTGTCACTGTCGCATCCGCAAAACGGTACAGCCGTGCCGCGGAAGGTTTATCAACCAGCTAATGTTTCCCAGAGGGAAACGGAGGTCAGCGAATCAATGAGCGAGACAAACAACGTTTACGGTGCTTTCAAAGGCAACTCGTATCTATTTGGCGGCAACGCCCCGTACGTCGAAGAGATGTACGAAAACTACCTGGCCAATCCAGGTGGTGTGCCCGATAACTGGCGCAGCTATTTCGACGCGCTGCAACACGTCCCGGCTGTGGACGGCTCTGATGCCCGCGATGTGCCGCATCAGCCCGTCATCAATGCCTTTGCCGAGCGTGCAAAGCAGGGAACCACCCATGTCGTGGTGGCCAATCCTGACTCCGAAATGGGGCGTAAGCGCGTTGCCACGCAACAGCTGATTGCCGCTTACCGTAACGTGGGTGCCCGTTGGGCCAATCTGGATCCCTTGAAGCGCACCGAGCGCGACAACATTCCTGATCTCGATCCGGCGTTTTACGGTTTCACTGACGCTGACCTGGAAACTGTTTTCAACACCAGCAACACGTTCTTCGGCAAAGACACCATGTCTTTGCGTGAGTTGCTGAATGCTCTGCGTGAAACCTACTGCGGCAACATCGGTGCCGAGTACATGTACACGACAGACCAGAACCAGAAGCGCTGGTGGCAGCAAAAGCTCGAGAGCATCCGCAGCAAACCCAATTTCACGGCTGACAAAAAGAAGCACATCCTGAACCGGCTGACTGCTGCTGAAGGTCTGGAGCGCTTCCTCCACACCAAATACGTTGGCCAGAAGCGTTTCTCGCTTGAAGGCGGCGAGAGCTTCATCGCTGCGATGGACGAGCTCATCCAGTCTGCAGGCGCCAAAGGCGTGCAGGAAATCGTCATCGGCATGGCCCACCGTGGCCGTTTGAACGTGCTGGTCAACACCATGGGCAAAATGCCCAAAGACCTGTTTGCCGAGTTCGACCACACCGCGCCTGAAGACCTGCCTGCGGGTGACGTGAAGTACCACCAGGGTTTCAGCTCCGATGTGGCCACGCCCGGCGGCCCGGTTCACCTGACGCTGGCTTTCAACCCGTCCCACCTCGAAATCGTCAACCCGGTTGTCGAGGGTTCGGTTCGCGCCCGCATGGACCGCCGTGGCGACAAGCGTGGTGACCAGGTGCTGCCTGTGCTGGTGCACGGTGATGCGGCGTTCGGTGGCCAGGGTGTCAACCAGGAAACTTTGTGCCTGGCGCAGACCCGTGGTTACACGACAGGCGGTACGGTTCACCTGATCATCAACAACCAGATCGGCTTCACCACGTCTGATCCGCGCGACATGCGTTCCAGCGCGTTCTGTACCGACATCGTGAAGATGGTCGAGTCGCCCGTCCTGCACGTCAACGGTGACGATCCTGAAGCCGTGGTGCTCGCCACGCAGTTGGCATTGGAGTTCCGCATGGAGTTCCGCCAGGACGTGGTGGTGGACATCACTTGCTTCCGCAAACTGGGTCACAACGAGCAGGACACCCCTGCGCTCACGCAGCCATTGATGTACAAGAAGATCGCTGCCCATCCCGGCACGCGCAAGTTGTATGCAGAGAAGCTCGCAGTACAGGGCATGGGTGACACGTTGGGCGATGACATGGTCAAAGCCTACCGCGCTGCCATGGATGCCGGCGAACACACGGTAGACCCTGTCCTGAGCAACTTCAAGAGCAAGTTTGCTGTCGATTGGTCGCCGTTCGTCGGCAAAAAGTGGACCGATGGTGGCGACACTGGCATCCCCATGGCCGAGTGGAAGCGCCTGGCCGAGAAAATCACCAAGATTCCGGACACCATCACCCCGCATCAGCTGGTGAAGAAGGTGTACGACGACCGTGCAGCCATGGGCCGTGGTGACCTGCCGGTGGATTGGGGCATGGGTGAACACATGGCGTTCGCCTCACTGGTGGCCAGTGGCTACCCGGTGCGCCTGTCGGGTGAAGATTGCGGTCGTGGCACGTTCACGCACCGGCATGCCGTCATTCACGACCAGAACCGTGAAAAGTGGGACACCGGTACTTACGTCGCGTTGCAAAACGTGTCCGAGGGCCAGGCTCCGTTTGTCGTCATCGACTCCATCCTGTCTGAAGAAGCGGTGCTGGCATTCGAGTACGGCTACGCGTCGAACGACCCCAACACACTGGTCATCTGGGAAGCACAGTTTGGTGATTTTGCCAACGGTGCCCAGGTGGTCATCGACCAGTTCATCGCATCCGGCGAGGTCAAGTGGGGCCGCGTCAACGGCATCACCATGATGTTGCCGCATGGTTATGAAGGGCAGGGCCCCGAACACTCGTCGGCCCGCCTGGAGCGCTTCATGCAGTTGGCCGCTGATACCAACATGCAGATCGTGCAGCCGACCACCGCCAGCCAGATCTTCCACGTGCTGCGCCGCCAGATGGTTCGCAACCTGCGCAAGCCTTTGGTGATCATGACGCCGAAGTCTTTGCTGCGGAACAAGGACGCCACCTCTCCGCTGTCCGAGTTCGTGCGCGGTTCTTTCCAGGCTGTGTTGGGCGAGTCGCGCGAAGAAGTCAACAAGAAGGCCGACAAGGTCAAGCGGGTCATCGTCTGCTCTGGCAAGGTGTATTACGACCTGGTCAAAAAGCGCGAAGAGAAAGGTGCCGACGACGTGGCCATTCTGCGCGTCGAGCAGCTGTATCCGTTCCCGCACAAGACGTTTGCTGCCGAGTTGAAAAAATACCCGAATGCAACCGACGTCGTGTGGTGCCAGGATGAACCGCAAAACCAGGGCGCCTGGTTCTTTGTGCAGCATTACATCCACGAAAACATGCTGGATGGCCAGAAACTGGGCTATGCAGGGCGTGCCGCATCGGCTTCGCCAGCAGTGGGTTATTCCCACCTGCACCAGGATCAGCAGAAAGCGCTGGTCGAGGCTGCGTTCAGCAAGCTCAAGGGCTTTGTGCTGACCAAGTAATCCCACCCGGCGGCAGCGGCGCAAGGAGCGCGCCTGCTGCTGCCGACGCATGAAGAATTGAAGGATCAAAAAATGGCAATCGTAGAAGTCAAGGTACCCCAACTGTCCGAGTCCGTCGCTGAAGCCACGCTGCTGCAGTGGAAGAAGAAGCCCGGTGAACTGGTGGCTGCCGACGAAATCCTGATCGAAATCGAAACCGACAAGGTCGTGCTGGAAGTGCCCGCGCCTGCCGCAGGCGTCATGGCCGAGCTGGTGGTGGGCGATGGTGGCACCGTCGCCAGCGATCAACTGATCGCCCGCATCGATACCGATGGCAAAGGTGCCGCCGCACCCGCAGCCAGCGCACCTGCAGCTGCACCCGCTGCTGCTGCTGCTCCGGTCGCTGCGGCAACTGCGCCCTCGAACGACAGCAAGGCGGGCGTGGCCATGCCCGCCGCCGCCAAACTGTTGGCAGACAACCAGTTGTCAGCCAGTGCCGTGGCTGGTACCGGCAAAGACGGCCGCATCACCAAGGGCGACGTACTGTCTGCCGTGGCGGCTGGTGCTGCCAAGCCGGCTGCTGCCCCCGTTGCCATTCCCACAGGTGCACCGACCAAGGTGCTGCCACAGGTGAGCGGGCCTGCTGCCCCTGACCTCGGTGACCGCCCCGAGCAGCGCGTGGCCATGACACGTCTGCGCGCCCGCGTGGCCGAGCGTCTGCTGCAATCTCAAGCCACCAACGCCATCCTGACCACGTTCAACGAAGTGAACATGGCCCCTGTGATGGAGATGCGCAAGAAGTTCCAGGAAAAGTTCGAGAAAGAGCATGGCTGCAAGTTGGGCTTCATGAGTTTCTTCGTCAAGGCTGCTGTGCACGCTCTGAAGAAGTACCCTGTGCTGAACGCATCGGTCGATGGCAACGACATCGTCTACCACGGTTACTTCGACATCGGTATCGCCGTGGGTTCACCTCGCGGCTTGGTGGTGCCCATCCTGCGCAATGCAGACCAGATGAGCTTTGCCGACATCGAGAAAAAGATTGCTGAGTTTGGCCAAAAGGCCAAGGATGGCAAACTGGGCATTGAAGAAATGACGGGTGGCACGTTCTCCATCTCCAACGGCGGCACCTTTGGCTCGATGCTGTCCACTCCGATCATCAACCCACCGCAGTCCGCCATTCTGGGCGTGCATGCGACGAAGGATCGCGCTGTGGTTGAAAACGGTCAGGTGGTGGTGCGTCCGATCAACTACTTGGCCATGAGCTATGACCACCGCATCATCGACGGTCGTGAGGCTGTGCTGGGCCTGGTTGCCATGAAGGAAGCGCTGGAAGATCCATCGCGTCTGCTGTTCGGCATCTGATCGGTCTGGAGGCCAAAATTCATAAGAATTTTGGCCTCTGCTGCTTTATTGGCGGGTGTTTCTAGCTATTTTTTTCAATTTGCCTCAGCCCCTGCAGTGGTTGGGTCGGGGCTTAAGGTGAACACATGAGCAAACAATTTGACGTTGTCGTCATTGGTGGCGGCCCGGGTGGCTATATCGCTGCCATCCGTGCAGCCCAACTGGGTTTCCAGGTCGCGTGTATTGATGAATGGAAGAACGAAAAAGGTGGTCCTGCGCCGGGTGGTACCTGCACCAACGTGGGCTGCATTCCATCCAAGGCGCTGTTGCAGTCGTCCGAGCACTTCGAACATGCCACCCACCACTTTGCAGACCATGGCATTTCCACTGGTACGGTGAAGATGGATGTTGCCAAGATGGTGGCACGCAAAGACGCGGTGGTGAAGCAGAACAACGACGGCATCCTGTACCTGTTCAAGAAAAACAAGGTCAGCTTCTTCCATGGCCGTGGTTCCTTCGTGAAAGCCGTGGACGGCGGCTACGAATTGAAGGTGGCTGGTGCTGCGGAAGAAACACTGGTCGGTAAACAGGTCATCGTGGCCACGGGCTCCAACGCCCGTGCGCTGCCAGGCGTGCCTTTTGATGAGGTCAACGTGTTGTCCAACGACGGTGCGTTGCGCATCGGTGCGGTGCCCAAAAAGCTGGGTGTCATCGGTTCCGGCGTGATCGGCCTGGAAATGGGCTCTGTATGGCGCCGTCTGGGTGCAGACGTGACCGTGCTCGAAGGCCTGCCCACGTTCCTGGGCGCAGCCGACGAGCAGATCGCCAAGGAAGCCAAGAAAGCCTTTGACAAGCAGGGTCTGAAGATCGAACTGGGCGTGAAAGTCGGTGACATCAAGGTTGGCAAGAAGGGGGTCAACGTCGCTTACACCAACGCAAAAGGTGAAGCGCAAGAGCTCGCAGTGGACAAGCTCATCGTGTCCATCGGCCGTGTACCCAACACCATCGGCCTCAACGCCGAAGCCGTCGGCTTGCAGCTGGACGAACGTGGTGCCATCGTGGTGGATGGGGATTGCAAGACCAATTTGCCGGGTGTCTGGGCCGTAGGCGATGTGGTGCGTGGCCCCATGCTGGCCCACAAGGCTGAAGAAGAGGGCGTTGCCGTTGCCGAGCGCATGGCTGGTCAGCACGGGCATGTCAATTTCGCCACCATTCCCTGGGTCATCTACACCAGCCCCGAAATTGCATGGGTGGGTCGTACCGAACAGCAATTGAAGGCAGACGGTGTCAAGTACAAGGCCGGCACCTTCCCGTTCCTGGCCAACGGTCGTGCCCGCGCTTTGGGCGACACCACCGGCATGGTCAAGTTCCTGGCCGACGCCACCACTGACGAGATTCTGGGCGTGCACATCGTGGGCCCCATGGCGTCCGAGCTCATCGCCGAGGCCGTGGTGGCCATGGAGTTCAAGGCCAGCGCCGAGGACATCGCGCGCATTTGCCACGCCCACCCGTCCCTGAGCGAAGCGACCAAGGAAGCGGCGTTGGCGGTGGACAAGCGCACGCTCAACTTCTGAGGTTGAGCGTTGGGCGCTGTCAGCGATTCATACGAGCAATTGCTGGTGGAGCGGGGCTTCACCAGCGATCCGGCTCAGCTCAACGCGATACGTTCGCTGGATCGCTGCGCGCAGGAATGGAGTCAGTACAAACAGAAGCGGTCCAACTCGCTGAAAAAGCTGTTTGTACACCCGGAGATTCCACGTGGCGTCTACATGTACGGCGGGGTGGGGCGGGGCAAAAGCTTCCTGATGGATTGCTTTTTCAACGCCGTGCCTTTGAAGCGCAAGACTCGCCTGCACTTTCATGAGTTCATGCGTGAGGTGCATCGTGAGCTGCGCGACTTGCAGGGCATCGTCAATCCGCTGGACGAACTGGGCAAACGGATTGCGCAACGCTACAAGCTCATCTGTTTCGATGAGTTCCATGTGGCGGATGTGACCGATGCGATGGTGCTGCACCGTCTGTTGGCTTCGCTGTTCCAGCATGGTGTGGGCTTTGTGACCACATCCAACTTTCACCCCGACGGTTTGTACCCGGATGGACTGCACCGGGATCGCATCCTGCCCGCCATCGAGTTGCTGAAAGACCGCCTGGAGGTGATCAACGTGGACAACGGCACCGACTACCGTCGGCGCGCGTTGGAGCATGTGAACCTGTACCACACACCCCTGGACGCTGCGGCCGATGCCGAGATGACACGGGCCTTCAACGAACTGGCTGAGGCAGCCGACGAGCCACCCGTGGTCACGATTGAGGCTCGCGAGCTTCACGCCAAGCGCAAGGCTGGCGGGGTGATCTGGTTCGATTTCCGCACCCTGTGCGGTGGTCCGAGGTCGCAGAACGACTACCTGGAACTGGCCACACAGTTTCATACCCTGATCTTGAGTGACGTGCCCCAGATGGCGGTGCGGCATGCCAGTGAAGCACGTCGGTTCACCTGGCTGATCGACGTGTTGTACGACCGCAAAGTCAAGCTGGTGATATCGGCACAGACTGCCCCCGAGCTGCTGTATGTCGAAGGCCCGCTCTCACACGAGTTCCCTCGCACAGTCTCCCGCCTGGTGGAGATGCAGTCAGCCGAGTTTCTGGCAGAGCCGCACCGGGTCGTGAACACCGGATTGACCTGATCCGGTCACACTTTGCACTCGAATTTCACGACAACAACAGACAGGTTGTCTCCCTGGCCCATGGCGCGTTCGCGGGCCGTGGCAATCAGGGTTTCGCAACTCTCTTTGGCAGTGCTTTCACAGAGGATGAGCCCCATTTCCGCTTCACCCAGGTAGTGCCACACGCCATCGCTGCAGGCCATCAGCGTTTCACCGGCTTGAATGTTGTCGATCTGGTGTGTGCCGACAGGCGGCATGTTTTCGGTGCCGAGGCAGGCCATCAGCACGTTGGATTGAGGGTGGTTGTTGGCCTGCTCCGGTGTCAGCACACCTTTGTCCACCAACGTTTGCACGTAGGAATGGTCTTTGGTTCGGTGGACGAGTCGGTGTTGCCTGTAGTGGTAAATCCTGGAGTCGCCCACATGCACCCAATGGCATGTGCCGCCCGGCATGAGCAGAAAAGCGGCAATGGTGCTGTGAGGCTCCTGTTCGGCTGAAACGGCCGTCAACCGTATCACGACATGAGACTCTTCAACGATTTGCGCCAACAACGCCTGAGGAGAGTCCGTCGCCGGTGAAAACCGTTCAAACAGTTGTTTGGCCGTCAGCAATACCTGGTCTGAAGCTTTGCGTCCGCCGCTGCGCCCGCCCATGCCATCCGCCACAATCCCTAGCAGGCACTGCTTGGCTTGTGGATGCGGAAACAGCCCCAATTGGTCTTGCTGGTAGTCACGGTCGCCTTTGTGCAGACCGGTGCCAGCGGTGATCTTCGCCGTGAGTGCCATCAATGTCCCGCGCTGGCCACAGCATGCATCGAGGTGTCAGTTGCCCAGAAGAACACCAAACCTGTCACCAAAGCTTCCACCATGGGTCAGATTTGGGTTTGAAGCCATTGGTGAGGTAAGCGGATTGCGGAAAGTTGGTGGTCAGCACCCGTTTGGCATCATCACGAAGGTTTGTCATGCCCAGTGCGTCATAAGCCTTGACCAATACGAACAAAGCTTCTTCCAAGGCAGGTGCACCCGAGTAGTCGGCCACAGCAGTCTGTGCGCGGTTGGCTGCAGCGAGATAGGCGTTCCGATCCAGGTAGTAACGGGCGACATGCACCTCGTGTTCGGCCAGGGAATTGATGATGTAGGTCATGCGCAGACGGCTGTCGGGCGCATAACGCGAATCCGGAAAGCGGTTCACCAAGTCCCGGAAAGATTCGAATGAAGTCTTGGCCGCCTGTTGGTCGCGCTCGGACAGGTTCTGACGCGACAGAAAACCGAACATGCCCAGGTTGTCATTGAAGGAAGCCAGTCCCTTCAGGTAAAGCGCATAGTCGATGGCCGGACTTGCCGGGTGGTTCTTCATGAAGCGGTCAAGCGTTGCCTCCGCTTGCGCGACTTCGCCCGCTTTGTAGTGTGCGTAGGCCTTGTCGAGCTGGGCTTGTTGTGCCACTGGTGTGCCTGCGGCTCTGCCTTCGAGTTTTTCAAGCAGTGTGACCGCTTTCTCAAAGTTGCCCGCATCGCGCTCAGCTTTGGCCTCGGCCTCGATTTTGCTGACGCTCCAGCCCGCAGTGGGGTCTTTCGGGGCGGACGAGCAACCTGCCAAGGTCAACGCGGCGCAAACGGCCAACATGCCTGGACAGGACGATAATTTACGGAATCTCATCTCACCCTTTCTAGAGCCGGACGCTGTACACAGGAGCCAGAAATTATATCGGTCGACCCAGATCCCTCTGACCTTGGCAACTCACCCGAAGATGAGCCGGAATCCGAAACGTGTACGCTGGTGGTCGGGGTTGCCGATCACGGTTGCCGGATTGACAAATTTCTGGCTGCATCGCTGCCCGCGTTGTCCAGATCCTATTTTCAACAACTGCTTTCACAAGGCGATGTCAGCTGCGGGGGACGCCCGGTGGCCAAGGCGTCAGTGGCTGTCAAGGCCGGTCAGGTCGTTTGTGTCCAACTTCGGCCGACGGAGCAGGCACGTTCGTTCCTGCCTGAAAACATTCCGCTGCAGGTGGTTCATGAGGACGACCATCTGATTGTGATCAACAAGCCTGCTGGCCTGGTTGTCCATCCAGGGGCAGGAAACTGGTCGGGCACTTTGCTCAACGGCCTGTTGCACCATTGCCCGGCTTCTGTCCACTTGCCCAGAGCCGGCATCGTGCATCGGCTCGACAAAGATACTTCAGGGCTGATGGTCGTTGCAAAGACCCGCGAGGTCATGGATGCACTGGTGCGCTTGATCGCGAGTCGTCAGGTCAGCCGACTGTACGTGGCGTTGGCTGAAAGACCTTGGTCACAAGGCAAAGAATTGCAGGTCAATCAACCCATGGGGCGAGACCCACTGAACCGCCTGCGGATGGCGGTTTTGCCGGAAGGCAAACCTGGGGCGAAACCCGCTCGCACCACATTCAAGGTATTGGCCAGCCAAGATGGCCTGAATCTGGTGGCATGCAAACTGGATACGGGCAGGACCCATCAAATCAGGGTGCACCTGTCCTGGGCGGGCCACCCCATTCTGGCGGACCAACTGTACGGCGGGCGCGCGGGATGGGGTATGAACCGTCAGGCGCTTCATGCCACCCGCCTGTCATTCACACATCCGGTGACGGGGCAGGCGTTGAGTTTTCATGCGCCCCCTCCCGCGGATATGTCAGAAACAATGGCATCGTCAGGCCTCGCCTACAATACAGGCTCGATAGACGACAGCGACTTCCCCCTTGGCAACCAGCCAGCCCGCAGCGGCGCTGCCACCTGAGCCTTCAGGTGTTTGCAATCTTCCAGTTCACCACTCATGAGTTCGACTGATGCATCCAGCATCGTTGAGGCTGCATTGATTTGCAGCGGTCAACCTTTGTCCGTCAAGACGCTCCAGTCCCTGTTCGACGGATCGGTGGACGCAGATGCCATTCGTCAACTTTTGAGAGGTCTGCAGGCCAATTGGCAGGGGCGTGGGGTGGAGCTGGTCGAGGTGGCGAGTGGTTGGCGCTTCCAGAGCAAACCGGCATTGCGTCCTTATCTGGACAAGCTTTTTCCCGAGAAGCCCCCGCGGTATTCACGTGCCGTGCTTGAAACACTGGCCATCATTGCCTATCGCCAGCCCGTGACACGGGGTGACATGGAAGACATCAGAGGCGTGACCATCAATTCCGCCATCATCAAGCAACTCGAGGACCGTGGCTGGATTGAAGTCATCGGTCATCGGGACACCGTCGGTCGCCCCGCGCTGTTTGCCACGACGCGACAGTTCCTGGATGATTTGGGTCTGGCCTCGCTGGATCAGCTGCCCGCACTGGAGGCTGCCTTCACCGAGGCCCTGGCGGAGCCCTCAATGGTGCTTCCACTGGAGTACCCTGAGCCGCAGCAGGTGGCTGCCACTGATGCACAACCGACGGAACACGTGCCCGACAGCCCAACGCTGTTTGCACCAGAAATGGACCTTTTGACGGACAACAAACATGGCCTCTGAACTGAACCCCACCGTCGTCACGCAACCAGACAGCACGGCTCCCGTTGAAGCCAACGCGGGCAACCCGTCAGATGGTTTCCGCTTCGCCGATGTGCTGAGCGGCGAGTTTGATGCCGAGTCAGCAGATGCTGACGTGACGGATGGCAAGCGCGTGCTGGCGCCGCGTGCTGACAGCCCCAAGCTGCACAAGGTGTTGGCTCAGTCGGGCCTGGGCTCCAGGCTGGAAATGGAGCGGATGATTGCTGATGGCCGCATCACCGTGAATGGCGAGGCTGCACATGTGGGGCAGCGAATTCAAGTGGGCGATGCCATCAAGATTGACGGCAAGCCCGTGCGCATTCGCCTGACGCCCCAGCCACCCAGGGTGCTGGCGTACCACAAGCCTGCTGGCGAAGTCGTGACTCATGATGACCCGCAAAACCGCCCCACCGTGTTCAGGCGTTTGCCCCGTGTCTACCAAGGCAAATGGCAGTCGGTCGGTCGCCTGGACTTGAACACCGAGGGCTTGCTGCTGCTGACCAATGCGGGTGAGTTGGCCAACCAGTTGATGCATCCCCGTTTCGGGCTGGAGCGCGAGTACGCGGTGCGTGTGCTGGGTGCCCTCAGCAACGACGAAAAGGCCCGATTGCTGGCTGGCGTCAGCCTCGACGACGGGCCTGCACAGTTCAAATCCATCGAAGATGGCGGCGGCGAAGGTGCCAATTGCTGGTACCGCGTCACCATTGCAGAAGGGCGTAACCGGGAAGTCCGGCGCATGTTCGAGGCTGTTGGCCATGCCGTCAGCAGGCTGATCCGCATCCGCTACGGCTCCATGTTGCTGCCCCGTGGCCTGAAGCGCGGTGCATGGGTCGAACTCAGTGAGTCGGACATTGCGCTGTTGACCCGGGCCTCTGCCGCCGACAGGGTGGCTCGCTCGCGTATTGCATCGCCTGCCGGGGGGCAGCCCCGCAACGGTGGTGGGCGCAACCAGCCTGTGGCGCGCAAGGATGGCAACCGTGTCAAGGCCAATGCAACGCAGCCCGATCCCATGAAGACGTCCGTCGGCTACATCGGTGCAGATGCCCTGTTCCGGCAGCGCCAGGCCCAGAAACGCGGCTCGAAGGGTGGGTCGCGACGCGGTTGAGTCGGTCGCGAAGCCGGTTGCGACCCATTGGGCGGTAGGCCCGGACGCCTTGTGGGCATTCAGACTTTTGCTCCGTTGGGCGGGTTAAAATCATGGGCTTTCATTTTTAAACTCCTCTCAGGAAAACAACATGGCTATCGAACGCACACTTTCCATCATCAAGCCCGACGCAGTTGCCAAGAATGTCATCGGTCAGATTTACGCCCGCTTCGAGGCCGCCGGCCTGAAGATCGTCGCCGCTCGCCTGGCACATCTGTCTCGCACCGAAGCGGAAGCTTTCTATGCCGTTCACAAGGCACGTCCTTTCTTCAAGGATCTGGTCGATTTCATGGTGTCCGGCCCTGTCATGATTCAGGTGCTCGAGGGTGAGAACGCCATCGCCAAGAACCGCGAACTCATGGGCGCAACCGATCCCAAGAAGGCCGAGCCAGGCACAATCCGCGCTGATTTTGCAGACAGCATCGATGCCAACGCCGTACACGGCTCTGACGCGCCTGAAACTGCCCAGGTTGAAGTCGGTTTCTTCTTCGCCGGCATGAACGTTTACAGCCGTTGAGATGGCCACGGCCAACCTGCTTGATTTCGATTTGGACGGGTTGGCCGCTTTTTGCGAGCGCCTCGGGGAAAAACGTTTCCGCGCGGTGCAACTGTTCCGCTGGATTCACCAGCGGGGACAGGCCCGATTCGAGGACATGACCGATCTGGCCAAGTCTTTGCGGTCCAAACTGCAATCCGTGGCATGCGTGGAGTCGCTGCCCGTGTTGTCCATGCAGGCCTCTGCCGATGGCACCATCAAATGGCTGTTTGACGTGGGTGGTGGCGATGCTGTGGAAACGGTCTTCATTCCTGAAGCTGACCGGGGTACGCTGTGCGTGTCGTCGCAGGCTGGTTGTGCCGTCGGATGCCGTTTCTGTTCGACGGGGCACCAGGGTTTCAGCCGCAACCTGACGACCGGTGAAATCATCGCCCAGTTGTGGCACGCAGAGCATTTCTTGCGTCGCAGAGCCGGTACTGATGACCGTGTCATCTCGAACGTGGTGATGATGGGCATGGGTGAGCCGCTGCAGAACTACACTGCTGTGGTGCCCGCCTTGAAAACCATGCTCGACGACCATGGTTACGGTTTGTCGCGCAGGCGGGTGACGGTCTCAACGTCTGGCGTGGTGCCGATGATGGAGCGCCTTTCCAATGACTGTCCGGTGGCACTGGCAGTGTCACTGCACGCACCGTCGGATGCGCTCAGGGACGGGCTGGTGCCCCTCAACCGCAAATACCCGCTCGAAGAACTCCTGTCGGCTTGTGTTGCTTACCTGCCCAAAGCGCCGCGAGACTTTCTGACGTTTGAATATTGCATGCTCGAGGGTGTGAACGATCAACCGGAACATGCCTCGCAGCTTATTGATTTGCTGCGCACGCACCAACGTCGTGGCTTGAATTGCAAGCTCAATCTTATTCCTTTCAATCCCTTCCCTCAGTCAGGTCTGAAATGTTCAGCGCCAGCAGTGGTGCAGGCATTCGCCGACCGTTTGCTGGGCGCCGGGTTTGTGACCACGGTGCGGAAAACCCGTGGTGATGACATCGATGCCGCCTGTGGTCAGTTGGCCGGAGATGTGCAAGACCGCACCCGCGCCCAAGTTCGCATGCAATCGTTGCGCGAGCAACCGATTGCTTTTGTCAACCGCGAGGTGACACATTGACGCACGCTGCCTGGTTCCGACTGCTTTGGGCGGTTTGTGTCCTATCCCTGGCAGCGTGCGCCACGGGTGGCATGCAGACCGGGAAAGAAGGCACGGGCGCCGATCTCACGACCGAGTCTGACGAGCCTGAAGCCCGCAAGCGTGCCCGCATTCGGACCGAACTGGCCAGCGGCTATTTCGAGCAAGGTCAGACTGCGATTGCGCTGGACGAAATCAAACAAGCCATCGCTGCCGATCCCAGTTATGCGCCGGCCTTCAATTTGCGGGGCCTCACCTACTTGCGACTGAATGAGGTCGAGCTGGCGCGGGACAGTTTCAGGCGCGCGCAAAGCCTCGCACCGAGGGATCCGGACATTGCACACAATCTGGCCTGGCTTTTGTGTCAACAACGCCAGTTTGCTGACAGCCATGTCTTGTTCAACCAGGCATTGGCACAGCCGACGTATGCCGGCAAAGCGAAAACACTCATGGCACAAGGCGTGTGCTATGCCAGGGCGGGAGATGTTGCGCAGGCCGAGGCAACCTTGTTGCGTTCGTTCGAGCTCGATCCGGGCAATCCTGTCACGGCATACAGCCTGGCACAGTTGATGTTCAAGCGCGGGGATGCTGCCAATGCACAGTTTTACCTGCGTCGTCTGAATGCTGGCACGCTGGCAAATGCCGAAACCTTGTGGCTGGGCATCAAGGTTGAAATGAAATTGGGTAACCGGCTGGCGGCCAGACAACTGGGCGACCAACTGCGGCGTCAGTTCCCGCAAGCCAGAGAACTGCAGGCCTATGAGAGAGGTGCTTTCGATGAGTGACACGCCGACCGTTCAGGGTGTCGTAACCGGCTTGTCTGCTGGCGAGCAACTGCGCACGGCACGGGAGGCAACAGGCCTGCACATCGTGGCCCTGGCGGCGGCCTTGAAAGTGCCTGTCCGCAAGTTGGAAGCGCTCGAAGCCAATCGGTGGGAGGAGTTGACCGATGCCACTTTCGTCCGTGCATTGGCGGGCAGTGTGGCACGGCACCTGAAAATGGATCCGGCCCCGGTCCTGCAGGCTTTGCCGGCAAGTAAGGCCGCGACAATTGAAGTGCCAGACAATCTCGGAACCGCGTCTTACGCAGGTCCGTCTTTTGGCCTGACCGAGGGGATCCCGAAAATTGTTTGGGTGGTGCTGGCCTTGCTGGTTGCCGCATTGGCGTTGTATCTGGTGCCGGACGCTGCGTTGAAGCCCATCACGGGTCAAGCGACCACTCAACCGGTTGTCGCAGGTGACGGCAATGCTAAAGCACCCACAGAGCCCACTGTTGCCGACAAGGCACTGCCGGGTCAGGTTGTCGTGGAGCAACCGGTTACCGTACCGGCCGCTGCTTCTGCGGTGGCAGCCGCCGACAATGCAGGCGCAGCCGGGACATCGGTTACAACCAGCTTGCCGGCTGCATCCAGTTCAGCCGTAACTCCGGTGCAGACTGCCAACACGGTGCTGACCATCCAGGCCACGGCTGATACGTGGATTGAAGTGGTCGGTGGGGACGGCAAACTGCGCGCTCAGCGCTTGCTCAAACAGGGTGAGTCGGCAGATTTCAATGACTCGCCCGTTTTTGCAGTAGTGCTGGGCAATGCGTCCGGGGCCAAGGTCTGGGTCAAGGGCAAGCCGTTTGACCTCGTGCCCGCGACCAAAAATAACATAGCACGCTTTGAAGCCAATTAAGCGCCAAATGACCCAAAGCATATCCAATCTAGGTGGCGAAGCGGTGCAGGCTGGCAGCAGCGTGCCACTGGCTTTGCCACGCATTTCACGGGTGCCTCGCTTGCAAGCGGCCGTGCGCTGGGGTGAGCGCGTGGTCACCGTGGGTGGTGACGCACCGGTTCGTATCCAGTCGATGACCAACACCGATACGGTGGACGCTGTCGGTACGGCCATACAGGTCAAGGCGTTGGCGTTGGCCGGGTCGGAAATGGTGCGCATCACGGTCAATACCGATGAAGCTGCCCGTGCGGTGCCTTACATCCGGGAGCAGCTGGATCGCATGGGCATCGATGTGCCCTTGGTGGGGGATTTTCATTACAACGGTCACAAGCTGCTTGCCGACCACCCCGATTGCGCGCAAGCGCTGTCGAAGTACCGCATCAATCCGGGCAACGTCGGCAAAGGTGACAAGCGAGACCGCCAGTTTGGCCAGATGGTCGAAATCGCTGCGCGGCTGGACAAGGCCGTTCGCATCGGTGTCAACTGGGGCAGCCTGGACCAG
>DDUQ01000123.1:37926-47728 GCA_002344885.1 Comamonadaceae bacterium UBA2334
GCATCGGTGTCAACTGGGGCAGCCTGGACCAGGATTTGTTGGCCCGCCTGATGGACGAAAACAGCCAACGCCCGACGCCATGGGATGCCCGTCAGGTGATGTACGAAGCGCTGATTGCTTCGGCCATCGATTCGGCCCAGATGGCAGAGTCGTTTGGATTGCCTGCCCGGCAAATCATCCTGTCATGCAAGGTCAGCGGCGTGCAGGACCTGATCGCGGTGTATCAGGGTTTGGCTCAACGCTGCAGCTACGCATTGCACCTCGGTTTGACCGAGGCCGGCATGGGCACCAAGGGCACGGTGGCCTCAACCGCTGCCTTGTCTGTGTTGTTGCAACAAGGCATCGGTGACACCATCCGTGTGTCACTCACACCTGCGCCGGGCGAGGCACGGACCCAGGAAGTGGTGGTGGCATCAGAAATCCTGCAGGCCCTGGGTTTGCGCACCTTTGTACCCAGCGTGACGGCTTGTCCAGGTTGCGGCCGAACCACGAGCACGACGTTCCAGGAGCTGGCCAAGCAGATTGACGACTATTTGCGTCAATCCATGCCCGTCTGGCGCACACAGTATCCTGGGGTGGAGAGCATGAAAGTGGCGGTGATGGGATGCATCGTCAACGGTCCAGGTGAAAGCAAACATGCGGACATCGGCATCAGCTTGCCGGGCACGGGTGAGGCTCCCGCCGCACCGGTTTACATCGACGGCGAAAAAGCCTTGACGCTGCGCGGCAACAACATCGCCAACGACTTTCAGGCGGTGGTCGAGCGTTACATTCAACAACGTTTCGGCGTGCAGGCCTGACAGGCTCACGCTTCTAATTCATATGGCTGACAAACTGACTGCCGTCAAAGGCATGAACGACATCCTTCCGGCGGAGTCTGCCGGTTGGGAGTGGCTGGAGCAACAGCTGCGCGACCTGATGGCGGTGTACGGCTACCGGAACATGCGCACCCCGATCGTCGAGCCAACGGCCTTGTTTGTGCGCGGTTTGGGCGAGGTGACCGACATCGTCGAAAAAGAGATGTACTCGTTTGAGGACCGTCTCAACGGTGAAGCCTTGACGCTGCGCCCGGAAAACACTGCCGGCGTGGTGCGAGCTGTGGCTGAACATGCCATGCTCTACGATGGTGGCAAGCGTTTGTATTACATGGGCCCCATGTTCCGGCACGAGCGCCCGCAGCGGGGACGTTACCGGCAATTCCACCAGTTTGGAGCCGAAGCGCTGGGGTTTTCGGGTCCCGATGTGGATGCCGAGCTCATCCTCATGGCCTGCGACCTCTGGGCCAAGCTGGGCCTGACCGGCGTGCGCCTTGAAATCAACAGCCTGGGGCAGCCAGCCGAGCGGTTGGCCCACCGTGAGGCGCTGATCGCCTACCTGAGTGCCAACCAGGATCAACTTGACGAAGATGCCCGCAGGCGGCTCCACAGCAACCCGTTGCGGATCCTGGACACCAAAAATCCGTCGATGCAGGCGTTGGTCAATGCGGCTCCTCGCCTGATGGACCATCTGGGCGAAGCGTCTCTGGCGCACTTCAATGGCTTGCGCCAGATCCTCGATGCAAACGGTGTTGCGTACACCGTCAACCCGAGGTTGGTGCGCGGCATGGACTATTACAACCTGTCGGTCTTCGAGTTTGTGACTGACCAGCTGGGCTCGCAGGGTACGGTTTGTGCCGGCGGGCGTTACGACGGACTGATCGGCCAAATCGGTGGCAAGCCGGCGCCTGCGGTGGGTTGGGCGTTGGGCATGGAACGTATTCTGGAACTGCTCAAAGCAGCCGCCTTGCTGCCCGCGCCCGCGCCCGTCGATGTGTATGCAGTGGTGCCGACCGCTGCAGCCTGGCCCGTAGTGGCCCAGGTGGTGCGTGGGCTGCGTGCAAGTGGCCTGAGGGTGCTGATGCACAGTGCTGCCCAGGATGGCTTGGGCAGCATGAAATCACAATTCAAACGGGCCGATGGCAGTGGCGCGCGCTACGCACTGGTGTTCGGTGAAGACGAACTGGCCGCAGGTCACGTCTCGGTCAAGTCGCTCAGGCGTGATGCACAGGCAGGCGCGGCTGCTCAGCGGCAACTGCCCATCGACAACGTGTCCGGTTGGGCGCATGAGCTTCGTCACTGAAGCGCGACACGCTTTTGTCTCTCCACCCCCGTTCGGGCACCCGTTTCTGCTCGCCTAGAATCAGCCGTTCACTACAGACCGTACCATGGCCAACGCACTCGACCTCGAAGAACAAGAACAGTTAGACCAGCTCAAGCATTTCTGGAACCGCTGGGGCAACTTCATCACCTGGGCAGCCATTGTCATTTTTGGCAGCATTGCCGCCTGGAATGCCTGGACTTATTGGCAAGCCAAGCAGGCTGCTGCCGCATCGGTCATCTACGATGAGTTGGAGCGCAGTGTCACCGGGCGTGATGCGCAGCGCACAGAAAAGGCGTTCAACGACCTGAAGAACCAATACGGCAGCACGGCCTACGCGCAGCAAGGTGCGTTGCTCGCAGCCAAGGGCTTGTTCGCCAGCGGTTCTGCGGACAAGGCGAAACAGGCTCTGGAATGGGCGGCAGGTCAGTCCACCGACCCAGGGTTGCAGGCGCTGGCGCGTTTGCGACTCTCTGCGCTTGCATTGGAGCAAAAGGATACCGACGCGGCGGCCAAATGGCTGGACGGCGCGGTGCCCAAGGAATTTGAAGCCCTGTTTGCTGACCGCAAGGGTGACATTCACATGGCCAAGGACCAAAAAGCCGAAGCACGCCAGGCCTATCAGCGTGCCTACAGCCTGATGGGTGAGGACGTCGAATACCGTCGTTTGGTGGAAGTCAAGCTCAACGCCCTGGGTGTGGACGTGTCGGGCGTTTCGACAACCGGAAAGTAACCACTATATGCAAACAAAATACCATCTCACGCTTTTTATGCGTGCATTGTTTGCTACTGTTTTTGTTGTATTGTTGTCTGCGTGCAGTTCCAGCACCCGGCCCAAGCCGGCCGAGTTGCAGGCGTTGGTGCCTTTGATTGGGGCCAAGCAGGTTTGGGTCAGCCCGATAGGTGGAGGCGGCAGTGCCACACCGGTCACTGTTGTTGACAACCGAGTTGCTGCTGCGGGTGGCAATGGTACGGTTGCCGTGCTGGATGTGGGCACTGGGGCTGACATCTGGCGCGTTTCTGCCGGGAGCAAACTCACAACGGGTGCCGGATTCGACGGCCACCTGGCTGCTGTGGTCACAGACCGCAACGAGCTTGTGGCCATGGCGTCCGGGCAGGTGGTGTGGCGGCAGCGGCTTGCGGCAACGGCCTACACCAATCCGCTGGTGGCCGGCCAGCGCGTGTTTGTGCTGACCGCAGACCGTGTGGTCACCGCCTATGACGGCAACACCGGTGCCCGGTTGTGGAGCCAGTCCCGAGCGGGCGAACCGCTGGTCCTGAGGCAACCCGGTGTGCTGCTTGCCGTTGGGGACACCTTGGTGGCGGGCCTGTCTGGCCGTCTGGTGGGCTTCAACCCCAGCAGCGGGAGCATCCAATGGGAAGCCACCATAGCCGTGCCGCGTGGTGGCAATGACATCGAACGCATGGTCGACCTCGTCGGGCCACCGCATCGCCTGGGCAATCAGGTCTGTGTGCGCTCATACCAGGTCAGACTGGCTTGTGTCGATGCGCAGCGGGGTAGTGTGGTCTGGAGCGTGAGTGCCGATGGGCGTTCGGGCGTGAATGGCGACGACACATATGTGTTCGGCGTTGAAGCCGGTGATAAGCCGACCGCCTGGCAAAAGTCGAACGGTGCCAAAGCCTGGACCCATGACAGACTGGCTTACCGTGGCCTGACTTCGCCCATAGCCTTGGGGCGCACGGTGGCTGTGGGTGACGCTGCAGGTTGGGTTCACCTGCTGTCCCGCGAAGATGGCAGCCTGATGGCCCGTTTGCCCACCGACGGTTCGCCGATCGCCGGCACGCCAGCGCTGGCCGGTGACACCCTTCTGGCCATGACCCGCAATGGCAACTTGTACGCTTGGCGGCCGCAATGAGGTCCGCCGCCCTCATCTGAAATCTGATCCAACTTGAAACCAGTTCTGGCCCTCGTCGGGCGCCCCAATGTGGGCAAATCGACCCTTTTCAACCGCCTGACCAAGTCGCGCGATGCCATCGTTGCCGATTTCGCCGGACTGACCCGTGATCGCCACTATGGCAACGGGAGGTTGGGGTCGCGCGAGTTCATCGTCATCGACACAGGGGGGTTCGAGCCTGATGCAGGCGACGGCAGCATTTTCAAGGAAATGGCCAAGCAAACCCGTCAGGCGGTTGCCGAGGCCGATGTGGTGCTGTTTGTGGTCGATGCGCGGGCAGGCGTGAGTGCCCAGGATCATGACATTGCCAACTATTTGCGCCGCCTGGGCAAGCATTGCCTGCTCGTGGCCAACAAGTCGGAAGGGATGAAAGACGGTATCAAGCTCACGGAGTTCTTTGAACTGGGCCTGGGCGAAGTGCTGGCTGTCTCGGCCTCTCATGGTCAGGGTGTTCGCAGTCTGACCGAGGCGGCGCTCGATCTGTTGCCCCCACCTTTGGATGACACTGACGAAGAGGCCGATCCCGGCGTCATCAGGCTCGCGGTGGCCGGGCGACCCAACGTCGGCAAAAGCACGCTGATCAATGCCTGGTTGGGCGAGGACCGACTGGTGGCATTCGACATGCCTGGCACCACACGCGATGCGATATCGGTACCGTTCGAGCGCGACGGTAACCGCTTCGAGCTGATCGATACCGCAGGTATTCGGCGCAAGGGCAAGGTGTTCGAGGCTATCGAGAAGTTCTCCGTGGTCAAGACGCTTCAGGCCATTGAAAACGCCCATGTGGTCTTGCTGCTGCTTGACGCGACCCAGGGTGTGACCGAGCAGGATGCCCACATCGCCGGTTACATACTCGAAAGTGGGCGTGCGGTTGTGCTGGCCATCAACAAGTGGGATGCGGTCGACGAGTACCAGCGGCAGGTGGTAGAGCGTTCGGTCGAGCAACGCTTGGCCTTCATGAAGTTTGCTGCCTTGCACCTCATTTCTGCCAAAAAGCGGCAGGGTCTGGCACCTGTTTGGAAATCGATTGCGCAGGCCCATGCAGCAGCCAACCGCAAGATGCCCACACCGGCGCTGACGCGCCTGTTGCAGGAAGCCCTGCAGTACCAGCAGCCTCAGCGCAGTGGCATGTACCGGCCCAAAATGCGTTACGCGCACCAGGGTGGCATGAACCCGCCGGTAGTCGTGATTCACGGCAATTCGCTCGAACATGTCTCCGAAGCCTATAAGCGCTATTTGGAAGGACGGTTCCGCAAGGCATTCGATCTGGTGGGCACGCCGCTGCGTATCGAGCTGAAAACGTCTGCCAACCCCTATAAAGATCAGGAATAAGGCGGGCGGTACCTGCCCACCTGCGCGGCTGTGGTATGGTCGCGCTTCCTCAACTCTTTGAACACGGAACATATCGTGAGCAATAACAAAGGCCAACTCCTCCAAGACCCATTTTTGAACCAGCTCAGGCGCGAACATGTGCCTGTGTCCATTTATCTGGTCAACGGCATCAAACTGCAGGGTCAGATCGAATCGTTCGATCAGTACGTCGTGCTGCTGCGGAACACCGTTACCCAGATGGTTTATAAGCATGCCATTTCCACCATCGTGCCCGGCCGTCCGGTGCAGTTCAGCGTGGCACATGACGATGCCGCTGGCGGCTGACCGTCTTTTCGGTCCTGTTTGACCGGGATGCCGGTTATCTGAATTGAATCCTGCTTCATCCACTGCTCACGCCACACCCTCGGTCATCCTGGTTGGCGTGGATTTCGGTGCGCCTCATTTTGACCACGAACTGGCCGAACTCGGCCTCCTGGCTCAAACCGCCGGCTTCGTGGTCGCCGATCGCGTGACCTGTAAGCGTCGTGCACCGGATCCCGCCTTGTTCGTGGGTTCCGGCAAGGCGGATGAAATCAAGCTGCTTGTTCAGGCGCTGGGGGCGGCCGAGGTTCTGTTCGACCAGGCCATCAGCCCCGCCCAACAACGCAACCTGGAGCGTTTTTTGGGCGTGGCGGTGAACGATCGCACGCTCCTGATTCTCGAAATTTTTGCGCAACGTGCCCGCAGTCACGAGGGCAAGCTGCAGGTTGAGATGGCCCGTTTGCAATACCTGTCGACCCGTCTGGTTCGTCGCTGGTCACACCTTGAGCGCCAACGGGGCGGGGTGGGGCACCGTGGCGGGCCGGGCGAGACACAGATCGAGCTAGACCGTCGGATGCTTTCGGACAGCATCAAACGCACACGCGAACGTCTCGAAAAGGTCAAAAAACAACGTAGCACACAACGCAGGCAGCGCGAGCGCCGCAATGCATTCAATGTGTCATTGGTGGGTTACACCAACGCGGGCAAGTCGTCTTTGTTCAACGCATTGGTCAAGGCCCGGGCTTACGCAGCTGACCAGTTGTTCGCCACCCTGGATACCACGACACGCCAGTTGTATCTGGGCGATGCATCGACATCGGTTTCGCTGTCCGACACGGTGGGCTTTATCCGGGATCTTCCCCACAACCTGGTCGATGCGTTTGCCGCCACCTTGCAAGAAGCTGTCGACGCCGATTTGTTGCTTCATGTTGTGGATGCGGCAAATCCTGGCTATTTCGAGCAAATCAACGAGGTTCAGCGTGTCCTGCACGACATCGGTGCAGCCCAAGTGCCGCAGATTCTGGTGTTCAACAAGCTGGATGCGTTGGACGCAGACAAGCGGCCAGCGAAACTTCTGGACACGTTGGAGCTTGAAGGCGTGGAGACCGACCGCATATTTGTCAGTGCGTTGGATGGAACTGGTTTACCCGCTTTGCGCCAGGCGCTGGCCGACAGGGTGCGTGCAGCCATCACATCGGATGCTGACCCCGACCCTGACGACCCCAGGTTCATTGAGTTACCCTTGGATAATTGAGCCAGTTTGCCGGATGGACCACTGCGGCGCCGGCGCCGACCCTGACTGACTTTTCAACATGAATCATTCATTCAAACTGCCCTTCAAACGCCTTGCTGCGGTGTGGTCGCGCATGTTCAACCTGAACGACCCCCGTTGGGGTCGCGGCGACTCGGATCAGGACGGAAAGGGAGCCACGGGAAACTCCGAGCCTGACAAGCTGCCACCACCAGCGTCGGCACCCAGGCCGCAGCAGGATGAGGGCCGCCCCAGCTCAGGTCGCCCCGGTGGCAACCAGGGCCCGCCAGATCTGGACGAACTTTGGCGCGATTTCAACCAGAAGCTTGCCGGGCTGATGGGGGGCAACCGTGGCCGTCGAGGGGGTGGGGACGGTGGCCAACCAAGCTTCAACCCAGATCCCAAGAGCGCCGGGATTGGTCTGGGTCTGGTGGGGGCGGTAGCGCTGATTTTCTGGGGGAGCACAGGCTTCTTCATTGTTCAGGAAGGTCAGCAAGGTGTCATCACCCAGTTCGGCAAGTACCACTCCACTGTGAATGCAGGCTTCAACTGGCGGTTGCCATACCCCATCCAGCGGCATGAACTGGTGTTTGCTACCCAGATCCGCTCGGTGGACGTGGGCAGGGACAGCATCGTGCGGGCGACCGGTTTGCGTGAATCGGCCATGCTGACGCAGGATGAAAACATCGTCGAAATCAAATTCGCGGTGCAATACCGGTTGAGCGACGCCCGCGCCTATCTGTTCGAGAGCCGCGACCCCGATTCAGCCGTGATCAAGGCAGCTGAGACGGCGGTTCGTGAAGTCGTGGGCAAAATGAAAATGGATTCCGCCCTGGCTGAAGAACGGGACCAGATTGCACCCCGTGTGCGCTCGCTGATGCAAACCATCCTTGACCGCTACAAGGTAGGCATTGAGGTGGTGGCGGTCAACATGCAGCAGGGCGGTGTCCGTCCGCCAGAGCAGGTGCAGGCAGCCTTTGACGATGTGCTCAAAGCCGGTCAAGAGCGTGAGCGCGTCAAGAACGAGGCGCAGGCTTACGCGAACGACGTCGTGCCGCGTGCCCAGGGTGCGGCTTCGCGCTTGCGGGAAGAAGCCGAAGGCTACAAAGCCCGGATCGTTTCACAAGCCAAGGGTGATGCCGAGCGCTTCAAGTCTGTGTTGGCTGAATACCAGAAGGCCCCACAAGTCACACGTGAGCGCATGTACACCGATGCCATGCAGGAAGTTTTCACCAACGTGACCAAGGTCATGGTCGATACCAAGCAAAGCGGCAACCTGCTTTACCTGCCATTGGACAAGTTGATGAAAGGCGCCGGTGATGCCGGTGGTGCGGCCAGCAATTCGCCTGCGACGCAGTCCGGTGCACCGGTCAACAATCAGAAAGCCGCTGCACCCGAACGCAAGGCCCGTACTGCCGATGCCGAGCGTTCGCGTCAGCGCGATGTCCGCTGAATCCCAACTCATGCATCAGAGCACACACACATCATGAACAAGCTGGGTTTAATCGGTTCATCCGTCATTTTGTTGCTGGCTTTGCTGGGCTCCACTGTTTTTGTGGTGGACCAGCGCCAGTTTGGCATCGTCTATCAGTTGGGGCAGATCAAGAGCGTGGTCGTCGAACCCGGTCTGAACTTCAAGCTGCCGCCTCCGTTTCAGAACGTCTCGTACATCGACAAGCGATTGTTGGTGCTGGACAGCTCCGACTCCGAGCCCATGCTGACAGCAGAAAAGCAGCGCGTGGTCATCGACTGGTACGTTCGCTGGCGCATTTCGGAACCATCAGCCTACATCCGCAATGTGGGCTTGGACGAGCGTGCGGGAGCGTCTCAGTTGACACGCGTGGTTCGCAACGCTTTCCAGCAGGAGGTCAACAAGTTCACGGTGAATGAATTGCTGTCGACCAAGCGCGATGACCTGATGAGCGCTGTGCGTGCCCAGGTATTGGGTGCGGTGAAAGGTGCCGACAAGCCTTGGGGCATGGATGTGGTCGATGTCCGCATCAACCGCATCGATTACGCTGAAACCATCACCGAATCGGTTTACCGACGCATGGAAGCCGAACGTGCTCAGGTGGCGAACCAGTTGCGCTCCACCGGCGCGGCAGAGGGCGAACAGATCCGTGCGGCGGCAGACCGTGAACGCGAGGTCACGCTGGCCAACGCCTACCGTGAAGCGCAGAAGGTCAAGGGCGAAGGCGATGCCGAGGCGGCCCGTGCATACGCCGATGCGTTTGGCAAAGATGCTGCGTTTGCCCAGTTCTACCGCAGTCTCGAGGCTTACAAGGCCAGCTTTGCGGGCAAAGGGGATGTCATGGTGGTGGATCCATCGTCTGATTTCTTCAAGTCGATGCGCAGCAGCAACGTGAATTCATCTGGCAAGTGACACTGTCGCCTGAGCGCTCAAATGGGTGACAGTTTGTGGATGGCCTTGGCCCTCGTGCTGGTGCTCGAGGGCCTTTTCCCGTTTGCGTCGCCTGCAGCATGGCGTCGCATGTTCACGTCGCTGCTGGAAATGAACGACGGGCAAATTCGATTTTTCGGATTGTGTTCGGTTGCCATCGGCCTCACTCTGCTGTGGTGGCTCGCCTGACCTGTGGCCTGAAGCGTCAAGTCGTGACAGGCACAGCGTTGGGTCGCCGGAGGGCATTCGGCGGCCCGGTAAAATCCCAGTTTTAACAGCACAAGCACATACATGTCTGCCTGGGTACTCCCGGATCACATCGCCGATATCCTGCCTTCAGAGGCCCGGCACATCGAAGACCTGCGCAGAGACCTGCTCGACAATGCCCGTCGATATGGTTACGAGCTGGTTCTGCCGCCTTTGCTCGAACATCTCGAATCTTTGCTCACAGGTACCGGCGAAGAG
>DDUQ01000034.1 GCA_002344885.1 Comamonadaceae bacterium UBA2334
GCCCGTGACGTGGACCGGTTTGCAAGCGTCCGGTGGACCCCCGGTCTGGACGGCGTGCCCTTGCTGGAAGGCACGCTGGCCACGTTCGAATGCATCAACCGCAGTCAGTACCCGGCAGGCGACCACATCATTTTTGTGGGCGAGGTAAGGGCCTGCAGACACACGAACACGCTTGCCCCGCTGCTGTACCACCGGGGCAAGCTGCTCGACGACAGTCGGCTCGACACATGAGCGCAGCCTCCCCGCCGGTTGTGAAGCCCCGCCTGGACCGACTGGCCATCGGCTTGCTGGTGGCCTGCTGCGCGTTCTGGGGCCTGCAGCAAATTCTGATCAAGGCCACATTGGCCGAAGTGCCCACCTTGTGGCAGGGCACGCTGCGGACCGTCTGCGCCACGCTGTTGCTCTGGCTGTGGTGCCGTGGGCGTGGCATTGCTTTGTTCAACCGCGATGGCAGCCTGTTGCCCGGGCTGCTGGCCGGCTCGCTGTTTGCAGGCGAATTTGTGTGCATCTACATGGGCCTGCAGCACACCTCGGCTTCGCGGTTGACGGTGTTCCTGTACACCTCGCCGTTTGTGGTGGCCCTGCTGCTGCCGCGTTTTGTGCTGACCGAACGCCTGCGGGGTCTGCAATGGGTGGGGCTGAGCGTGGCGTTTGCAGCGGTGGGGCTGGCATTTTCAGAAGGCTTTTCGGCCACCGCCGGTAAACAGGGCCAACTGCTGGGCGATGCGCTGGGCCTGGCCGCAGGCGCGCTGTGGGGTCTGACGACATTGGCCCTGCGCACAACCGGCATGACACGGGTGACCGCCGAAAAAGCCCTGTTCTACCAACTGGGCGTGACCTCGCTGGTCATGCCGATCGCATCCCTCGCATCGGGTGACAGCTGGGGCCTGTCCTACCCGGCATGGGTCTGGGGATCGCTGGCACTGCAGTCATTTGTGGGAGCGTTTGCGAGTTACCTGACCTGGATGTGGATGCTGCGCCATTACCCGGCCACCCAAATGGCTTCCTTCACCTTCCTGACACCGCTGTTCGCGCTGGTCTTCGGTGTCATGCTGCTGGGCGAACCCCTGACCTGGCAGCTGGGCTTGGCCCTGGCAGGGGTGGCCGTGGGCATCGTGCTGGTCAACCGGAAACCCCGGGCAGCCTGACAAACGCCCATACCGCCGACGCATCGCGGCACGTCGCAACCCGACGTTCAGTCCATCGTGACCGCTGCCAGCGCAGGGTGAAGCTGGTCTTCCCACAGTTCGACCTCCGAGGCATCCACCTGCAGGAAAGCCAGGCAGGTGGCGCCGTGCTTTTGCCACTCCCGCGATTCAGGGGCCTGCTCGTGCCTTTGCACCAAGTGCTCGGCAATCAGGCCGATGGCCACCAGGCTGCGCACGCTCTGCGAGAACCCGTCTGAAGCCAGACAGCCGAAATCATGGTGCAGACGGATGGCCACGGCTGCGTCTGTCGGCAAGCGCCAGGTTTTGGCGACGATAGCCCCCACCACGGCATGGTCGGTGCGATGGTTGGCGTTTTCTGTCTGGACGAACGTGCGGTCCTTGCGCGCCAGCGCCTCGGTGATGGTGGAACCGTAACCCTTCACACCCTGCATCATCACCGGCATGCCCACATGGCAGAACAGCCCGAAGCTATAGGCCAGCCCCGCGTCCATAGAGTACAGCAGGCTACCGATGTGTTCGCAGGCAATGGCCCGGCGGGTGGAGCTTTCCCAGAAATGAGCCAGCATGGCCGACTGAGGCCGGATGGCCTGACGCGTCAGAAAACCGCTGAGCAACCGCACCGCAGGCTGCAGCCCGATCACCGTCATGGCCTGCCCCACCGTGTTCACACGGTGCTCCAGCGCATACAAGGGGCTGTTGGCCTGCCGGATGAGTGCTGCAGCCATGGCCACGTCGGCGCTGGCGATGCGGTCGATTTCCACCACATCCGGCTCTGCGGTGGCCGTTGCCTGCTGCAGGCGCACCAGCAAGTCCGGACACGGGGGAATGACAATGTCCCTGACCGGCCCGCTGCGCCGGGCATCGTCCAGTTCCTTTTGGATGCGGTCTGTGCTCATGCGAAAGAAGAGGCAATGATGTGTGAACAGGTCTGCCCATGATAAGCGCTGCACCAACGGAAACGCAGCGGAAACACCCCTACTTTCTCGCTGACCCACCCAAGCCGACACCGGGCTTGCCAATCGTTTCAACGCTTGTTTGACGCAGATCAGACTGCGCTGAACAGAACCCGCCACAATTCGAACCCTGTTTTCGCCTGATTGACAGCAGCAACCACTGTTGTCACGCTCCGCCCACCATGCGTGCCTTGCTCATCGACGACCACATGCTGTTTTCCCAGGGACTGAGGTTCCTGCTGGAAGACTTGCACCCCACGCTGCAATGCGACAGCGCCACCTCCATTGCCGAGGCGTTGACCCGGACCGGGCCTTACGACCTGATCCTGCTTGACTACCGCCTGCCCGACAGCCAGGGCTCTGACGGGCTGGTGCGTGTGCTCGGTGCGCACCCCGACTCGCCAGTCATGATGCTCTCGGGCGACGCTCAACCTGAACTGGTCAATGAATTGGTCGAGCTGGGTGCTGCCGGTTTCGTGTCTAAATCCGCCGACACCGAAACATTGCTGGGCGCCTTACGCACCATACTGGCAGGCGGGGTGTACCTGCCACCGCATGCGGTGGCGCTGCGTGAGCCACAGACACAGCTGGCCGCCACGTCATCGGCTGTGGCCAGCCTGTCGCCGCGCCAACTCGACTGCCTGCTCAAGCTGGCACAGGGCAAACCCAACAAGACCATCGCCCGCGAGCTGGACCTGGCCGAAAGCACGGTCAAAACCCACGTCACAGCGGTGTTCGCAGCGTTGGGTGTCAACTCGCGGGCCGAAGCCGTGTTCAAGGCGGCCTCTCTGGGCCTGTTGCCCAGCAACCACACCTGAACACAGCTACCCCGGCCATTGGCCAGCAGCGCCGAACCGCTCATCCGCCAGGCGCACCCGCATGCGGGTGGCGCGAACGGGCGTATGCCCCGTACCACGCGAGGCAGTCAGGGTTGGCCATGGCATCGCGGTTGACTACCTTGCTCAGGTCCTGGCCCAGCAGCAGCTTCTTGATGGGCAGTTCCTGCTTCTTGCCGGAAAGGGTGCGGGGAATGTCGGGTGCGGCCACGATGTCGTCAGGCACAAAACGCGGTGACAAGGCCTGGCGGATGGCCGCACGGATGCGCTCGACGAGTGGCTCATCCAGCATCAGCCCGGGGCGCAGCGTCACGAACAGGGGCATGAAGCTCTCGCGGCCCAGATACTCCAGGTCCACCACCAGGCTGTCGAGCACTTCGGGCAAGGCCTCGACGGCGTTGTAGATCTCGCTGGTGCCCATGCGCAGGCCATGGCGGTTGATGGTGGCGTCGCTGCGGCCATAGATGATGCAGCCCCCGTCGGCACCCACCTTCAGCCAGTCGCCGTGGCGCCAAACACCTGGGTAGGTATCAAAATAGCTCGACAGGTAGCGGGCATGGTTCTGGTCGCCCCAGAAGTACAGCGGCATGGACGGAATGGGCTGCGTGCACACCAGTTCACCCACTTCGCCCACGACGGCCTTGCCCTCTTCGTTCCACGCCTCGACAGCGCAGCCCAGCAGGCGGCACTGCATCTGTCCCGGCACCTGCGGCAGATCGCGGTTGCCGCCGATGAACGCCCCGCAGAAGTCGGTGCCACCGGAGATGTTGCACCACCAGATTTCAGGCGTGCCCAGGCGGCGGAACTGCTCGGTCCCCCAGTGCTGCACGTCTTCGGCCAGCGGCGAACCGGTGGCACCCAAGGCGCGGATGCGGCTCAGGTCGTGGCCCTGGGCTTGCAGGATCGGCAAATCCACCCCGGCCTTCATACAGTTGGCGTAGAACGCCGCACCGGCACCGAACCAGGTCACCCGATGGCGGGCGGCGAAGCGCCACAGCACCGTCCAGTCCGGGGACTCCTTGCTGCCACCGGGGCTGCCATCGAACAGCACCACCGTGGTGCCGCCGGCCAACCCGGCCAGCTGGGCATTCCACATCACCCAGCCGGTGGAGCTGTACCAGTGGAAGCGCTCGCCGAGGTTGTTGGCGTCGGCGCTGGCGCCAATGTCGTTGTGCAGGCACTTCAGTGCCAGCAGCGTCATCAGGATGCCGCCGTGCCCGTGCACGATGGGTTTGGGCAAGCCGGTGGTGCCGCTGGAATAG
Organism: Comamonadaceae bacterium UBA2334; assembly: GCA_002344885.1. Lineage (GTDB taxonomy): Bacteria > Pseudomonadota > Gammaproteobacteria > Burkholderiales > Burkholderiaceae_C > UBA2334. Next base: position 4,221 of record DDUQ01000034.1, read on the forward strand.
ACGATCCACAACGGGTGGTCGAACGGCAACCAGTCTGGTTCGAAACCGTAGGTTTCAGCATCTTTTTTGCCGCTGGCGCTTGACCAGTCTACATAGTCAGCTACGCTTTGCTGTGCATGCGGGGTGCGCAACAGCACCAGGTGCCTGACGCTGGGCAGCGCGCCACGAAGACCCTCCACGGTGGCCGAACGGTCCAGCGCCTTGCCGGCGTAGTACACGCCGTCGGTGGCAATCAGCACCTTGGGTTCGATCTGGCGGAAACGGTCCAGCACGGCAGGGGTGCCCATGTCGGGGGCGCACACGCTCCAGATGGCACCGATGCTGGCACAGGCCAGGAACGCAACCATGGTTTCCGGCACGTTGGGCAGGTAGGCGGCCACGCGGTCTCCGCGCTGCACGCCCAGTTCACGCAGGGTCAGGGCCACCGACGCCACCTGACGGCGCAGCTCGGGCCAACTCAGCTCGCGTGCCTCGCCGCGCTCGTTGTCGCTCACGATGGCTGGCAGCCCGAGCGCATGGGCGGCATCGGCGTGGCGCAGGACCTGATGGGCGTAGTTCACCTGCGCACCGTTGAACCATTGCACATGCGGCATGGGGCCACCTTGCAATAAGGCCGTGTGCGGCGTCGGCGAATCCATCTCGAAGTGGTCCCAAATGCTTTGCCAAAACGCCGGCAGATCCGTGGTAGACCAGCGCCACAGGTCGTCGTAGCTGTCAAACACCAGGCCGCGGTGCTGGCGAAGCCAGTCCTGGTACAGACGCAGCCGGGGCACAAACGGGGGAACGGCACAGGACTGTTCCGGGGCAAGGGAAGAAGAGCCAGATGGGTGATGCATGGCGAGGCAGTGTGCCGCCCAGGCGGGCCCGGATGCAAGCGGGAGAACACCCGAAACCCGCCATCCGATCGCTCCGGGTGACGCGCAGATGACAGCAACAGACGGTGCACAAACTGTCTGGAGCCTGACAAGGCCTGTACCGCCGCTGCGGACAGGCGCAGAATGCGCCCCACCTTCACTTTCACGGAACTTGACCATGAGTTTTATGCAATGGACTGAAAAGCCCGACACCGCGCTGCAGGCTGGCGGTGTCATCGGCCCGGACGAACGGCTGCCCTGGGGAGCCACCACCGCCATGGGGGTGCAACACCTGATTGCCATGTTCGGTGCAACGGTGCTGGCCCCCATCCTGATGGGGTTCAACCCCAACGTGGCGGTGCTGATGAGCGGCGTGGGCACGCTGATCTTCTTCTTCATGACCGGCGGCAAGGTGCCCAGCTACCTGGGCTCCAGTTTTGCGTTCATCGGTGTCGTGATCGCGGCCACGGGTTATGCCGGGCCAGGGGCGAATGCCAACATCGGCGTGGCGCTGGGCGGCATCATCGCGTGCGGACTGGTCTACACGCTCATCGGTGCCGTGGTACATGCCACAGGCACCGGTTGGATCGAACGCTTCATGCCACCGGTGGTCACCGGTTCGGTGGTCGCGGTCATCGGGCTGAACCTGGCACACATCCCCATCAAGAACATGGCACCCACCGGGTTCGATGCCTGGATGCAGGCCATCACCTTCGTGTGCGTGGGTCTGGTGGCCGTCTTCACCAAGGGCATGGTGCAGCGGTTGCTGATTCTGATGGGCCTGATCGTGGCCAGCGTCATCTACGCGGTGCTGACCAACGGCATGGGGCTGGGCAAGCCGCTGGACCTGTCGGGCGTGGCCAATGCCGCCTGGTTCGGCCTGCCCAGTTTCAGCAGCCCCGTGTTCAGTGCCAACGCCATGCTGCTGATCGCGCCGGTGGCCATTATCCTGGTGGCCGAGAACCTGGGCCACATCAAGGCCGTGACCGCCATGACCGGCAAAGACCTGGACCAGTACATGGGCCGGGCCTTCATGGGCGACGGCGTGGCCACCATGGTCAGCGGCGGCGTGGGCGGCACCGGCGTGACCACCTATGCCGAGAACATCGGCGTGATGGCCGCCACCAAAATCTACAGCACGGCTGTGTTCCTGGTGGCAGCGTGCATGGCCATTCTGCTGGGCTTCAGCCCCAAATTCGGCGCGCTGATCCAGGCCATTCCGCTGGCCGTCATGGGCGGCGTCAGCATCGTGGTGTTCGGCCTGATTGCGGTGGCCGGCGCCAAAATCTGGGTGGACAACAAGGTTGACTTCAGCGACAACAAAAACCTGCTGGTCGCGGCCATCACCCTGGTGCTGGGCACGGGCGAATTCACACTGAAATTTGGCGACTTTGCCCTGGGCGGCATCGGTACTGCCACGTTCGGCGCCATCGGGCTGTATGCACTGCTGAACCGCAAGGCGGGTTGATTCACCCAAACTATCCATAGCATTCTGACCATGCCCATCGGGCGGTGGGCATGATTTTTTATTTGAAATGACATGAGCACATCCACCATCTGGCAAAAGCCCATCGACCTGGCCACGATTGCTGCCACCGGGGCTGGTACGGCCGTCGAGCACCTGGGCATCGAGGTGCATACCATTCTGGACGACGGGCTGGTGGCGCGCATGCCGGTCGATGCTCGCACCCGCCAGCCCATGGGCCTGTTGCACGGTGGCGTGAGCGTGGTGCTGGCCGAAACGCTGGGCTCGCTCGGTGCCTACTTTGCGTCGCCACCCGGCCACGTCACGGTCGGGCTGGACATCAACGCCAACCACCTCCGCGCTGTGCGCTCAGGTTGGGTCACTGGCACGGCCAAACCGGTTCACCTGGGACGAACCACACACGTTTGGGCGATTGAAATTGCCAATGAAGCGGGCCAACTGGTCTGCGTCTCACGCATCACCATGGCCATCCTGACGCAGCCACCCGGACAGTCGGGCCAGCAGGACTGAAGAAAACCGGGCTTGGGCAGGCGTGGTCAACACGCGCCTATGGCCATGTCCATGCGCCGTCGGGTTTCCCGGATCAGGTAGTCCATGAACACCTGCGTGCGACGGGGCACAAAGCGGCGGCTGGGCAGCGCCGCAAACAAAGTGAACCGCCCGGTGATCCAATCTGGCAACACCCGGATCAGCGTCTGGCTGCACAGGTGCGGAATAGCCAGCTCAACTGGCAGCGACGTGATGCCCACCCCGTCCAGCGCGGCTCGCAGCAGGGTGTCGGTGTGGTTGGCCCACAGCACGGGCCGGATGCTGGTCTCCACCGCCTCTTGCCCCCCAGCCGCGCCCTTGTCGCCTTCAGACCGGTACAGCTTCCAGCCTTGAGGCCGGGCACCGCCGATGTGCAGGCGCGCGCCCTCGTGGGCCGCCAGATCAGCTGGTTCGTTTGGCACCCCCATTCGCTGCAGATAGGCTGGCGCGGCCACCAGAATGCCAAACGACTCCAGCACCGGGCGGGCCACCACGTTGCCGTTGAAGTCAGACGGTGCGCCCATCAGGGTGATGTCGAACTGCTCGACCGTGGGGTTGGCCGGCGCATCCACATCGATGTCGAGCACGACGTTGGGGTACTCGGTGCGGAAACCCGCGATCAGCGGTGCCAGCACGTGCACAGCCAGCACCGGCGGCGCATGCACCCGCAACGTGCCCTGTATTTCGTCAGTCTGTGCGCTGGCCACCGCGTGGGCCTCGTCAATCGCGTCGAGGATGGGGTTCACCTTGTCCAGGTACACACGCCCGGCCTCGGTGAGCACCATGCGGCGCGTGGTGCGCTGGATGAGCCGCGTGCCCAGGTGCTCCTCCAGGTCCACCACCAGCCGGGTCACGACCGTGGCCGACAGGTCCAGCTTGCGTGCCGCACCCGAGAAACTGCCTTCGGTGGCCACCTGTTGAAACACACGCATGGAAAGCAATCGGTCCATAGGGGGTGCAGGCGCCGTTTCAAGGGCCTATTTGTTGCGTTATTGGAAAAAATGAATCAAATATTTTGATATTTTTCTTTTGATTTAGCAAGAGTACAGTTCACCCCATCGATGAGCCAGACACACACACGACTCACCGAGGCGGGAACCAGACGGGCCAACAGGTGGCCCGCCCAGCCCGAAACGTCAAACTGAACCGAAAGGACTTGCATCATGAACCGTTCCATCCTCAACGCCACTTTTGTTGCCGCCTCCCTCCTGGCAGCAGCCTCCGCACAAGCCGCCGGTTTCCCAGCCAGCGGTGAATTCTCTGCCGCTGACGAGGTGCGCGCCACTGCCACCGTGACCAGCATCCGCAGCGATGTGCGCGACGCCACCCGTGCCGAACGCGCTGCATCGCTGCAGGTGAACGGTGAAACCGGCCAGGCGTTTGCCAACGCACCGTCGGCCGACACCCGCGCCGATGTGCGCAAGGCCGGTAACGAAGCCCTGCGCGCCCACAAGATTGCCGCTGGCGAAGCGTCCATCTGATTCCGCTGCGGCAACACGCCCGACCGGGTGGTTGGCCGCCCGCCCTGACGACACCATGGGTGACATGATCACCCCAACAGCCCCCTCGCCGATTCGGCCTGGGGGTTTTTCACGTGCGACAGGCTGCTGGCTACGAGCTTTGAGGTCGGGAGGGAGCGTGCGTCAACCCTCGACCACGCAATGCCCCATGCCCTGTGCAAGGCCCCGGAAATCGCTGGTCCAGCCGGGGCGGGCCAGGTCAAGTTCAATGCGTTCGTTGTCCAGCGCGGTGCGGATCACCGGGCCCTGGCGCATGAAGGTGTAAACCGGCACCCCGTCGATGCGAATCGCCTGCAGGGCTTTGCCACTGTCCACCAGCACCACCTCGCGCAACCAGGCACTGCCGGCCGGTTGGTACACCACGTTGCACAGCAGTCGGGTTTCACGTGGCGGCTTGGCCGCCGGTGCTTTCTGGTGGGTGGATGCGGCGGGTGGCACCGGGTTGGCCCAGACAAGCCCTGCCATGCCGCAATAAACGATAGCAACCATCGCTCCAAAATCAAGCGATAGAGGCCGAAAAGGCATCAAATTTCCTTCGCTTGCGCCATGCGTTCGCTTTTCCAGTACACGTCGTCGCCGGTGGTGCCGTCGGTGCGGTAACGGTTGAGCGTGCGGGCCAGCACAAACATCAGGTCGCTCAGGCGGTTGAGGTACTGGCGGGGGGTGTCGTTCAGCGCTTCCTCGTTGCCCAGTGCCACCACGGCGCGCTCGGCCCGGCGCGCCACGGTGCGGCACACATGGGCCTGCGACGCCGCGCGGGTGCCTGCCGGCAGGATGAATTCCTGCAGACGGGGCAAGGGTTCGTTGAAGTCGGCCAGGGCTTCGTCCAGCGCCAGCACCGCCTCGGGCTTGAGCAGTTCGAAACCCGGGATGCTCAGCTCGCCACCCAGGTTGAACAACTGGTGCTGGATTTCCACCAGCACATCGCGCACAGGCTGCGGCATGTCTTCACACAGCAGCACGCCGATGTGGCTGTTGAGCTCATCGACATCGCCCATGGCGTGAACACGCAGGCTGTTTTTGCTGACGCGCAGGTTGTTGCCCAGGCCGGTGGTGCCGGCGTCACCCGTGCGGGTGGCGATTTGTGTGAGTCGGTTGCCCATGTGCTGCGGTCTCGAATGTTGCTGAAAAAAAGAGGCTGGCGGGCCAGCCCGGTGACCCGTATGTCAACCGGTGGCACCGTCTGCAGACAGAGCAGCCAGCGTACCGTCCCCGCCACCGGGTTGACGCGGCAGCCAGACGGTCAGCGTGGTGAGGTTGTCCTGGTCGCTGGTGCTCATCTTGATTTTGCCGCCTTGCGCCTTGGCCAGCATGCGGGCGGAATACGTCCCCACACCGGTGCCGCCCTTTTTGCCGTGGGTGACGAACTTGTCGAAAAACGTCTGGCGAATTTCCAGCGGAACCGTGCCCTTGTTTTCCACGGTGACGCGCAGGGGCTGGTCGACCAGCGCCGTGTCGCGCAGCGTGATGGTCACTTTGGAGCGCGCAGGTGCGGCCTCACAGGCATTCTTGATCAGGTTGCTGAACAGCGAGTGGCACAGGGTTTCATCGCCCAAGGCCAGCGGCAGCGGTTGACCCACCGACACATCGGTGTCGACCACCACGCCCACTTCCTTGTGCGCAAACGCCGCGCGGGACATTTCGGCCAGGCTGCGCAGCAAATCGCCGATGGCCACAGGTTGCGGCGCAAGCTTGTAGCGGCCGGTTTCGATCTTGTACATCTCGCCGGCCATGTTGACGGACGTCAGGGCGTGGCTGGCGGTTTCGCGCACCAGGCTGAGTTTGCCCTGGAACTGCGCGGGCATGGCATCGTCATCGGCCAGCTCCGTCACCATGCCCACGATGCCACTGAGCGAGCCCTTCAGGTCGTGTCGGGTCATGTTTTCGACCTGTTCACGCAGTCGGGCGTTTTCGATCATGGTGTCGTATTCGGACTGCAGCTGCTTGCGCAGTTCGACAAACCGCAAAAAATTGCGCACGCGCTGGCGCAGTTCGCGCGGCGGGGTGTTTTTGGTCACGAAATCGACCGCACCCAACTCCATGCCTTTGCGACGGGCCTCGTCACTGGTGTCGGCGGTGACAAAAATGACCGGGATGTCGGCGGCCAACGGAAGCTCGCGCATCTGGCGCACCGTCTCGAAACCATCCATCTCGGGCATCTGCACGTCGATCAGCACCAGGTCGGGCATGCTGCCCACCCGGCAATGCGCCAGCGCGGCCGACCCCCGGTTGGCGGTCAGCACCTCGTAGTCGTCGCGGAACAGCCGGTCAAGCACCGACAGGCTGGTGGCGTTGTCGTCCACCACCAGCACCCTCGCCGGGGGGGCCAGGGTGGGCGAATCGAGCTGGTCATCGCCATGCGGACCGGTATCCGTGCGGCGCTGAACCAATGTTTTGTTGTTTGAACGCGCGGCAGGCGAGAGTATCCGCTCCAGCCGGTCACGCAATTGCCCCGCGTTGTACGGCTTGACCAGCAAACCGTTCACGCCAGAAGTGATCACGTCCTGTATGCGTCCGCGCTCGGTCTCGGACGTGATCATGAGAATGGGAATGTGCGCCAGCTTGCTGTCTGCGCGCACGGCACGCAACAGCTCGACGCCGTTCATGACAGGCATGTTCCAGTCGGACAGCACCGCATCTATCCGCTGTGCCTGCAACAGCTTCAGGGCATCGGCCCCGTTCTTGGCGCTGATGACTTTGGCAAAGCCCATGGCGCGCAACTGGCCCGCCGTGACCGAACGCATGAGATCCTGGTCATCGACGATCAAGGCATGAAAGCGGTCAAACATGTGGCGTGGAGCGAGTTGGCCAAGTCGGCGGGATAATGGATTTTGATTATCGTGTTTTCAAACGAGGTTGCCCATGAATGCCCCAGACCCACAAGCCGCCTGGCTGCCCGACACACCCCGCCGCGAGGTGCCTGAGGCGCTCATCAAGGCCCTGAAAACACGCTTCGCCTCCCAATGCTCCACCGCGCTGGCCGTGCGCGAACAGCACGGGCGGGACGAATCTGCGTTCACCCACGTGCCCCCTCCTGCCGCCGTGGTGTTTGCCGAAAGCACGGCAGATGTGGCTGACGCCGTCAAACTGGCTGCGGCCCACAAGGTGCCGGTGATTCCGTTCGGCACTGGGTCGTCACTGGAAGGGCATCTGCTGGCAGTGCAGGGCGGCATCAGCATCGACGTGGCCCGCATGAATCGGGTGCTGAGCGTCAATGCCGAAGATCTGACCGTGACGGTGCAGCCTGGCGTGACACGCAAGGCCGTGAACGAAGCCGTGAAAACCGATGGCCTGTTCTTCCCCATCGACCCCGGGGCCGATGCGTCCATCGGCGGCATGGCGGCCACCCGGGCCAGCGGCACCAACGCCGTGCGCTACGGCACCATGCGCGAGAACGTGCTGGCGCTGGAGGTGGTGACGGCGCAGGGCAACGTGATCCGCACCGGTACCCGCGCCAAGAAAAGCAGCGCGGGCTACGACCTGACCCGGCTGATGGTGGGCAGCGAGGGCACGCTGGGCATCATCACCGAGGTCACGCTCAAGCTCTACCCGCTGCCCGAGGCCATCTCGGCGGCCACCTGCCAGTTTCCCAGCATCGAAGCGGCCGTGCGCACCACCATTCAGATCATCCAGATGGGCATCCCGATTGCCCGCTGTGAACTGATCGACGCGGCCACGGTGCGTGCGGTGAATGCCCACAGCAAACTCGGCCTGCGCGAGGCACCGATGCTGCTGATGGAGTTCCACGGTTCACCGACTGGTGTGCACGAGCAAGCCGAGCTGGTGCAGGACATTGCTGCCGAGTTCGGCGGCGAATCGTTCGAATGGGCCACCGCCCCGGAAGACCGCACCCGGCTGTGGACCGCCAGGCACAACGCCTACTTTGCCGCCGTGCAAAGCGTGCCGGGCTGCCGCTGCATCACCACCGACGCCTGCGTACCCATCAGCCGCCTGGCCGACGCGGTGCTGACGGCCGTGGCCGAAGCCGATGCCGCCGGGCTGCCCTACTTCCTGGTGGGCCACGTGGGTGACGGCAACTTCCACATGGGCTACCTGATCGACCCCGACAACGCCGACGAACGCGCCCGCGCCGAGCACCTGAATCACCAGCTGGTGGCCCGCGCCCTGGCCATGGGCGGCACCTGCACCGGCGAGCATGGTGTGGGCCTGCACAAAATGGGCTTTCTGGTGGACGAGGCGGGCGAAGCCAGCGTGGCCATGATGCGCGCCGTGAAGCACGCGCTGGACCCGGACAACATCCTGAATCCGGGGAAAATCTTCAGCCTGTGAAGCTGGCAGCTCCAGAATTTGAGTAAAAATGCCTGCTTGCGCTTGCCTGCATTGAACAGTCAGCTATATTTTCAGGCATCCGGTTGCTGGTACAACCACACGGTCCGCCCATCCGGACATGACCAGGAAACGGTGGGCGACACGTCGGGCACCGCAAACTCCAGGCTGGCCAGCCAAGCCCCGGGCTGAAGTTCGGCCCGCGCCTTGGCCCAGGCGCGGGGCATGGTCTCCGGTCGCTGAAACAGGTAAACCATGTCGTAACGAGACCAGTCGTGTGCCCACATGTCTCCCTGGCGCACATGGGCATGGCGGGCGCGCAAGCCGCACACCACGCGCAACGGCCAACTGTGCTCCACCCCGTGCAAATGCACTTCGGGGTAGGCGCGCTCCAGCGCCAGCAAACCGTCACCCACGCCACACCCGACATCCAGCACATGCCCGGCCAACGGCAGCGGCACCTGCTCACCCAAGCCATCGAGCGCATCTCGCGGCGTGGGGAACAGCGGCGCGTCTTTCCAGGTAGCAGGCGGGTACAGCGCCAGCGCCAACGCCAGGGGCACGAGCCAGCCCCAAGCGGGCATGCCTGCCAACACAGACGTGCCAGCCGCACCCGTCATCAACCACCAGGACAGCGGGAAACCCAAGGCCATGACCGCACGCCGCACAAGGGTGGTGGCCCACGCACTGCCCACCACCCCCACCGCGACCCCCAGCAACCAGGCCGGATGCAAGGGCAGCTGCAGCAGCCGGCTGCCCACAAACGCACCCCATGCCAGCATCCAGACCCACAGGGCTGAGAGCGGCCATCGCATGACAAGAGGACGGAAGCGGGTCATGTGCAAAAGTGTAGCGGTTGACAAAATGGTGAACTGAATGCCACGTACACAGTCACAAACCTGTCGCACAATCCATTCCAGATGCCCACGCCTCACCGAAAAAGGAGCCACCACATGCCCGTCGAAACGCCTGTACACCTCCGAACATTGAAGGCGCTTTTCAGCGCAACACTGCTTGCCAGTGCAATGGCAGCATGTGGCGGCGGGGGCTCGGCCGCGCCAGCGCCAGCACCAGCACCAGCACCAGCACCAGCACCAGCACCAGCACCAGCACCAGCACCAGCACCAGCACCAGCACCAGCACCAGCACCAGCACCAGCACCAGCACCCGTCTCGTCTTTCCCTCTCAATGAGCGCCCTGGCGCCTTTGCCCAGGCGCTCAACAAGCCCAAACGCCTGCTCATTGGCTTGGGCGATACCGCTCTGTCAGACATCCAGGCCCAAAACCTGCAAATCGACATCAAAGACCACTACCTGACCAACGTCAACGTCGATGGCCAGTACTCCTGGGACCGCTGGGGCGCTGGTGGTGGCGTTTACGTGACCGAAGCTGCACGCGATTCCGATGCTGTGGGCGCCATCCCCATGTACACGCTGTACCAGATGGCCACCTGGGGCGACGGCAACATCTTTGGGCTAGGCCACGCACGCTTCATGACACCCTACTGGGACAACGTGCGGCTGATGTTCCAGAAAATCAAAGCCTATGGCAAGCCGGTGCTGGTGAACTTCGAGCCTGATCTGTGGGGCTATGCGCAGCAGGACCGGCTGATTTCCGGCAGCACCGATGCCACGCGGCAACCAGCACTGGTCAAGTCTGTCAACCCGGACTGTGCCCACCTGACCGACACCGTGGCGGGCATGGGCCAGTGCCTGGTACACATGGCGCGCACCCAGGCTCCCAACGCTTATGTGGGGTTCCCCCCGGCCGGTTGGCCCGGACTGGACACTGACAAGGAAATCGCCTTCCTGAAACAGGTCGGGGCAGACAAAGCCGACTTTGTGGTCATACAAACCCTGGACCGCGATGCGGGCTGCTTTGAAGCCAACTTCACCGCCGAAGATGCGCTGTGCAACCGTGCCAGCAGCACCCCTTACCTGTGGGATGCCAGCAACCGGACTTCACCCACATTCACCGAGCACTTTGCCACCGCGCGCCGCTTTCATGAAGGTCTGGGCCTGCCGCTCGTCTGGTGGCAAACCCCGCAGGGTGTGCCATCAGACACCCCTGGCGGTGTGAAAGGTGCCTTCCGCGACAACCGAACCCAGTACTTCCTGACCCGCGCCAACGAACTGGTGGCTGCTGGTGGCATGGCTGCCGTGTTCAGCCCGGGCCACTTCACCCAAACCAACATCACGACCGACGGTGGTCAGTTCCAACGGCTGTCGAGGCAGTACCTGGCCGCGCCAGCTGTGTTGCCTTGACGGGTTGCCAGCGCGGAGGCAGGCCCGTCAGTGATGCCCCCGCAACCGCTCGATCAACCCATTCAGCTCTTCGAGCGAGCCGAACCCGATGGCCAGTTCACCGACATCCTCCACGCGCCCGTGGCGCTTCACGCGCTTTTTCACACGCACTTCGACGCTGGCCATCAGCAGGTCGGCCAGTTCGTCCTCCACGCGCTTGATGTCGCGCGACTTTTCTTTCTTCGGCTTTTGCGGTGTCAGCGCGAACTCAGCTGCCAGCTTTTTCACCAGGCTTTCCGCCTCGCGCACCGACAGCTTTTTGGCCGCCACCTGATTGGCAGCCGTGATCTGCGTGGCGCGGTCCAGGCTGAGGAGCGCGCGTGCGTGGCCCATGTCAATGTCGCCGGCCATCAGCATGGTCTGCACCGGCTCGGCCAGGTTCAACAGACGCAGCAGGTTGCTGCCCGCACTGCGCGAACGGCCCACCGCCTGGGCGGCCTGTTCGTGCGTGAGTCCAAATTCGCGGATCAGCCGCTGCAGGCCCTGGGCCTCTTCCAGCGGGTTGAGGTCTTCGCGCTGGATGTTCTCGATGAGCGCCATCGCGGCAGCGGCCTCGTTGGGCACGTCACGCACCAGCACAGGCACGCTGTCAAGGCCCGCCAGCCGGGCAGCCCGGAAGCGCCGTTCACCCGCGATGATTTCGTACACCGCGCGGGCACCCCGCTCCACGGCCGGCAACCCTTGCGCGGCCACAAACGCCTGCATGCGCTGAAGGCCGTCCCCTTCGTCCAGGCGACGGACGAGGATGGGCTGCATGATGCCCTGCGCCTTGATGCTCTCGGCCAGCTCGTACAGCGCGCCCTCGTCCATCCGGGTGCGCGGCTGGTAGGTGCCTGGCACCAGGTCGCCCAACGCCAGGGTGCCGGGTTGGTCGGCCACTTCGGTTTGCGCGGCGTCCTGCGCGTCGGTCAGTTTGGGTCCCAACAGGGCTTCAAGGCCGCGGCCGAGGCCTTTGGGTTTGGAGGTTGCCATGTGCGTGTGCCTTCGAATGTGTAGGGTGGAATGCGAGGGTGTGGGCTGCGACTGACGGCTGGCTCAGTCCAGCGGTTGGGGTCGCGCGGTCGTCAGCAAGGCTTGCAGCAGTGCCAGCCCCAAGGGCCAGTCACCCAGCCCAGAGTCGGCATTGATGTGCCCTGCCTGGCCCAGGTCCTGAAAGTGGCTGCCCCAGGCTGTGGCGAACGATTGCGCCCGCTCAAAGGTGCAATAGGGGTCGTCATGACTGCCCACCAGGGTGCTGGCAAACGGCAATGGTTGCAGTGCAATCGGTTGCCAGGTGGGCAGTTGCTCCCGCAGGCCTGGGGCCTCCACATCGCCGGGAGCCACCAGCAAGGCGGCTCGCACGCGATGCGTCTGCTGGCTGATGCTGGCCCAGGCGGCGGTCTGGATGCAGCCCAGGCTGTGCGCCACCAGCACCACCGGCCGGGTGCTGGCCAGCACCGCCTCTTCCAACTGGATGAGCCAGTCGCCACGCAACGGGCGCATCCAGTCGTGCTGCTCCACGCGCCGGAAACCGTGCAGCGCTTCCCACCGGCTTTGCCAGTGCGCCGGGCCGCTGCTTTGCCAGCCGGGCAGCACTTTCACGTCGTAGCCTGCGAAAACATCAGCATTCATAGCAATATTTGTCCGTCCGTAAAGCGGCAGAGCCATTTTTTTATTCAGAAACGGTGACCACTTGACGAACCTGGTGCATCACGCGACTGTTTCACCGTCCCCACCGTGTCAGGCACCCCCGCTGCGGTTCACCATCTCCTGGGCAAACTCCACGAACGCCTGGCTGCCTTTGGCGGACGGATCGAACACCACACCGGGCAGTCCGTAGCTGGGCGCTTCTGCCAGGCGGACGTTGCGGGGAATGACGGTGTTGAACACCTTGTCGCCGAAATGGCCCTTGAGCTGCTCGCTCACCTGCTGCTGCAAGGTGATGCGCGGGTCGAACATCACCCGCAGCAAGCCGATGAGCTTCAGATCGCGGTTCAGGTTGGCGTGCACCTGCTTGATGGTGTTGACCAGGTCGGTCAACCCTTCCAGGGCAAAGTACTCGCACTGCATGGGCACGATGACACCGTGTGCGCTGCACAGGCCATTGAGCGTGAGCAGACTCAACGAGGGCGGGCAGTCGATCAGCACAAAGTCGTAGTCGGCCTCCACCTCGGCCAGGGCCAGCTTCAGACGTTTTTCTCGGCGTTCGACATCCACCAGCTCGACTTCGGCGCCTGCCAGCTCCCGGTTGGCCCCCAGCACATCGTAGGCGCAACCGGATGCAACAAGCTTCTCGGCCCTCACCTTGGCATCGCGCACCGTAGCCGATTCCAGCAGCACGTCGTACACCGAATGGGCCAACTGGCGCTTGTCCACCCCCGAGCCCATGGTGGCATTGCCTTGAGGGTCCAGGTCCACCATCAGCACACGCTGACCGATTTTGGCCAGACCGGCAGCCAGGTTGACCGTGGTGGTGGTCTTGCCCACCCCGCCTTTTTGATTGGCAACACAATAGATTCTGGCCATGTCGGTTGGGCGCTTTCAGGCGAAGGAGATCGAGACAGTGAGGTACGGTACAGCGCTTATTTGTTGAGCACCAGCTTCAGGCCGAAGCCTACCAGGCACAGGCCGGCCAGTTTCTGCAGCCCCTGTGTGAGGCGGGCATTTGCGCGCAGCCGCTCCGCCAGATGGTAGGTCAGCAGCGTGACGATCAGGCCGTAGACGAACGTGAGTGCAGCAATCGTTGCCGCCATGGCACCGAACGTCAGCAGCCCCATGTGCGTCTTCGGATCGACAAAGAGCGGGAAGAACGCCATGTAGAACACGATGGCCTTGGGGTTGAGCAAGGTGATGGCCAGCGCCTGGCGGAAGAATTCACGCGAACGGATGGTCAGCCCCGGCGCATCGCCCGGCTTGGCCATCAGCATACGCCAACCCAGCCAGGCCAGATAGGCCGCACCCAACCACTGCACCACCTGGAAAGCCGCCGGGTAGGTAGCCAGCACCGCAGCCACACCGGCGACCGCCATCCACATCAGCACCTGGTCACCGGCAATCACGCCCATGGTGGCCGCGAGACCACCACGCACCCCACCCTTGCTAGTGGAGGTGATCAGGGCCAGGTTGCCCGGACCGGGTATGGCCAGGAACAACACGATCGCAGCCGCGAACGCCGGGTAATCTGCAATGCCGAACATGAATGTGCCGATCTCAGGACAGGAAACGAGACCCCGGAGTTTACGGGAGTGGCAACGCTGGAATCGTCGTTGCAATATGCGTCAGTCACCAGCCTGCTGCAATCTGCCAGTCTCAATCCGGTTGACTCAATCCACCTGCCTCGTCCCGTCCAAGCGCCAGGCAAAAGCCCGCTCACGGCAACAGGTCAGACCTGTGGCCGCATCCACACCATGCAGCGCTCGGCATCCAGCCCGGGCACCTGCAACTGTTCCACGTGAAACACCGACACATCGGCAGACAGTTCCGCCAGTTCCTGCGCCGGGTGCTTGCCCTTCATGGCCATCCACACGCCACCGGGTTCCAATGCCGGGCGGGACCAGGTAGTGAAGTCCCGCAGCGACGCAAATGCACGCGACGTGACCACATCAAAACCACCTTGCACCGTTTCAACCCGCGCATGCAAGCCTTTCAGGTTGGGCAAACGCAAGGCTGCTGCCACCTGCTGGATGAATGCCGCTTTTTTGTTGACGGTGTCCACGCAAGTCACCGACACATCCGGCAGGCAAATGGCCAACACCACGCCCGGCAACCCACCACCGGAACCCACATCCAGCACACGCGGGTCAGTCAGTGGAACAGGCTCGCCGCCTGCTAATGCTGCCGCCTGGCGGGCAGCCAGGTGGCGGCGCAAGGGAGCCACCGCAGACAGGCTGTCGATCAGGTGGTGCGTCAGCATCTCGGACGGGTCACGCAACGCCGTCAGGTTGTACACCCGGTTCCATTTCTGCAACCACCCCATGTAAGCCAACAACACATCCAACTGTTGTGTCGTCAACGCCAAACCCAATGCCTCAGCGGCATCAGCCAGTTGCTGACGTTGCGCCGCCAACTCCACGCCGGACTCTACCGCCATCAGACACCACCCGCTTCGGTCGGCTGAGCCACAAAGTCTTTGAACCCACCTTTTTTGAGGTGGATCATCAACAACGAAATCGTCGCAGGGGTGATGCCCGTCATGCGCGACGCGATGCCCAGCGTCTCGGGCCGGTGCTTGGCCAGACGTTGCCTCGCCTCGAAACTCAGCGACGTGACCTGCATGTAGTCCAGATCGGCTGGCAGCTTCAGGTGTTCGTAGTGGGCTGCGCGACGCACGTCATCTTTCTGCCGCTCGATGTAGCCAGCGTATTTGGCCGCAATCTGCACCTGCTCGACCACCTGATCGCGCAGCAACTCACAGTCCTCGCCCAGTGTTTCACGTGAAACAACCGTGGCCGCACCGTACTTGCCCTCATCCATGCCCATCAGCCCGCCGTAGTCCACATCCGGCCTGCGCAGCAAGTCAAACAGGTTGTACTCGCGCTCAATGGCCTTGCCCAACACCCGCTCAGCCTCTGGCTGCGGCAAGTTGCGCGGGTTGACCCAGGTGGACTTGAGGCGCTCTGTTTCACGTGAAACAGCATCGCGTTTCTTGCAGAACAGCGACCAGCGCACGTCGTCCACCAGACCCAATTGGCGGCCCACTTCAGTCAGGCGCATATCCGCGTTGTCTTCGCGCAGTTGAAGGCGGAACTCCGCCCGGCTGGTGAACATGCGGTACGGCTCGGTGACACCCTTGGTGATGAGGTCATCCACCAGCACCCCCAGGTAGGCCTGGTCGCGGCTGGGCAGCCACGCCCCACCGCCGTAGGTGATGGCACCTGCCGCGCTGGCAGCGTCGTTGCCACCGCCCAGCTCACGCGCCTGCAACGCAGCGTTCAAACCGGCAAACAAGCCCTGGGCGGCGGCCTCTTCGTAACCCGTGGTGCCATTGATCTGACCGGCAAAAAACAGGCCACCAATCTGCTTGGTTTCGAAGCTGCTTTTCAGCGAACGGGGGTCGAAATAGTCGTACTCGATGGCATAACCCGGGCGCAGGATGTGCGCATTCTCCAGCCCCGGCATGCTGCGCACCAGTTCGTACTGAATGTCGAATGGCAAGCTGGTGGAAATACCGTTGGGGTAGAACTCGTGCGTGGTCAACCCCTCTGGCTCCAGAAAAATCTGGTGACTGTCCTTGTCGGCAAAACGGTTGATTTTGTCTTCCACGCTGGGGCAATAGCGCGGCCCCACCCCTTCGATCTTGCCGGTGAACATGGGGCTGCGGTCGAAGCCACTGCGGATGATGTCGTGTGTCCGTTCGTTGGTGTGGGTGATCCAGCATGGCATCTGGCGCGGGTGCATGTCAGCCCGGCCCATGAAGCTGAACACCGGCACCGGCTTGTCTTCGGTGCCGGAGCCGGGCATGCCATCGCCGGGCTGCTCGGTGCATTTTGAAAAGTCGATGCTGCGCCCGTCGATGCGCGGGGGTGTGCCGGTTTTCAATCGGTCCTGCGGCAGCTTCAACTCTTTCAGGCGGCCAGACAGGCTCACCGCCGGTGGGTCGCCCGCCCGGCCTGCGGCGTAGTTGTTCAGGCCCACGTGGATCTTGCCGTCCAGAAACGTGCCCGCCGTCAGCACCACGGTGCGCGCCCTGAACCGGATGCCCACCTGTGTCACCGCGCCCACCACCCGGTCGGTATTGCCATCGCTTTCCACCATCAGGTCATCCACCGCCTGCTGGAACAGCCACAGGTTGGGCTGGTTCTCCAGCCGCTGGCGAATCGCTGCCTTGTACAGGATGCGGTCAGCCTGTGCCCGCGTGGCACGCACGGCCGGGCCTTTGCTGCTGTTGAGGATGCGGAACTGGATGCCACCTTCATCGGTGGCAATGCCCATGGCTCCACCCAGCGCATCCACCTCTTTCACCAAATGGCCCTTACCGATGCCCCCGATGCTGGGGTTGCAGCTCATCTGGCCCAGTGTCTCGATGTTGTGGCTCAACAGCAAAGTGGCACAGCCCATGCGGGCTGCAGCCAGTGCAGCCTCGGTACCGGCATGGCCGCCACCAACCACGATCACGTCAAACATCTGGGGATACAACATGGGAACACTCAAGACCAAAAACGCTACGAAAACCGCAGCTTGTTCATCAATATGGGAGGGCGCGATTGTACCGTTCAGCCCCAAATTTCGCCGACAATACCCCCATGCCACCACCCCAGACACCGATTGCCAGGCTGCGCAACCTGGGCGCAGCGTCTCAGCGCATGCTGTCCGCTGCAGCGCTTCACACGCTGGGTGACCTCGAAGCGGTTGGTTCGGTCGAGGCCTACTGGCGGGTGCTGCAGGCCCAGCAACAACTGGCCCGACCCGCCCCATCGCTCAACCTGTTGTGGGCCATCGAAGGGGCACTGACCGACCTGCCCTGGCAAACCGTGGCACGCGAACACCGCACCAGCCTGTTGCTGGCCCTGGACAGCCTGCAGCACAACCGGCCCCACGCATGAACTGCCGCCCCGCTTGTGCCGCCTGCTGCATTGCACCGTCCATCAGCACGCCCATTCCCCAACTGGACGGGCAACCCGCACAACCCAAACCCGCCAACGTCGCCTGCTGGCAACTCGATGAGCAACTGCGCTGCCGCCTGTTCGGTCACCCGAGCCGACCCGCCGTGTGCAGCTCACTGCGGCCGGCACCTGACCTGTGCGGCCACAGCACGGCCGAAGCACTGGCCATCCTGCACCGCATGGAATGCCTGACCGCGCCTGGTCAGGCTGCAGCCACCATCACTTGAATACCGACACCGCGTCGGACAACAGCACCGACTGGTCACGCAAAGTCCCGGCTGAAGCAGAGGCCTGCTCGACCATGGCGGCGTTCTGCTGGGTGGTCCGGTCCAACTCGCCCACGGCGATGTTGACCTCTGAAATGCCATGCGACTGCTCCTGCGCAGCCGAGTTGAGTTCGGCCAGCAAATCGGCCACTTTGTGGATCTGGTCCACGATGTCGTTCATGGCGTGGCGGCTGCGCTCCACTTGTGCCGCACCGGCACCCACGCTTTCCACACTTTCGTTGATCAGGGTCTTGATCTCGCGTGCGGCCGAAGCACTGCGCTGAGCCAGGCTGCGCACCTCGCCCGCCACTACCGCAAAGCCACGCCCCTGCTCGCCTGCACGGGCCGCTTCTACCGCAGCGTTCAGCGCCAGGATGTTGGTCTGGAAGGCAATCCCGTCGATCACACCGATGATGTCGCTGATCTTGCGGCTGGAGGCGTTGATCTGCGTCATGGTGTTCACCAGTTCCGACACCACCTCGCCACCCGCCTGGGCGGAACTGGCTGCTTCAGACGCCAGGTTTTTGGCCTCTGCCGCCGTCTGTGCACTCTGGGCCACGCTGGACGTCATCTGCTCCAGCGCGGCAGCCGACTGCTCGAGGCTGGCCGCCGATTTCTCGGTACGTGCGCCCAGGTCATGACTGGCCTCCGCAATCTCGCGACTGGCGGAGCGCACGCCGTCAGCCTGCGGCCCCACATCACCCACCAGACTGCGCACGTTCAAACCGGCCTGGTTGACACAACGGAACGCCATGCCGATGTCATCCACCCGGTCCAGCCGCACACTCGGGTCGAACTGACCTGCCGCTACCGCGCAGGCCTGCTGGGCCAGTTGCCTCAAGGGCAGCACCAGCTGTCGCTCCAGCCACCAGGCACCCGCCAGCACCAGCAAGCCCGACACCACAGCAAACAGGCCCAGCCCCTTGCCAGACAGGCCCACCGCCCAGGCCAGCAACATCAGCAACGGCCAAAGCGGCCACACCCCCAGGCGCACACGGGCAGCCGTGGACAGTGTCTTGGTAGCGGTCAGCACGCCGAGCAACCCGGTTCGCACCACAACACCTTTTTGCAAGGCCCAACCCGTCGCCCTGCCCGCCTGCCAGTCGGCATACAGGGCTGTGGCGGCTTCAATCTCTTTGGGCTGCGCCTTGGTCCGCACAGAGATGTAACCCTGCAACTTGCCTTTGCGCACCAAGGGTGCCGCGTTGGCACGCACCCAATAGTGGTCACCGTTCTTGCGGCGGTTTTTGACCAGCGCCGTCCAACTCTGCCCGGCCTTCAGCGTGGCCCACATGTCGGCAAATGCCGCAGGCGGCATATCGGGGTGACGCACCATGTTGTGTGGTTGCCCCATCAATTCGTTGCGCTCGAAACCACTGACATCCACAAACGCCTTGTTCGCATAAGTGATGCGGCTTTCCGTGTCCGTCGTGGACATGAGGGTCACACCCTCTGCAATGCCGTATTCACGTTGGGTGACGGGCTGGTTGTTTCTCATGGGCAATCGTCTCTCGGATGAATGGTTGTGCGCACTTTTGGTGCAAGGCGCATTCTGTGGGTTCAGGGCCAACTTTGTAAACCCATTCTTGCGCGTGAAACATGATCCGCATCAAGTTCCCTTCATGCAAAATGAAAACATCTGGCCGATGTGGACAACTGCCCACACCAACACCCACCCCACCCCATGCCCAGTTGAGCCTTGCCCATGACACCCACCCTTGCAGCCGATGACTGGCTCAACCTGCAGTCCCTGTACCCAGCGGTGGCCGCTGTGTTTCCCCCGGCCGATGCACCGTCTCTGGCCGTCATGGAGGTGCCCGTGGCAACCGCGCTGTTTCGCGAAACCGAAACCTGCCAGGGCTTCCCGTTGCTGCTGAGCGGCGAAGTGCGGGTTTCCCGATCGGCACCCAACGGGCGTGAACTGGAGTTGTACCGGGTGCTGCCGGGCGAGATGTGTCTGGTGTCCTCAGCCTGCCTGTTTGCAGGCCAGGTGTTCAGTGCCCAGGGCATCACCACCCAGCCGACCCGGCTGGCCATCATGCCGCCGCCCACCTTCCGGGCAGCGTTGGCCCATGAGGTCTTCCGCGACTATGTGATGGGCCTGTTTGCTGCCCGCATGGCCGACCTGACAGGTCTGATCGAAGCAGTGGCCTTTCAGCGCCTGGACAGCCGACTGGCCGCCACCCTGCTCGGTCATGGTCATCAGGTTCGCACCACCCACCAACTGCTGGCCGATGAACTGGGCACCGTGCGCGAAATCATCACCCGGCTGTTGCACCGCTTCGAGCGCGCGGGTTGGGTCAGCCTGTCGCGCGAATGCATCACCATCTGCGACAGCGCAGCCCTGCGCCAACTGGCCGCTCAGGGCACCCGGCCCTGACGCGTGAGTGGCCGCGCTGCCCAGCGCCGCCCCCGCACCGCAAGCCGGGCCCACCGGCAACTGCGTGACCCAAGTCACGTGAGATTTGTGCGCCTTCCGTTGTAATTCGCATCAGCGCGGTGGTGACCCGTTGAAACAGCAACCACCAGCGTGACCGCCTGTCAGGGGCGCGCAGCATTCGCACCCGCAACTGACCGCCTCCATCACTTGAACTCAAAGGAAATTCGCCATGACACAGAACGCCGGTGGTATCGACAAAATTTTGCGCATCGTGGTCGGCATCGCGCTGATCGGCCTGACCATCATGGGCGTACTGCCTGTTTGGGGCTACATCGGCATCGTGCCACTGGCCACCGGGCTGATGGGCTGGTGCCCGCTGTACACCGTGCTGGGCATCAACACCTGCCCGGTCAAAAAAGCCGAATGACCTGCGCCTGGCGGGCAGACGCCTGCCCGGTTGCCCTCAGCCCGCCACTTTTTTGAACGCCATACCACACAGCGTGCCGACTGAACGCAGAAAGTCGACATGCGCTTGGGTCCAGTTGTTTTCAAACGTGACCTGTTCGCAACAGAACAGGCCATAGGGCACACCACCCACCTGAATACCCACATCGAGCAAGCTGTGGATGCCGTTGGGCTCGAAGTACAGCTCGTTGAAGCACGACGTGGCCGGGTGTGAGCGGGCCTGCGGGGCCACGATCATGCCGTCGCGCCGCATGGCTTCGAAGTAGGGTCCGAAATCATCCTCACGCAGCACCGCACCTGCATGGTGCTGGTTGTCCGAGCTGTCATACAAGTCCAGACACACCGCCGTGTCTTGCAAGGCCGAGCCATATTGCCAGAGGCTCGCCCGCGAACAGCCCACTGCCTTGGCAATGGCCTCTGTCAGGCTCGAATAAAACGCCTCTTTGGCCAATGTGCCGTTCATGAACCCTGTGGCCAGGGCCATGACATGTTTTTTCTGTTCTGCATCCATGAAGTCAACTCCTTGTTGAAACAAACTGACCACTGACACAACGCACACTCATCTGCCCGCCTTCACCGGCCAGCAGCGGGCACCAACGCCTGCCGCGGGGCAACCAGCGGGCACCGGATGACCACCGATGTCCCTTTGCCCACGACAGAAACCAACTCGATCTCGCCACCCAGCAAACCCGTGACCATGTTGTGCACGATGTGCATGCCCAGGCCACTGCCCCCCTGACCCATCCGTGTCGTGAAAAACGGATCGAACACCTTGCCCAGGTGCTCAGGCGGAATACCCACACCATCGTCCGACACCGTCAGTTGCAGGCTGTCTGCACGCCAGGCCTGCGCTTCAATGCGTATGTGCCCCTCAGAGCGCCCGGTGAAAGCATGGACCAGCGCGTTCTGAATCAGGTTGGCCAGTACCTGGCCCAGTGGGCCGGGGTACGAGTCCAGCACCAGGCCATGCGGCACATCGTGCTCCACGTTAAAACCGGTGCGCTTGAAGGTGGGCTGCAAGGTCAGCACGATCTCATGCACCACCTCTGATAAATCGAAGCTGCGCCGCTGCGAGCTTGTCTGGTCCACGGCCACACGCTTGAAGCTGGACACCAACTCCGCTGCCCTGCCCAGGTTCCGGGTGGAAATGTCGGCAGCCGTTTCCACCTGCTCAAGGTAGCGCTCGAAATCGCTGCGCCTCAGCCCCGTGGCCAACTGCGCTTTCAGCTCGGTTGTCCGTTGCGCAAGCGTGGACACGGCCATCAGCCCATTGCCGATAGGGGTGTTCATTTCATGTGCGACACCGGCCACCAGCGCACCCAACGAAGCCAGCTTGTCCGCCTGCACCAGGCGTTCCTGCGTCTCTTTCAGCCGGTCAAACGCTTCTGCCAGGTCCTGGTTGGCCTGCGTGAGTTTCTCGGTCCGTTTGGCGATGCGGTCTTCCAGTTCGGCATTGAGCGTTTGCAGGGCCTCGCGCATGCGCCAGGGCTCGGTCACGTCGTGCAACGAATACAGCACCAGATCTCGCCCGTCCATCGTCAGGCGTGCCACGGCACCTTCGGCCAGAAAGCGGCGGCCATCCGGGCACACGAGCCACGACTGCTCCAGGTTGACCACATTGCCCGGCGCGACCTGCTGCAAAAAGCCCGCGTTGATGTCCTTGTTCTCTAACAGGTCCGACAGCCTGAACTGCTCGGTCACCGCTTCGGCCTTGCTCAGGCCAATCAGGCGCTCCCAACTCTGGTTGACATCAACATGCACAAACCGGCCACCGTTGCGCTCCATGACCGCCACGGCCACCGGGCTGGCCTGGAAAAACAGGTTGAACTTGTGCTCGCTGGCACGGATGGCGGCTTCTGTGCGCTTCAAGTCGGTGATGTCCACATCCATGCACACGAACAACAGCCCGCCGTCCACATCGGGAACCGAAAAGGTGGTGGACAAAATGGTTCGCGTGTCGCCACTGCGGTGTTTCACATCTCCTGCGTACGGGCCGAAGGGCTGGCCGGTCCGCTCGATATCGGCCAGCACGGCCATGAAAGCGGCCTGCTGCTCAGGTGTGTAGATCAACTCATCCAGCTGTTTGCCCAGGGCTTCGGCTTGGGTCCATCCCAAAATGTGTTCTGACGCCGGGTTCCAGTCCACCACGCGACCCGAACGGTCAAACCACTGGATGGCCAGCGTGGGCGTCGTGTCGACGATGCTGCGCAACTGCCGTTCACGCCGCTCGATGGTTTGGGCCATCTTGCCCAGCTCGGTGTCCAGTGCATCCAACTCCAGGATGCCCGTTGAAAAATCGGGGGCGCCATAACGACCACCAGCCACCGTGTGTGCATAAGTTACGGCGCGCTGCATGCGGCGCTTGATCACCGACGCAAAGCGGGCGAACAACCAGAGGCCCACGCTCACGGCCACCAACAAAGTGAATGCCGCGATCGCACCGGCCGCCCGACGAGCATCTTCCGCCTGAGAGGAGGGAAAGCCCGCAAACACCAGCCAGCCCAGGCGCGGCAGACGCCGTGTGGTCCCGGTGAAACGCTTTCCAGCGAAATCAATGTCGTCATGGATGGCCTGACCAGCCAGTGCCTGCGCCATCACCGGCCAGTGCGACAGGTTGGTCCGGGTCAGCGCCAGCGCCATGTCGGGAGAGGCGATCAGCTCGGCACGGCTGTCGGTGACCAGCACCAGCAAACCTTCCAACGCGGCGCTGGATGTTGCCGACCGTGCAAGTTGGTCGACCGACAGTTCAAGCAACAGATACCCGGCTCCGGCAGGAATCGCCATCGCCACCACCGGCACACCCAACACCGGAGACACGTACCGGTCACTCCACACCAAGTGTCGGGTTGTCCCAACCGTTCTGACGACATCCAAGCCACTGAAATCATTACCGAGCCAATGATCCGTGGTGGTACCAGCGGGCACCCGGGCCGCCATGTCCTTCAGATGAGACTGTTCGTCCAGCCAGTACACCCCCTGAAAAAATGCCGTGGCCGCCTCGTCGGTGCGGTCCGGCAGTTCGCGCAAAGCGGCAAACATGGCCTCCGGCACACCCGGACGCTCCAGCCCCTGCGCGACCATGCCCGCCATGGCCATTCCATGGCGCTGCGCAAGGTCCAACTGGGCCTCAACCTGGTACCTGGCCATGTCCGCGACGCGCGCCTGCTCGGCCCGTGCCTGCTCCCTGACGAAAGGCAGACGCCACTGCGTGACCAGAACCGCGACGGTGACCGATGCCACCGCCACCACCACCAGAAACTGCGCCACGAGCCAAGTCCGCACCGAGTGCGGACCTTGCCAGAGCCGCTTGAGCGCAATGTTCATGAGACCACGTTGAACTGCCCGTTCACAACCTGGGTCATGAACAGCGGCCGGGACGAATCACCCTGCGGGTCGAACACGATGGACTGCTGCACCCCCTCAAACTGCTTGATGCGCAGCAGCACCTGCTTCAGGGACTCGCCCGAGCCCTGTTCAGCCAGGGCGTGCAACATCACACGCGCAGCATCAAATCCAGCCACCTCGGCAAACCCCGGCTGCCGACCGAAGCGGACCTTGAACGCCTGCACAAAACCCGCATAGGCGGCCTGGGAGCTGTTGGGATCGAAATACTGGGCCACCTCCAGCTTCTCGACCGACCGCCCCCCCAAAGCCAGCAGCTGGTCAGTGGCGGCCCATTCGGCTGCCAGCAAGGGCAACGCACTGCCCTGCTTGCGCAGCAGCTGTGCCAGCAATGCGGTGTCACGGGCGTTGGCCACCATCACCAGGGCATCGGGCTGGTAAGCCAGGGCCTGCTCCAGCGCCACTGCCACGCCCTCTGCCCGGTTGCTGCCGGCATACACCGCATGATGCAGCACCTGACCACCCAATGCGACCACCCGATCGGAAAAATGCTGTGCCCAGCTGCGGGTGTAGGCCGCATTGCTGTCATCACGCACCAATGCAAATTGCCGGGATGCTGCGCGGCGCATGTGGAACTCGGCACTGGCATGCGCATATTCACGCGTGGTTGAACACACCCGGAAAAACTGGTCGTCCTTGCCGGTGAAATCGCTGCTGGTGACGGTGGGCGACACCGTGGTCAGCCCCATGTCGTTGGCCAGGGGAATCCAGGCCCCCGCCACGCTGCTGGTCATGGGACCCACCATGCCGGACAACCCCGCCTGACGGATGCCATCCACCAGCTCTGACAAGGCTTTGGGTTGCTGCCGATCATCAAACGCCACCAGTTCAACCGGCTTGCCTCGCAGCCCACCCCGGGCGTTGAGCTGCTCCACGGCCAGCAGCGTGGCATCACGCCCCGCCACCCCCAGGTCGGCCGTGGGCCCGGTCAATCCTCCCAGAAAACCCAACTTGACGGGCGGGCCGCTGCAACCCTGCAAGGCCATCCACGGCAACGCCCCCACACATGCTGCCTGGCCCAACCGGGCCAGCGCCTGCCTGCGAGAGGGGTGCGACGGGGTCGGGTCAATGGACACCATGTTCAGCCTCCTGAACCCGCTACCTGCAACGACCTGCGATTGGCCAACCAGTCGGTGAGCACAGCTGTTTCCATCGGCTTGGCAATGAAGTAGCCCTGCCCCTCGTGACAACCCATGTCTTGCAAAGCGCGCCAGGTGGCATCGTCTTCGATGCCTTCAGCCAGCACGCGCAAACCCAGTTTGTTACCCAGCTGGGTGATCATTTCGGCAATGCGAGGCCCTCCTGGCGTGCTGAGCTGGTACACAAACGCCTTGTCGATCTTGATGCGGTCCAGCGGCAAACGCTCCAGGTAGGCCAGCGATGAATAGCCGGTGCCAAAGTCGTCGATGGCCACCGAGATGCCGCGTTCGCGCAGTGTGGTCAGGATGGGTTCCACCACACCCGCGCCCAACATGGCCACAGATTCGGTGATTTCCAACTCCAGTTGTTCACCCGTCAGGTCGGCACTGGCCAGCGCCGCATACACGCGTTCGACAAAACCCGGGCTCTGGAACTGCACCACCGACACGTTCACCGCCATTCGCCTGGGTGCCATGCCCATCGCCAGCAACCTGCGCATGGTCAGGCAAGCCGTCTGCATCACCCAATCGCCCAGGCTGATGATCAGGCCAGACTGCTCTGCCACGGGTATGAACGTGTCGGGCGGCACCATGCGCCCGTCGTCACCGCGCCAGCGCATGAGTGCCTCCAGACCGATGAGCTCCTGCGTCTGCAAATCAACCTGGGGCTGGAAGGCCAGGAACAACCTGTCTTGGTCAAAGGCGGTGTGCAGGTTGCTGAGCAACTGGGCACGGCTGCGCGCGAGTGACGCCATCTCTTTGGAGAAAAATACGAACTGTCCACGGCTCTCTCGCTTTGCCTGCTTCAATGCGATGCTCGCATTTTTCAACCAATCTGCGCCCGAAGATGAGGTGTCGTCCAGGTGGCACACCCCCAATGTGGCGGATATGCGGTGTGGCTGGCCGGCCACTTGCAGCGGCTCCTGGAGCATGGCCAGCACACGCTTGGGCGCCACCTTGTCGGCCAGGCCGAGCAGACCAAAAGTGTTGCCCGACACCCTGGCCAGCACAATGTCAGCAGCCAGCAGCGACTTGAGCCGGTGCGCAATGGCGTGCAGCAACAGATCGGCATAGGCGTGGCCCATCATGTCGTTCACGCTGGCAAAGTCATCCACATCCACCAGCACCACACTGTGCCCACCGGGGCCGGTCTGAATGACCTGGTTGATGTCTTCGATGAACTTGGTGCGGTTGGGCAAGCGCAACAAGGCATCGACATACGCTTCGGTGTGCAGGCGCTGCACCAGCGCCAGGTTGCGCAGGCAAGCATTCAGGTTGACACAGAACACGTCCAGCAGGCTGCAGTCGACCTCGCTCAACACCTGGTTGCTGCTGACGAAGGCGGCCATGTCCAGGCCACCCTTGACACCCAGGTACAGCACCGACTCGTTCGGCCCGTATTGCGACCGGCCTTCCTCCAGGCATTGCCGCAACAGCTGCGACACACGCTGGTCATACAGGGCGTCCAAGGGCTGGTCGATCAGGGGGGCGTAGTGTCCCGCCGCCGCCAGCACCCGGTACTGACCACCGTTGCGCTCACCCTGGGCGCACACCAGACCCTCGGGGCGCACACCCAGAATGGCCGCCATCTGTGTGATGACACCCGCAGCAAAATTGCTCAGGCCCTGCGGCTCCAGGAATGCGCCACTGGCCTGGACGATCAGCTCCAGGCCACGCCGACTGGCCTCGATGGTGCAAAGCTGGTCATACGACCGCAGCGCAGCGGCCACTGTGGTGATGAGTTTGTGGTGCGTCAGCTCGGACTTGGTTTTGTAGTCATTGATGTCGTAACGCAGCAGGGTTTCCAGCTCGGGGGCATAACCGGGCTGCCCCGTTCGCAACACGATGCGCGAGGTCCGGTGACCCGACACGTTGCGGATGAAATCCACCAGCTGCAAACCCGCATCGGCGGTTTCCATGACCACATCCAACAGCACCAGGGCAATGTCGGGCTGGGTCATCAACAGGTCGCGAGCCTGCGCAGCGGAATGGGCATGCATCAGTTGAATGCGGCGCTCGAACAGCACAGCACCCTCCAGCGCAAAGCGCGTGGCCTGATGCACATCGGCATCGTCGTCGATGACCATGACGGTCCAGATGCGCGGCGCACCGAGCGACAGAGCGCCATCTGCATGCTCTGAGGCAGATTCGTCGGCAAACAGGAATTCGTCGGGTGAGTTGTCAGGCTGCATGGTCATGTGCACTGCTTCGCAAAATAGGTCAACCCCGGTTGTCCGATGCCAATTTGAACACGGAGACGACCTGTACGAGCTCGTTGGCCTGGGCAGTCAACCCCGATGCTGCAGCCGCCATTTGCTCCACCAAAGCTGCGTTCTGTTGGGTGGCCGAGTCGATATGGCCCACGGCTTCGCGAACCTGCTCCACACCCATGGACTGCTCGCTGCTGCCCGCGCTGATTTCACCCACAATGTCCGTCACCCGGCGAATGGCGGTCACCACCTCCTCCATGGTCGAACCGGCCTGGTCGACCAGCGTGGTCCCGCGCTCCACCCGCTGCACGCTGTCACCGATGAGCCCCTTGATTTCCCGGGCCGCCTCGGCCGTGCGCCCCGCCAGCAAACGCACCTCGCTGGCCACCACCGCAAAGCCTCGCCCGGCCTCACCCGCCCTGGCGGCTTCAACGGCAGCATTCAGCGCGAGGATGTTGGTCTGGAACGCAATGCTGTCGATCACACCGATGATGTCGGCAATCTTGTGGCTCGCTGCGTTGATGCCTTTCATGGTATCGACCACCTCGCCCACCACGGTGCCGCCCTGGGTGGCCACTTCCGAGGCCGTGATGGCCAACTGGTTGGCCTGGCGCGCGGCATCGGCGTTCTGGCGCACGGCATTGCCCACTTCGGCCATGCTGGCTGACGTTTCCTCCAGCGCACTGGCCTGGCTTTCGGTCCGGGCAGACAGGTCGTGGTTGCCCTGTGTGATCTCGGCACTGGCATGGGCTACGTTCTCGGACCCCTGCCGTACCTGGCTGACCACCGTGACCAGTTGGGTACGCATGTGCTCAAGGTGCTCCAGCAGCTGACCCAACTCGTCACTGCCGTGTGACTGCAACGGACGCGTCAAGTCACCCTGCGAAATGCGTTGCGCCAGATCCACAGCCTGCGAAACCGGACGCGTCACGGTACCGGGGATGTACCAGATGAGCCCTGCACCCGTGAGCACGATGACGGCCAGGGCAAGCAGGTTCACCTTCTCGGTGTCACCGACCACACTCACAACCTTTTGAGCGGCACCCGCCGTCCCTTCCAGATTGAATTTCAGGATGGCTTCCATGGCACCGTAGGCACTGCGAAACTGACCAGGCGCCTGGTCAGCGAACTGCCGGCGTGCCGCTTCAACCGCATCAGCATCATTGCCTTGCCCCAAACGCTCCAGCGCCAGACGGGCCTGTTTGAGATACGCGTCGCGCTTGGCCTGGTAATCGGCATAAAGCGCCTTCTCGACATCGGCCTGCGGATCCCCGGCAGCGTAGGTCAGCAGGGTGGCGGCATAAACCTCCGTCGCCTTGGCCAGTTTTCCCTCCAGCGCCTGGAGGCCTTGCGCAAACGCTGCGGCTTCGCTGGCGGCATCACGGCCCGCCACCCTGTCGCTGACCATCAGGTAATGTTCAGCCACATAGCCTTTCATGTGCCCCAGGTTCTCGATGGCCGGAATCCACGACGCTGCCACCTCCGTTGCCTCGTACTTGACGGAATCGTTGCGGATCAGCGCATAGGCGCTGCTCAGAACGGCCAACAACAGGATCACCGACAAACCTGCCGTGATGCGCGCACGGATGCCCAAGCTCTGAAGTCCCATCACCACTCCTTCAATGTGTCACCGGCTGGCGACCACAAGCACCACCGGCCGCCAGCAACAGCGCGGGAGACACATCATAGGCACAAGCGTCGAAAAACGGATGACAAACCACCCCCTGACAGCCCCTTGAAAACCCTAGGTCTGGCCACCCGAAGCGCTGCTTGCCGTGAACTGCCGGCCCTATACGGCAAACATGGACTTGCCGAAGCGATGAGGCCAAGCCTTCAGGCGCGTTGTGCGTAACGCGCCAGTTCCCAGTCACTGATGTGGCCCTGCCACTGCGACCATTCAAGGCGCAACAGCGCCAGCACCTGCTCGCTGACCTCGGTGCCCAGCGCCTGCGTCAGCACCGTGTCGGCCTGCAGCGCATCGGCAGCCGCACACAGGTCGCGTGGCAACCGATCGGGCATCGACAAGCCGCTGGCATGGCGCTGGTACAGGTCGTCTTCACAGGCGGTTGGGCAGGGTGTGGACAGGTCATCCACCGCAGCCAGGCCCGCGGCCAGCACGCCCGACAACGCCAGGTAGATGTTGCAACTGGGGTCAGGCAAGCGCCACTCCAGACGCCCTGCCACCGTGCGCAGCAGGCAGGTGCGATTGTTGTCGCCCATGGCCTTCCAGACCGGTGCCCAGGTGGTGCCACTGGCGCTGGGGCCTGCCGACAGGCGGCGGTAGCTGTTGACCGTCGGCGCACACAACGCGGCCAGTGAGTCGGCATGGCCCAGCAGCCCTTGCGCAAACCGAAGGCCCAGGGGAGACAGGCCCATGGGGCCGTCGGCATCGGCCATCAGAGCGCGGCCCTCGGCATCCGTCAGGCTCAGGTGAAAGTGCAGCCCGCTGCCCGGCGCCTGCGCCCAGGGCTTGGGCATACAGGAGAACACCTGCCCGTGCCGCTGGGCGACAGCCTGTGCCGCCAGCTTGAACAACTGAAACCGGTCCGCCGCCGCCAGCGCATGGTCGTGCCGGTAGTTGATTTCCCACTGGCCCGTGGCATCTTCATGGTCGATCTGCTGAAGCTCGAAGCCCAGCGTCACCAGGGTTTGGCGCAAGTCGTCCAACAAGCCCCCCTGGCGCTGCAGGGTGGCGATGTCGTAACTGGGCTTGGGCAGGCGGTCGCCCGAGTCAGCGGGTTGCCAGCGCCCATGTGCGTCGGCTTGCAGCAAAAAGAACTCGGGCTCCACACCCACCCACAGCGTCCAACCACGCTCGGCCAGGCGCGCCACCTGTCGCTTGAGGGTCTGGCGAGAACACGTGGCCAGTGGCACCCCACCCGCAAACCCATCGCACACCGCATACGCCACACCGGGCCAATAAGGCAGGGGCTGCAACGATTCAGGCAACACCCGTCCGTAGTATTCGCTGCGCGGCCCCATGCGCGGCAAGCCCGTCCCCCAGATGCTGGGCCCGGCAAATCCGGCCCCGGTGTGCACCAGGTCGGCCAGGTGTTGCAAAGGCACCAGCTTGCCCTTGGGCGTGCCCCACAGGTCGGTGAACTGGGCCAACACCGAGTGCACCCCCTGTTCATGCAGTGCAGTGAGGTGGCTTTGCAGGTTCATGGGGTGACCCGTTTATACGATTTGTATAGCTTCCTACGCTTGTCAAACAAGCGGTGGAGCACAAAAATACCTTGAAAAAACGCTCACGCGTCCAGCGCGGTTTGCAAGATGCCCATCGCTTCTTCGAACACCGCGTCTTCAATGGTCAACGGGAACAAGAAGCGGATGACGTTGCCGTACACGCCGCAGGTCAGCAGCAGCAGCCCGGCCTTCAGTGCGGCGGTTTGCACGCGCTTGGTCTTGTCGGCATCAGGCGCGCCGGAGGCGGGGTCGGCAAATTCGCAGGCCACCATGGCACCCAGGCCGCGCACGTCAGCCATGAAGGGGCGCGTTTCGGCCCACTCGTTCAGCCGGGTGGTCAGGCGCTCGCCCAACACGGCGGCGCGTTCGCACAGCTGTTCTTCGGCCATCACGTCCAGCACGGCATGCGCGGCGGCCACGGCCAGCGGGTTGCCGGCATAGGTGCCGCCCAGTCCACCGGGGTTGGGCGAATCCATGATGGCCAGCTTGCCCGACACGGCAGACAGCGTGGTGCCGCCTGCCATGCTCTTGGCCATGGTGATGAGATCGGGCTGCAGCCCTAAATGCTCGCACGCAAACATCTTGCCGGTGCGGGCAAAGCCGGTTTGCACCTCGTCGGCAATCAGTACGATGCCGTGCTGGTCGCACAGCTGGCGCAGCCACTTCGCCGCTTCGGCCTGGATCGGGTTGAACCCGCCTTCGCCCTGCACCGGCTCAAAAATGATGGCGGCCACGCGGGTGGG
>DDUQ01000094.1:0-131 GCA_002344885.1 Comamonadaceae bacterium UBA2334
TGTTTTTGGCTGAGAGCACCAGTGTGCGTCAGTTTCATTTACCAGAGTTGCCGTCAGGATTTTTATGCGGTGCCACTGCGCCAGCGTACTCAGATAGCTGCAGCTCATGCTAGCCCTGACTTTTTGGCGCA
>DDUQ01000094.1:447-17898 GCA_002344885.1 Comamonadaceae bacterium UBA2334
GGAGTCAAACATGCAAGCCATGCGCACACACCACGCAGCCGTCCGTGCCCAACAAAGGGGCATCCCACCGCTGGTTCAGAACTGGCTCATTGATTACGGTGCCGAGCAGTTCGATGGACACGGCGGCGTGGTCCGGTATTTTTCGTCAGATTGCATCCGCAAGATGGAGCGCGAGATAGGCAGCGCACCGCTGAAAAGAATGTCCGAGTACCTGCGCTGCTACTTGGTCCAGAGCAGCACCGATGGTGCCGTCATCACCGTTGGAAAACGGTTTGAAAAGCAGCACATCTGGCGGCATTGAGTAAACAGCCGCCACAAAGCGAAGCCGTAGCCACTCACTGGCCCGGCTTGTTCATCAATGGGACGCATCCCAGTCCCTCCTCATTTTTGACAACCCAAAAGATTCCCCCATGCGACACACCCAATGCACCACCAAAGAGGGCGATGAGCTGATTCTGCAAGGCCTCAAAGCCCAGGGCCGAGTGGTGGGCCGAATGCTTGAAATGACCCTGGCGCAAACTTACCTGAACGCTGAAGACAGGAGCGTGGAGGTCGTTTACACCTTCCCGCTGCCCCACGGCGCCGTGCTGCTGGGTATCGAGGTCACGCTCAACGGCGAAAGCCTGCACGGCAAAGTCACCGCTAAGGCAGCTGCCCGTGAGTGCTATGAAGAAGCCCTGACCGAAGGCCACACCGCCTTGCTGTTGACCGCCAGCCCCAATGGCATGCATACCCTGGAACTGGGCAACCTGCTGGCCAACGAGACAGCCGTCGTCAGGTTGACCTACGCCCAAGTACTCAAGCCCGAACAGGGCAGCCTGCGCCTGACACTGCCCACCACCCTGGCACCACGGTATGGAGATGCAGTCAGACAAGGTGGTTACGAGCCACATGCGGTGCCCGAATCCAGCACCACAGTCGAATACCCGTTTGACTTGGTCATGCACATCGAAGGCGAATTGGCCATGGCCCGCATCGGTTCACCGTCTCATCCCATCCAATTGCAGTTGCTACCAGCCGTCGGCGCGAATCAGGCGAGAGCACAGGAAGTTCGCCTGGGCCGTGCCAGTTGGCTGGACCGTGACTTCATCTTGAAGTTCGATAACTTGGTGCACCCGTCTCAGGCGCTGGCTGCCTGGGACCTGCTGGAAGCTGGGGTGGCCGTGGTCATGGCCAGCTTCACACCCAACTGGCCATTGCCGCCATCGTCCCCCATCGCTTTGAAGGTGCTGGTGGACTGTTCGGGCTCCATGGCCGGTGACAGCATCCAGGCTGCACGCCGGGCATTGCACAAAGTGGTCGAGGAGTTGAACGACACCGACCGCTTCAGCCTGAGCCGTTTCGGAGACCGTGTGGAACACCGCAGCAAGGCGCTGTGGAAGGTATTGCCCCGCACCCGTTCTGCCGCGCAAATGTGGGTGTCACAACTCAGCGCTGACCTTGGGGGCACTGAAATGGCCCATGCCCTGTCATCAACACTGGCGCTGTCTGCCCAAACCCAGGCAGACCTGCTGTTGGTCACCGACGGGGAGGTTCACGCGGTCGATGAAGTCATCACCACCGCCAAGGGATCGGGTCAGCGTGTGTTTGTGGTGGGCATCGGCACCAGCCCAGCAGAAGGCCTGTTGCGTCGGCTGGCGGAAGAAACCGGGGGCAGTTGCGAGTTCGTCGCACCCGGTGAAGAGGTGGAACCCGCCATCCTGCGGCTGTATCACCGCATGCGTTGCCCGGTGGTCACGCAAGTCCGTGTCGAAGGACCGCCAGGACTGGAACCCTTTGAGCAGACCGAAACACCCAAAGCCCTGTTCGATGGCGACAACTACAACCTGTATGCGCGGTACAGAACCCACACTGTTGATGCATTGATGCAAACATGGGTGTTGTGGGGCGTGGTCGAAGACGAGGCCGAACCCCGGCAACTGGCCCGGGTGCGCCCGGCATTCATTGCCGATGAACACAACACCTTGGCCCGACTGGCCGCGCACACCCGGTACACACAACTGCGCAGACAAGCGACCGGTGCACCACAGTGCCTGACACAGCCGTTGCCCGAGTTGGCAGAAAAGTACCAACTGGTCACAAACGACACCAGCTTTGTGCTGGTGAAAGAACGTGCGCCAGGGGAAGCAGCTGCAGACATGCCTGAACTGAGACAGGTCAAACACATGCAGGCAGCTGGGTGGGGCGGGCGGGGCAGTGTGCTGGCGGCACGGGACAATATAAGTGTGCCCAGTTGCTGGCGGCGGCCAAGTTCAGGCCCGTCAAATCAACACGCCGGCAGAAGCCTCTTTGACGACTTTGAGATTCCCGCATTTTTGCGCCGTGGCTCCGGTGCTGCAGCGCCTGCTGAAGATATGCCCAAATTGCCAAAGCGCTCAGCCGACAACTGGATTGCATTCGAGCCGAATGGTGTGTTGGACCTCATTCGATATGAAGGCTGGACACCGGCGGGCTTTGCCAAATGGCTGCAACTCAATCCGGCCCTGTGGCCAGCTGCCTATGATGCACTGCGCGAAATGGGCCTTGGTGAATTGGTTGTGCAGTGGCTGCAACTGGTCATCGGGGCTGGAGAAGATGAGCCCACCGTGGTCACGGCCTTTAACCGCGTCATGGCCGGTGCCGCATGCCCGACTGAACTGGCACAACGTATCAGGCATGCGCTTGGCAACATCGATCCACACCACTGGCCCAGCAGTATCCTTTACCTTGACGAAGATTCAGACGCTTGATGTTTTTGTGCAAAGCACGTAGTCGTACAAACCGAACGCACCCAACATGAAAGCTTCCTTCGCCTACCGTTTGCGCATGGCTGCCTTGGCTGCGCTACTGGTTCTGTGTTGGGGGCCCGTGCACGCCCAGCTTGGCAACCCGCAGTGGGACAGGTTGCAAAAGGAATTCACGGCTGCGAAAGAAGCAGGGCAACACCAGCACGCCTTGGAGGCGGCCGAGAAACTATTGCGAATCTCCGAAAAGGTATTTGGCACCAGCCATTCAAATACTGCAACCAACTTAATGCTGGTGGCAGCTGCCTTCAACGATCAGGGTCAACACGATAAGGCTCTTCCGTTGCTAAAGCGTGCTTGGGCGATCCGTAAAAAAACCCTAGGTCCATACGATCCATACACTCAAGCAAGTCAAATTTCTTTAGCTGCTACTTACAGCGCGTTAGGGCAATATCACAAAGCGCTACCCCTTGATCAAGAGGCAGTGAACATCGCCGAAAAGGCTTTCGGCCCAAATCATCTAATCACTGCAGGAAGCTTGAGCATTTTGGCTAAGACCCATAAAAATCTAGCTCAGCACAAAAATGCGTTGCAACTAGAGCTTCGTGCTTTGGCTTTGTATGAAAAAGCACTCGGACTTGATCACCCTGACACTGCCCTCAGCCTGAACAGGCTGGCCCAAATCTATGGTGTACTCGGGCAGTACGACAAAGCCCTACCACTGGAACTGCGCGCGCTGGCCATTCGGGAAAAAGCCCTTGGACCAGATCATCTGGATACTGCGCAAAGCTTGAGTAGCTTGGCCTTTACCTACAACGCACTTGCCCAATTTGATAAAGCTCTTCAGTTGGAACAGCGTGTATTGGAAATTCGAGAAAAAGTTCTGGGACCTGATCACCTAGAAACAGCCCACAGTCTGAACAACTTAGCGTTCATTTTCGACGATTTGGCCCACCATGAAAAAGCGTTGGAGTTGCAACTGCGTGCACTGGCCATTCGGGAAAAAGCCTTGGAGCCTGATCATCCAGACATACTTCAAAGCCTGAACAATCTGGCTAGCATTTACAGCGCACTGGCCCAGCACAACAAAGCTCTGCCGCTGCAACAGCGTGCGCTGGCAATCTATGAAAAAGTCTTGGGACCAGATCATCCAAGCACAGCCACCAGCCTGAATAACTTGGCCCTCACCTACAGCGCGCTTGCCCAGTATGCCAACGCCCTTCCGTTGCATCAGCGTGCGCTGGCCATCTTGGAAAAAGCCCTGGGGCCTGACCACCCGGACACAGCCCGCAGCCTGAGCAACCTGGCCTATACCTACCGGGCGCTGGCCCAGCAAGACAAAGCCCTGCCACTGCAACAGCGTGCACTGGCCATTTGGGAAAAAGCCCTGGGGCCTGATCACCCGGACACAGCCCTCAGCCTGAACAACCTGGCCACAACCTACGACGATCTGTCCCAGACGGCAGAAGGCCTACCGTTGAAATTACGTGCGCTGTCAATTTTCGAAATTGCCCTAGGCCCAGAGCATCCAAGAACTGCTCTGAGCAAAAGCAATCTGGCCTACACGCTTGAAGTCACGGGCCAACCAGCCCTCGCCGTTGCGTTCCTCAAGGCATCCGTCAACGCGTACCAAAGCCAGCGGGAGCGCGTGGGGCGAATTGATGCTGCCGCATTGCAGAGTTACACCGATTCGGTTGCCCCCACCTACCAAGCCCTGGCCCGGCTGCTGGTAGACCAAGGTCTTTTCCCCGACGCCCAACTGGTGCTCGACATGCTCAAAGAGCAAGAGCAGTTCGAGTTCATCCGCCGCAGCAGCACCGCAGACCCACGCAAAACCCGCATTGGCTACAACAGCCACGAGCAGCAGTGGATGACACGCTACCGCCAGATTGCCGACCGCCTGGCCGCCCTGGGGGCAGAAGAGCAAGCGCTGCAAAAGCAGGCCAAACAGGGGCTGACCCCTGAACAGCAAAAGCGCCAGCAAAGTCTGGCGGCTGATTTGCGCGTGGCGCAAACTGCTTTTGAAGCCTTTCTGAAGGAGATGCAAGAGAACTTTGCACGCCAGGGCCCAGCCAAAGCAGAAGAGGCCCGTTCAACCAGCCAGGAGGCGTTGCGCGAGTTGCAAACCCTGCTGCGCAGCATGGGCCCAGATGCTGTGCTGCTGCAGTACTACGTGACCGACAACCAGGTGGGCATGCTGCTGACCACCCCAGGTGTGCAACTGGCCCGCAGCACCCAGGTCAGTGCCAAAGAACTGAACCGCCAGATTGCCCAGTACCGCCAGCTGCTGCGCGACCCCAAGTCCGATGTGCTGGCAGCCTCTCAAGCGCTGTACCAACTGTTGCTGGCACCGGTGGCGCAAGACTTGGAGCAAGCGGGTGCCAAGACCGTGATGCTGTCGCTGGACGGCCCGTTGCGCTACTTGCCGTATGCGTCATTGCACGACGGCCATCAGTTTGCAGTGCAGCGCTGGAACCTGCCCATGTACACCAGCGTGACCCGAAACCGCTTGCGCGATGCCACAACACCGCAGTGGCAGGCGGCCGGTTTGGGCGTGACGCGCGCGCTGGGTGAGTTTGCGGCGCTGCCCGCCGTCAAGGCAGAAATGCGCAGCATCATCAAAACGTCAGCTGGTGGCGTGTTGCCGGGCGAGGTGCATTTGGATGGCGACTTCACGGCACAGCGGTTGAAGGATGTGAGCCAACGCCCGTTTCAGTTGCTGCATGTGGCCAGCCACTTCCGCTTCAGCCCAGGGACCGAAGTCAATTCGTTCTTGCTGCTGGGTGACGGCAACCACCTGACGCTGGGCGACATTCGCACGCAGAACTACCGGTTTGACAACGTGGACTTGCTCACGCTGTCAGCCTGCGACACCGGGCTGGGTGGCGGGCGCGATGCACAGGGGCGTGAGATTGAGGGCTTTGGTGTCATTGCGCAGCAACAAGGTGCCAAGGCGGTGCTGGCCACGCTGTGGGCGGTGGCCGATGACAGCACATCGGTGCTGATGGCCGACATGTACCGCCAGCGGCAGCAAAGCGGTCTGTCCAAGATTGCGGCCTTGCAGCAGGCGCAGCGTGTCATGCTGAACTCAACGCGCCATGCCCATCCGTTTTACTGGGCCCCCTTCATCTTGATGGGCAATTGGAAGTGAGGGGTGGCGGGTGGTTACTTGATCAGCACTTCGGCTGGAATGTGAAGCCCCTCGTTCAACCGGCGGATCATGTTCAGTGACAGTGACCGCTTGCCGGCCAACACCTCGTACACGCGATTGAGTGGACCAATATAGGGCACAAGGTCTTTCACGGTCA
The DNA here is from genome assembly GCA_002344885.1 of Comamonadaceae bacterium UBA2334. Taxonomy (GTDB): domain Bacteria; phylum Pseudomonadota; class Gammaproteobacteria; order Burkholderiales; family Burkholderiaceae_C; genus UBA2334. Next base: position 6,479 of record DDUQ01000094.1, read on the forward strand.
GGCCCGCCTGGTCCATGCGAAACCTGATGGCCTCGATGGGGTCCGGCGGCGCGATGGGGAAGTGTTTTGCCTCGTAAGCCTCTATCAGCGTGATGAGCGCTTCAAAGTACACGCCTTCTTCGCTGTCAGGGTCTGGCTCGTTGGGGGCATCAAAAAAAGCCTCGGCCTGTTTGAGCGCAGCCCGGTAATCGGCTTCGGTGTGCACGGGGTGCAGGGTGTAGCGGCTGTTCATGGCTTTGACTCCACGGTAAGGGCTTGAATGGCATCGTATTGCGCGTGTGTGCCCACAAACTTGATGTATAGGGCCGAAAACCGGTAGGCCACGGCCACGACCAGTCGGTAGTCGTTGCCTTTGATGTTGAACACTACCCGGTTGTGCCCCAGAAAACTGGCACTGGCATAACGCGCTTTGATGTCTTGCGGTGTTTGCCAAAGGGCAGCAGCGGCCTCGTGGTACCAGTCTTCCAGTGGTTTTTGCGCGTTGGGGTGCTGCGTCCAGAACTCGACCAAGGTGCTTTTGGAAATCACTCGCATGGTTTCATTTTAGTCCCAATTTGGTACACATGAACTGATTCAGTCTGGATGATGAATGGGTGCAACTTTGCTTTTGCTGCGCTGCTGCTTCCTCCACTCCCAAGGCGGCGTGGGGTCGTCAGCCTGCCACAGGCCAACGCCATCGGCTTGGGCTCGGCTGGCCGCCTGGGCATACAGCCGCCGAGCTGCTGAGGTTTGCCCCTGTTCGTAGGCTGTGAAGTGCCAGGCAAGCCCTGCTTCAAGCAGTTGCACATTCACATCTTGGCCGTTCCTGAACACGGTGCCCACCTTGCGTTGGTAGCGGTCAAGTTTGTGGTGCTCAACCGTCACGTTGGCGTTCAACACCAGTGCAGACAAATACCGTCTGGCCGTTTGCCCGTAGGGCTGGTTGGTTTCTGGCGCGTCAATGCCTGCGAGCCGTACTTTGTGCAGTTGCTGCTGGTCATCTGAAACGGTGAGGGTGTCGCCGTCTTGCACGGCCACTACTTGCCCAACAAGGGTTGACGGGGGCTGGTGTGCGGGTTGGCCTGAAATGGTGCCCTGTGTGAGCAGTTGGCAGGCCAGCAACAGCAACAGTCGGCGTGTGCTGCTGTGTTTGCGGTGTTTTGTCATGGCCCATGTCAAGACGACTGGGCGTGGGAAAGGTCAGGACAGAGCGACTAAGGTGCAATGTTTCAGTTTCAAGCCTGACCTTTTGAGGTGGGCCCGGTCTTTATCCATGACGGCGCAAAAGGCCGCCCCCTCTGTTCCTCAATTGACCAGGACCCATCATGAACCTACCCAACTTCAGCATGAATACTGCCCCCGATGTGCAACCCGAGCCTTCAGCACCCATCGAGCCACTTGCGGCTGACGCGGTTGACAACGTGGTGCAGTTGCAGGTTGATACCCCCATTGACCGCCCCGCTGGCCTCAAAGCTGACGACAGCGACACTCTGCAGACGGAGGCTCCAGCTCCCACCGCCAAAGCGCCAGGGGGCCTGATGGCCACGCCAGCCGTGGTGACGTTTTTCGGGCAAAACTTTTTTGGTTTTGGCCGGTACGACGGCGCACGCTACAAGTCTCAAGAGGCCCAGACGCAAGGCAGGGCTGCGTTGGTCTCGGCGTTTCAGAATGTGTTGTCTGGCGTGATCTGCCACAAGCAAATCAAGGTTGACGGTCTGCGCAATATGGAGGTGCAAACCGAAGGCTTGTGCCCCATTGCCACCCGGCAGTTGCGCTTGGCTTGCGAGCGGCTGGAACGTGAAATGGCCGATTTGCAACTGCAGATAGACCTTGCTGCGCAAGGCAAGGGGTGGGTGCTGGCCGCGCTGAATGAGTATCAGGTGGGCTTTGGCAAAGGCCTGCGTGAGGCCATCGACGCCGCAGTTTTGGGTCTGTGAACAAGGGGAACCCGCATGTCTACGGCTTCAAGTAACGTGTCCAACTACTTCTGTCATGTCATTGGCGAGTCGCCCGAGAAGGTGGCACGGTTCCATGCATCGACCGTTCGACGTACCAAGGCATTTGCCATTGCCATCCACATTCCCGTGGTCTTATGGGCGGTGACCGGGTGGGTGATTGCCACACAGATTTTTCACCTGCACATGGCTGCGGCCATGGGTGTGGCTGTTTTGTGCGCAGCGTTGATTTACATGGTGGAGCGCCTGGTACTGGCCACGCCGAAGGTGTGGACAGTCAACCTGGTGCGTGTGTTCATCGGGCTGGTGATTTCCATTCTGGGTGCATCGACCGTTGACCTGGTCATTTTTGATCGGGAGATAACCGAGCAACTGCGGTCGGCAGGCGAAGCCAAATTGATGGCTGAACACGATGCGGGCATTGGCAAGCTTGAATTGGCCGTGGCACAGCAAAAGCGAGATTGGCAAAAGGTACAAGATGCCGCCAATTGCGAGGCGAACGGCACCTGTGGCAGCAAGGTGCGCAGCGTGGGTCCGGTTTACCGTGAGTTGGCCCAACAAGCCGAGTTCCAACGGGTGGCATACACCGATGCCCAGGCCAAACTGAACGTTGCCCGTGATGCCAAAGCCCAAGCATTGGCCGACTGGCGCGCCGCGCCCCCCGATACTGACACCGCAGGCATTTTGGCCCGCGTGCAGGCCTTGCACGAGTACACCACTCAACACACGGCTGCGATGGTTGCCTGGGTGTTGCTGTTCAGCCTGGTGCTGTTTCTGGAACTCACGGTCGTGTTGTCAAAACTGACGTTCGGGCAAACGGTTGACGATGAGTTGGAGGTCATCCGCGAGCGCATCAGCCAGCAAAAGGCGCGCGCATACATGGAGGCCGTGACCTACCCTGCGCCGCAGGCGCGCTCGATGATTGCGGCGAGTTTTGACTGAGGGCCGAATGGGTGTGAAAAAATGCCCGCATGACATCAGAAGAAATCCTCAAACACATCTGTGCGGGTGGCAGGGGGCAAAGCCAGGCGCTGAAGGCTTTGTACACCGCCAAGGCGGCGAGCTTCAAGCGGTGGTTTGTGCACAAGGGCGTACACCCCGATGCAGCGGAAGACGTGCTGCAAGACACGATCGTGAAGATTTTCAAGAACGCCCATGCTTACCATGGCCAAGGTGGGCACTCTGATGGCAGTGCAAACGCCTGGATGCAGACCATTGCATTCAGTTGCATGCAAGACCATTTTGAAAAAGCCAAGCGGATCAGGCAGACGCACACGTCTTATGACGATTTGCCTGACCCGACCAAGGTCGAAAGCGACAGCGTGATCGCTGATCGTTCATATGAAGCGGCTCAAAGTGTAGACACACAGGCGGTTAACGAGTGCATTGCTGCGGGCCTCGAAGACTTTGCGGCCGAACAACCGGACCGCTACGAGGTGTTGATGGCTCAACTTGACGGTGAAGACATCGCATCGATAGCCAACCGTATTGGTCGCACGGTAGGGGCTGCCAAAAATTACCTGTACGAGTGCAGGTTGAAGCTGAAGCCGTTCATTGCGCATTGCACCCAACTGCTGCCTGTATGAGTGACCACATGACCGACAACGATGACGAAAAGTGGCTGAATGCCTTGGCAGGCAAGCCTGATCCCCAAGCTGACCCACTGACCAATGCGCAGGCTGCGGCTGTTCGAGCGGCCATGATCGCTCGCCGAAATGCCTTGGAAGAGGCCACCGCAAGCGCTGACCCTGCGGCGTTTGAAAAACTTCAGACGCGCTTGCGGCGAGAGGGCTTGTTGCACGATGCGAACGATGCGGCACCCAAAGGCGTGGGCGCATGGCTGGCAAAGTGGTTGCCGTTTGGTAACAGCGGTGCATCACCACTGCCGTTGTGGAGTCTGGCGGCAAACATGGTGCTGGCCGTGGTTGTGGTGGTGCAATCGGGCCTGCTTGAAACAGGCTCAGCAGACAGCGATGCAACAGTGTTGCGGGGCGGCGAGGCAACGGTACTGCTGGTGGCCAACCCGGAGGCGCGTTTGTCTGAACTATCGGCGGGGCTGAGTGCTGCGAAGGTGAAATTTGTTGTCAGGCGCAAGCCTGCGGGTGTGGTGCATCTGATCGTTCAGGAGGAGTCAGCTGCTTTTGAGTATTTGGATTCGCAACGAATCGAACCGAAGTGGGTTGATGGTGTGGCGGTCATTGAGTTGCGCAAGCCCTGACTTTTTTGGGCATGTTCCGTCTTTATCGATGAAGGCAATCCACATCATCGATTTGGCAGCGCCGCCTTCAGCTGCCATGACTGGAGTCAAACATGCAAGCCATGCGCACACACCACGCAACCGTCCGCGCCCAACAACGGGGTGTTCCACTGTTGGTTCAAAACTGGCTCATTGATTACGGGGCCGAACAATTCGATGGACACGGTGGCGTGGTCCGGTATTTTTCGGGTGAATGCATCCGCAGGATGGAGCGCGAGATAGGCAGCGCACCGCTGAAAAGAATGTCCGAGTACCTGCGTTGCTACCTGGTGCAGAGCAGCACCGATGGGGCCGTGATGACCGTTGGAAAGCGGTTTGAGAAGCAGCACATCTGGCGGCACTGACTCCAAGACATCTGGCTGTGGCCGGGCCAACCAGCTGTGCCGGGGGGTGAACTGGTCGCCCAGCACCAGGCGCAGCGCGGGGGGCATCCAGGGGGGAGGGTTCAGTGACATCAATAATAAAAATGGCTTTCAGCACTTTATTCAATTGCGCAGAATGCTATATTTTTAACGATTCGATGGTCCATCGGTTGTGCCGTACTGCGGCCGCCATGTGTACATCCGTGTATATCCGTTCGGACCATCGGCGTTAGAATGTACGCGTACATCCCAACGCTTGCCCGACAGGGTGAAACTGACCATGGCCCACACCAAGTTATTCAAAAATGGCAACTCCCAAGCCGTGCGCATTCCTGCTGAGCTGGCATACAGCAGTTGGAACATGGAGCTTGTCATCGAGCGCCACGGCGACGAGTTGCGCATTCGCCCTGCCAGGCGGCGCATGGGCGACGTGCTGGGCAAACTGAGCCAGTTTTCCGACGATTTCATGTGCGAGGGGCGTGCACTCAATGTCGAAGGTCAGCGCGAGGCCCTGTGAACCCGAAGTACATGCTGGACACCAACATCTGCATCTACCTGATGAAGCACCAGCCACCGCAGGTACGCGAGCGGTTTGCAGAGTGCTTTGTGGGTGATGTGGTGATGTCGGCCATCACCCTCGCAGAGCTGGAGTTTGGCGTGGCGTGTTCGGGCGAGTCGCAACCCAAAAACCGCGCTGCGCTGGACAGCCTGCTGGAAGACATCCTGGTCGCGCCGTTTGAAGGGCAGGCGGCTCTCACGTACGGGCCATTGCGCGCTGCCCACCGGGAGCGAAACAAGGACGCGCTGGACAAAGTCATTGCCGCACATGCCTTGGCTCTGGGTGTCACCCTGGTCACCAACAACGAAGCCTACTTTCGGGGGTATGTCGGGTTGAAGGTTGAGAACTGGGTCAATGCGCACTGATGGTTCACCGGGCTTTCAGGGCTGGGAACCCCACAGGCGGCGATATTCACCGTGCGGGTCGTGGTCGGCGGTTTGTTTCTCGGTGTTGAAGCGGCGGCCCCCGCGGGGGTCGGTACCCCGGCCTGCGATGTAGGCCCAGTTGCCCTGGTTGCTGCACGGGTCAAAGTCAATCAGCAGATGCTCGAACCACGCGGCCCCGGCCCGCCAGTCGCCCCCCAGGTCGTGGATGAGGTAGCTGGCCACGATCTGGCGCATGCGGTTGCTCAGCCAGCCGGTGGCGGCCAGTTCGCGCATCCCGGCATCCACCAGCGGCTGGCCGGTGCGGGCGTTGCACCAGCGCTCGACACCCTGCCGGTTGTGGGTGGGTGGGGGCAACGCACCCAATCCTCGCGCCCGGTACAGCGCTGCCCCATGTTTGGCGTGCATCCAGCGGAAGTGATCGCGCCACAGCAGTTCGAACCACAGCCAGTGGGTACTGTCATTCGCCCCGTGCTCGGCTTCGAACTGGCGGATGGCGGCCATGGCCTGCCGGGCCGACAGCGCGCCGCTGGCCAGCCAGGGCGACCAGCGGCTGGACTGGTCAAACCCCATGAGCGCGTTGCGTGTGGTCTTGTAGGTGCGGGGCAGGCCACTGGCGCAGTAACGTGCCAGGTGCGCCAGGGCGGCTGCTTCACCGCCGTTGCCCGCCACCGTGGGGCGGCTGGCTGTGCGGGTCCACGCGGGTTGAACACTGGCCTGAGCAGGCAGCGCGGTCTGTGGGTGGTCGGTTGACAGGTGGCCGTCGGGCGCTGGCGGCCACTGTGTCACCGCTGGCAGCGGCGGCGCCTCGGTGGCGCCGCAGGCGTGCAGTTGGTGACGGAAGGCGGTGAAGGTGTCGGGCACCTGTTGGGGCGGCATGGGCAGGGCATCCGGGGCGTACAGGGTGGACTGCCACACCGTGGTCACCCGTGTGCCCAGGCTGGCGCATGCCTGGGACAGTGCGGCCACCGTGGCCTGCTCTTCGGGTGCGGGAATGTCCTCGCACACCAGTTCGCTGGCGCGCAGTTGCCGCACGCACTCAGCCAGCGTGCTCACCGGGTCAGCCTGATGGACCCACAGCGGTGTGCCCAGCGCGTGCAGGCGTTCGGACAGCGCCGAGATGCCCTCGGCCACAAACTGGCTGCGGTGTGGACCCTGGCGGGGGTAGCCCCATGGGCTGAGCGCGGTCGTCTGCGCCGGGTCACGCACCACCACGGGCAGCAGCCAGGTCTGGCGCTGGCGGGCCAGTTGCACGGCGTGGACCAGGGCCGGGTTGTCGTGCAGGCGCAGGTCGTTGCGAAACCAGAACACCACGCCACCGGGTGGCCAGTGTGTCGGCCAGCTTGCGGCACTGGCTGCCACACAGTTTGCAGGGGGCTCGCTGTGCCCAGGCACCGGTGCGGATGGCAAAAAACTTGACATGGTGTAAAAAATGGCTTCTACCGCTTATGTGTATTTGGTTGATAGCTATGTATTTGCGGTGTCAGTGGGGTGCCCACCTTGGCCGCCCCACCGTTGCCTGCGCCGTGCTGGCGGCAGCGGTCCGAGCAGTACCTGACGGCTTCCCAGTCGCGCGCCCATTTTTTGCGCCAGGTGAACGGCAGGCCGCAGCACACACACGGTTTGCTGGGCAGGTCTTGTTTCTTGCGCATGCGCATGGGGGACCTCAGATGTCGAGCGTGAGTTGATGCGTTCCGGGCGCGGCGTTTGCCTGCCTGGCGCGCGAGGGGGAAGGCCGGGTGTCTTCGTGCCCGTCGGCCGTGCGCCGGGTGCGCCCCGGCATGCCTTTCCGAGAGCCGTGTTTGTCCACGATGGCGGCTTTGGCTGCCTTCACGTCGGGCTGTGCGCGCAGGCCGTGCAGCCGTGTCTTGGCGTCACGCGTGGCGCTGGCCAGATCGACCACCGGCACAGGAATGTCGTAACCCACGCGCACCCCGCAGGCAGCCTGCACCGATTCAGGCATTCGCCAGGGTTCGAACACCCAACTGTCGGGCACACGGCGCAAGGCGGGCAGCCACTGGCGCACAAAGTGGCCTTGGGGGTCGTGGTCTTGCGCCTGTTTGATGGGGTTGTAGACCCGGGTGGTGTTGATGCCCGTGGTGCCCGACTGCATTTGCAACTGGCTCCAGTGGATGCCGGGTTCGTAGTCCAGAAACTCGCGTGCCAGCCACAGCCCCACCTCGCGCCAGTGCAGCCACAGCGGGTAGGCCGCCACCGACACCAGCATGGCCCGCATGCGGAAGTTCAGCCAGCCGGTCTGGTGCAGCATGGCCACGCAGGCGTCCACCATGGGCCAGCCGGTTCGACCATTGACGAGTGCTTCAAAGTGTGTGGGGTTCCAGTGGGGCTCGCGCAGGCCATCGTAGCCCCGGTGCAGGTTGCGCCACTCCAGTTCGGGTTCGCTTTCCAGCTTCTGGATGAAGTGGCAGTGCCAGTACAGGCGGCTCAAAAACGCGTTCAGACCCTGCCGCTGGCGGCTTTGCGCTGGCAATTCGGCTGCGCGGGCGCGGGTGGCCTGCACCACATGCCGCAGGCTGACCGTGCCATAGGCCAGGTGGGCCGACAGGCGTGAACAGGCGTCCGGCGCAAACAGTGGCGAGGAAATGCCGCCCCGGTAACCGGCGCTGCGATGGGCCAGAAAATCGGCCAGCACGGCCAGACCGTTGGCTTCACCGCCTGGTTGGCGGCGGGGCGGCTGCCACGGGTCCAGGCCCAGCGACGTGTGCAGCCACTCGGGCGTGGGCCAGCGGTGGCGGGTGTCGGGGGTGCCCCAAGCGGGCGGGTCAAAAAAGCGCAATGGCGGCAGCGTGGCCATGGGTGCGGCCATCAGCGCTTCCCACCGGGGCTGCCAGGTGTTGCGGTTGCCCAGACGGCGCACCACGCCGAACTGGGGGACCTCGTGCCAGCCCACGCCGTGGTCCCGGCACCAGCGGCCCACGGCCAGGTCGCGGGCGTAGGTGTGGGCGTTGCCGGTTTCTTCGTGCGCGTGCAGGGCGTCAAACGGGTGTTGGGCGTGCAGTTCGGCCAGCACGTCGGTCACCTCACCCACGCGCAGGTGAAGCTGGCCACCGTGGCTCTTGAGCGCGCGGTGCAGGTCGCGCAGGCTTTCATGGATGAAGGCCAGGTGCTGCGCCGCCGCGTCGGGCTGGGTCCACAGGCTGGGTTCCAGCACATACAGGCACAGCACGGGGCCGTGCGCAGCGGCCTGCGCCAGAGCGGCATGGTCGTGCAGGCGCAGGTCGCGCTTGAACCACACCACGCGGTAGGGTGGGGTGGCAGTGGACAAACTCGTTGGGTGGGCAGCGGTCTCGGCCTGTGGTGGCATGGGTTGGCAGCATAGGCATGCAGGCACAACCCGTGTGGCTGTGTGGATACGCGTGTGGCCGCATCCGAAGGGGCCGTGCGCCCTTCAGTCCAGCGACCGACCCTCGCCTGCCACCTCCTCTGTGGCCCCGTCGCGGATCTGGTAAATCCGTTTGAAGGTGGGGATGATTTTTTCGTCGTGCGTGACGACGATGACCGCCGTTTGCGACCGCTGGGCCATCTGGTTGAGCAGGCGCATCACACCCAGGGCGCGTTCGCTGTCCAGCGGGGCGGTGGGCTCGTCGGCCAAGATCACCGGGGGCTTGTTGGCCAGCGCACGGGCAATGGACACACGCTGTTGCTCGCCACCCGACAACTGGTTGGGTTGGGCCTTGGCGCGGTGCTGCACATCCAGCGCGGTCAGCAGTTCCAGCGCGCGGGCGCGTGCCGCCGCGTTGGCCACCCCGGCCAGCATGGGCAGCAGGGCCACGTTGTCGGTCACGTCCAGAAACGGGATGAGGTAAGGAGCCTGGAACACGAAGCCGATGCGGTCGCGCCGCAGGGCACGCAGGTCGTTCACACGCCAGCCGTCGTCGTAAATCACTTGGTTGCCCAGTGTCATGCGCCCGGCTGTGGGTTCGATGATGGCACCCAGGCACTTCAGCAGCGTGCTTTTGCCCGAGCCGGAGGGGCCCACCAGGCCCACCACCTCGCCAGGGGCCACCTGCATGTTGACGTTTTTGAGCGCGGTCACGGCCGTGTCGCCCTGGCCATAGACCTTGCGCAGCCCCTCGATGAGGATGCCGCCGGTAGGGGTTGTGGATGTGGTCATGCCAGCGTCAGCCAATGGCCGCTCCGGGGTCCACCTTCAGCGCCACGCGGATGGCCAGGGTGCTGGCCAGCGCGCAAATGACCATCGTGGCGGCAAAGCCCAGCACGGCATCGCTGTTCAGCAGCAACACGTATTTGGGAAAGGCCGGTGCCCACAGCGTGGCGGCCACCTTGCCCACCATAAAACCGATGACCCCCAAGCCCAGCGCCTGCTGCAAGATCATGCCGGCAATGGTGCGGTTGCGGGTACCAATGAGCTTCAACACTGCAATCTCGCGCAGCTTGCCCATGGTCATGGTGTAGATGATGAAGGCCACGATGGCCGCACTGACCACCGACAGGATGGCCAGAAACATGCCAATCTGTTTGGCCGAGTTGGCAATGAGTTTGGCCACCAGAATGTCTTGCATCTCGGCGCGGGTGAACACAGCCACGTGTTTCCAGCGGCGCAGCTCGGCGGCCACTTCATCGGGGTGTGCGCCGGGGGCCAGTTGCACCAGCACGGCGTTCACGCTGCGGCTGCTGGTTTGCAGGGCCTGCACCGCCTCCAGCAGCCCGGGCTGGCCCGGGCGGTTGAAGGCGGGGTTGGCGGCGGTGCGGGCGCGGTCGTTGACGATGGCGTCGTTGTCTTTCAGAAACTGCGCCTCCTGTGCGTCTTTCAGCGGCACAAACACCATGGGGTCACCACCGGAGGACACCATGCGCCGCGCCAGGCCCACCACGGTGTAGTCGTGCCGCTTGATGCGGATGCGCTCGCCCACCTGAAAACCGGTTTTCACGTCGGCCACGGCTTCATAGTGGCTGCGGGTGATGTGCCGCCCCGCCACCAGATGCACGGGGCTACCCGGCGGCGCTTCGGTGTCGCTTTCATAGCCCACCACCATGGCGCGCACGTCCTGTCCGTCTTCGCCACGCACCTGCATGGTCAGGTAGCTGACGTTGGCGGCGCGGCCCACACCGGGCATGCCGCGCACGCTGCGCACCACGTCGTCCTTGAGGCTGGACGATTCGGCGTACGGCCCCTGTGTGTCTTTCTGCACCACCCACACGTCGGCCCCGCTGTTGGTCAGCAACGCGTGCGCGTCGTCCACCATGCCACGGTAAATGCCCGCCATGCTGAGCGTCACGCCAATCAGCAGCCCCAGTCCCATGCCGGTGAGCACAAACTTGCCCCAGCCATGCAGGATGTCACGCCCGGCCAGGCTGATCATTTCTCAGCCCCTGTTTTCGCGCCTGGCACCAAGGCGCTCACCACCTGCAGGCGCATGCCGGCCTGCACGGGTTTCTGGCTGTGCTGCACCACGCGGTCGCCTTCGTTCAGATCGGCGCTGTCAATGCGCACGGCGCCGTCCAGCCCGACCGGGCCCAGCTTCACAGGCATCCAGGCGGGCTTGCCATCTTGGCCCAACCTCCACACCCCTGCCTGACCGGCCTGGCGCTGCACGGCGGCATTGGGCAACACCAGCCCGGCGGGTGCGGCGGGCAGTTGCACGGTGACTTCGGCCATTTCGCCCACCGACACGCCTTGGGGCGGTGCGGCAAAGGCCACTTGGGCGATGCGTTCTTCGGTCACGGCATCGGCCAGCAACTCCAGCCGGGCCACGGTGGCGGCGTGCGCGTGGCCGGGTTGCGAACGCAACACCACCTGCGCGGGCTGGCCCACGGCCAAACCAGCCGAGCGGCCCTGGTCGATGCGGGCCTTGACCCACAGGCTGGCCGGGTCCACCAGCCGCAGCACGGCCTGGCCCGCTACCACGGTGGTGCCGGGCTCTGCCTCTCGGGTGCTGACCA
>DDUQ01000043.1 GCA_002344885.1 Comamonadaceae bacterium UBA2334
CCCCCCCCGACCCCCACACCAGCTGAACCGCCGCCGCCCACACCAGCCCAGCTGGCCGCTGAACGTGAAGCCAAGGCCCAGGCCGACATAGCGCTGGCCGAACAGAAGAAGCGCCAGAAAGAGGCTGAGGAAGCACGTTTGCTGGCCGAGCAGCAGGCCAAAGACCGCGCCAAAGCACGCGAACTGCAGGAACGCAAGCTGGCCGACGAACGCCGCCAGGCCGAGGAAGCCAAACAAAAGCAGTTGGCCCAGGCCGCCAAAGACAAGGCTGCGAAGGAAAAGGCCGACAAGGAGCGCCAGGCGAAAGAACAGGCCGAGAAAGACAAAGCGGCAAAAGAAAAAGCAGCCAAAGAGCGCGCCGACCGAGAAAAGGCCGCCGCCGCCGACAAGGCTGCCGAAGCCCAACGGGCCAAGGAACGTGCCGAGAACCTGCGCCGCATCCAGGGCATGGCCGGTGCCAGTGGCGAAGCTGGTAGCACCGGCACGGCCAAACAGTCCAGCGGCCCCTCGGCCAGTTATGCCGGGCGCATCGTGGCGGCCGTGCGGCCCAACGTGGTGTTCACCGACACCGTGACAGGCAACCCGGTGGCCGATGTGGAAGTGCGGACCCTGCCCGATGGCACGGTGGCGGCGCGGCGCATCGTGAAAAGCAGCGGAGTGCCGCAGTGGGACGAGGCGGTGCTCAAAGCCATTGACCGGACGGCCAAACTGCCCCGCGACGAAGACGGCCGCGTGCCGGGCACGCTGATCATCGCGTTCAGGCTGCGGGACTGAAGACAGATAGAAATATAGCTTCCGACGCTTATCCAGCAAGCGCTGGAAGGCAAAAAATATCAAATAAACGTCAGGGCGTGTAGATGACCTTGAGGTAGGCCTCGCGCGTCTCGTCGGTCACCGCTTCCAGCACCTGTTCGTAGCTGGTCTTGTGGCGCATCAACAGCCGGACAGATGCCACGTTCTTGGACTTGCAAAACCAGTGGCAACTGTGCTGCATGAGGTAGAGCTCGGCGGTCAGCACAAACGCCTTGTCGCGGTTGTTCAGGCCCTTCTCATTGGCGACGATGCGCGCAATGGCGTTGCCGTGCACCGCCAGCAGTTTGCGCAGGTCAAAGCTGGCCCTGGGAAACACCTGTGCCGCACGCGGGAACGCAAACGGCAGACGGCTGACACGGGCATGCTCGCCGTACACACCTGCAAAGTCGGCCACAAAACGGGAAAACTGCTTGCTCAATTCCTGCTCGGCGGCAGTCAGCGCGGCCCAGATCTGGTCGCGCCGGTCGGGGTCGGTGGTGTCGAGCGCGCGCAGGTAGCCTTCCGTCACCTGCTCCATCAGGTTCTCAACGTGGTAGTGGCCCAGGTGTTTGCCCAGCAGCGCAATGCGGCGAGCCTGCTCACCCTTGTTGACAAAATGGATGCCGACACCAGCCAGCAACGCCCACACGAAAAAGTCCATATCCGACACGCTCTCTGTCCGCCCAGGCGGCAAGGGGTTGATTCCGGGCGACTGCCCTGACGCGAGTGTACCGAGCCACTACCACGACACCTGGAGACCCCCGCACATGGCCCCAACGCTTTGCCCGCCATTGAAAGGTGCCACAACTGTCGGTGACCGCACGGCTGGATACCGAGCCACTGCGCGTATGCGTTAGGCTCGCGCCATGAACAAGCCCGCCCTGCCCGTCCCCGACAACGATGCCATCGCCCTGCTGCCCGCCTACCCACGGCTGGAGCTGAACGCCATCACCCGCGTGGCCACTGTGGCACAGGCCGCGGACGCTTGGGGAGCGCTGCGCCAGCACAAAGTTTGGGGGTTCGACACCGAGTCACGCCCCACCTTCCACAAAGACCAGGTGTCAGACGGGCCGCACGTGCTGCAACTGGCCACCGCCGACCACGCCTGGGTCATTCAACTGCATGACCCGGCCGTGCGCCAGACCGTAGCTGCCTGGCTGGCCGACCCCACCTACCTGAAAGCCGGGTTTGGCCTGGGGGACGACACCAAACGGCTGCTGCGCAAACTGGGCGTGGCACCACTTGGCGTGCTGGAGCTGAATGCCGTGTTCCGCGCCCTGGGCTACCGGCGCGAAATGGGCGTGAAGGGCGCGGTGGCGGTGCTGTTCGGCCAGCGGTTTGCCAAATCGAAAAAAGCGGCCACGTCGAACTGGTCGGTGGCCAATTTGAGCGAATCGCAGGTGCTGTACGCCGCCAACGATGCCTGGGCCGCTGGCAACGTGTATGCTGCGTTGCACGCGGCACACCCTGCGCTGGTGGAACGGCTGTCTGCGCCGGTCAGCTCAACCCACCGGCACGTGGTGTCAGGCCATCAGGCCTGACCAGACCCTTCTTTGGCCCGCTGGCGCAGCACAAACTTCTGGATCTTGCCGGTGGAGGTTTTGGGGATGTCCTCGAACAGCACGTCTTTGGGCACCTTGTAGCCCGCCAGCAGCGTTTTGCAGTGGGCAATCAGCTCGGCCTCGGTCACGGTGGAGCCCGCCTTTTTCTCGACATACGCCACCGGTGATTCGCCCCACTTGGCATCGGGCCGCGCCACCACCGCGCACGACACCACGGCCGGGTGGCGGTACAGCGCGTCCTCCACTTCGATGGAGCTGATGTTCTCGCCGCCTGAAATGATCACGTCTTTGCTGCGGTCTTTGATCTTCACGTAGCGGTCGGGCTCCATCACCGCCAGGTCGCCGGTGTGGAACCAGCCGCCCTCGAACGCCTTGACCGTGGCGCTGGGGTTTTTCAGGTAGCCCTTCATCACGATGTTGCCGCGGAACATGATCTCGCCCATGGTCTGGCCGTCAGCGGGCGTGGGCTGCATGGTTTCGGGGTCGAGCACGGTCATGCCCTCTTGCAGCGCGTAACGCACGCCCTGGCGGCCGTTCAGGCGGGCCTGTTCCGACACGCTTTGCGCCGCCCAGTTGTCGCGCTTGACGGCCACCGATGCAGGGCCGTACACCTCGGTCAGGCCGTAGGTGTGGGTCAGGTCGAACCCCATGTTGGCCATGCCTTCGATCATCGACGCCGGTGGCGCAGCACCAGCCACCATGCCGCGCACCTTCTGGCGGATGCCCGCACGCGCCTCGGGTGGTGCGGCAATCAGCAGGTTGTGCACGATGGGGGCGGCGCAGTAGTGGTCCACCCCGTGCTGGACAATAGCGTCCAGAATGGCCTTGGCCTCCACCCGGCGCAGGCACACGTGCACGCCGCCCAGCATGGCAATGGTCCATGGGAAGCACCAGCCGTTGCAGTGGAACATGGGCAGCGTCCACAGGTAGCGGGGGTAGTGAGGCATCGTCCAGGTGGCGGCGTTGCACACGGCGTTCAGGTAGGCCCCCCGGTGATGGGTGACCACGCCTTTGGGGTCGCCGGTGGTGCCGCTGGTGTAGCTGACGGCAATGGCATCCCACTCGTTGACGGGGCCTGGCAAGTGGGCCAGGGGCGCGTGGGCGGCCAGCAGGGCCTCGTACTCGTGCGTGCCCAAACGGGTGTCCAAATGGGGGTTGGGGCCAGTGAACTCGGTATCGGCCACGTCAATCACCACAAGGTCACGCCCGTGCTCGGTGCGCAAGGCGGCCAGTGCTTTGGCCATGGTGGGGGCAAATTCGGTGTCGGTGATCAGCACCGCTGCTTCGCAGTGGTTCATCTGCCAGGCCAGCAGCGCGGCATCCAGGCGTGTGTTCAGGGTGTTGAGCACCGCGCCCAGCGCGGGCACGGCGTAGTGGGCCTCCACCATTTCAGGCGTGTTGGGCAGCATCACGCTCACGGTGCTGCCTCGGCCCACGCCCAGGGCTTGCAGGGCCGCTGCCAGGCGGGCAGAACGCTCGCGCGTTTGCGCCCAGGTGTAGCGACGCTGGCCGTGGATGACGGCGGGCAGGTCGCCAAAAATTTCGGCGCTGCGCTCGACAAAACTCACGGGCGACAGGGGCACGAAATTGGCGGGGGTGGGGTCGAGGTCGGTGTCATACATGCTCATGAAAAGTCTCCTCTTTATGCTCAAACATCAATAGCAAACTGTTTTTACACAGAATGCGCCGAAATGAATCATTCAATCAAAAAAGGCTGATGGGCTCACACAACCATGCGGGTGCGCGTCAATTGTGAGCTGCCACCCCCATCGAACCCTACGCTGATTCAAGCGGGTCGATGATGATGCAAATAAGTAGCTCATAAGCGACAATTAACCTCATGTTCAGGCTACAGCACTACACCCACACCGACGGGCAAGACCTGTTTGCCGAGTGGCTGAACCAATTGAAAGATCGGCAGGCCAAGGCACGGATTGCGGCGCGCTTGTTGAGACTGCAAAACGGCAATTTTGGAGACAACCGATTCGTCGGCGATGGCGTGTGGGAACTCAAAATCGATTGGGGACCGGGCTACCGCGTCTACTATGCCATTGAAGGCAAGCAACTCATATTGCTGTGTGACGGTGGCGACAAACGCACGCAAGAAGCTGACATTCAGCGCGCCATCGCCCGATGGCACGCCTGGCAACAAAGGAGCAAAAAATGAACACTGCAAGCGCACCGCATGACGACTGGTTGTTGGCTCAACTCAAAGATGCTGATTTTGCTGCTGACTTCTTGAATGCAGCGAGCGAAGACGATGACCCCAGAACCTATTTGACCGCCCTCAAAAAAGTGGTGGAGGCACGTGGGGGCATGGCAGGCGTGGCTGACAAGGCCAACCTGTCTCGCGAAACGCTGTACCGAACACTGTCTGCGCGAGGCAATCCGACCTTCAAGACCCTCAGTGCCGTGCTGAAAGCGACAGGGCTGAAGCTGGGCGTGACCGCGCACTGAACATCAGCAGTGGCGGGGCCTTGGGCAGACACCCGCTGAAACCTTGCCGCGGACCGCGCCAGCTTCAATATTTATATAGCAAACTATTCTCATCAAACAAGCGGTAAAGCACGAAAAAGCTTCAAACTCATGCCTTCGCCTTGGCCAGCGCCTGGTCAATGTCCCACAGGATGTCGTCCACATTCTCCAGCCCGACCGACATGCGCACCATGTCGGGCTTCACGCCTGCGGCCAGTTGCTGGTCGGGCTCCAGCTGGCGGTGCGTGGTGGACGCGGGGTGGATGATGAGGGTGCGCGTGTCGCCAATGTTGGCCAGGTGGCTCATGAACACGGCGGATTCAATGAACTTCACCCCTGCCGCCAGCCCGCCCTTCACCCCGAACGCCAGCAGGCCCGATGCACCGGTCACGCTGCCATGGCCTGTGTTGACGCTGCGCATCTGGCGCAACACCAGCCCGTGCTGCGGGTGGTCGGGCAGGCCGGGGTAGTTCACCCAGCTGACTGCCGGGTGGCTTTGCAGAAACTGCGCCACCTTCAGCGCGTTGGCGCAGTGACGCTCCATGCGCAGCGGCAGCGTTTCCACCCCTTGCAAAATTTGCCACGCGCTGGTGGCCGACAGCGCGGCACCGTACACACGCAGGTGCTCCATGCGGGCCCGCATCATGAAGGCGAAGTTGCCAAAGGTCTCGAAGAACTTGACACCGTGGTAGCCGGGCGACGGGTCGGTCATGCCGGAGAACTTGCCGTTGTCCCACGGGAATTTGCCGCCTTCAACCATCACACCCGCCAGCGTGGTGCCGTGCCCGCCCAGGTATTTGGTGGCCGAATGCACCACGATATCGGCCCCGAAACGGATGGGGTTGCACAGGTAGGGCGACGGCACCGTGTTGTCAATGATCAGCGGCACCCCGTGTGCATGCGCCACATCAGCCACGGCTGCCATGTCCAGCACGGCCAGGCTGGGGTTGCCCAGGCTCTCGGCAAACACGGCACGGGTGTTGGGGCGCATGGCAGCGGCAAAGGCCTCGGGGTTGGCAGCGTCTACAAACGTGGTGTCAATGCCGTAGCGCGCCAGGTTGACGGCCAGCATGGTCACGCTGCCGCCATACAGCGCGCCGGCGGCCACCACGTGGTCACCCTGTTGCAACAGCGTCATGAGCGCCATCGACTCCGCCGCCATGCCGCTGGCCGATGCCAGGCCCGCCCTGCCCCCTTCCAGCGCCGCCACGCGCTCTTCCAGAGCGGCCACGGTGGGGTTGGACAAGCGCGAATACACGTTTCCAAAGGTTTGCAGGTTGAACAGGCTGGCCGCATGCTCGGCACTGTCGAACACGAAGCTGCTGGTCTGGTAGATGGGCAGCGCACGTGCGCCGGTGGCGGCATCGGGAATCTGCCCGGCATGGATGGCCAGCGTTTCGGGCTGGAAGCGATGATCTGACATGGGAGGCATTCCTCAAACAGGGCGACGGGCGGAAATGACCTGGGTGTCCACCCCCACCCAATTCAGGCCGCCGAACAGGCGGGCATGCTCGATCTTCACGCAGCGGTTGGTGACCGAATCCAACCCCGCTGTGCGTACCAGCGCATCTGCCTCGGCATTGGCAACGCCCAGTTGCTGCCACAAGCACTTCGCACCGATGGCGATGGCCTGCTGGGCAATGGGCAGCACATCGGCCTCGCGGCGGAACACGTCCACCATGTCCACAGCAAACGGGATGTCGGCCAGCGACGCGTAGCACCGCTCGCCCAGCACCTCGCCAGGACTGCCGTCAGCCTGAATGGCGTAGCGCGGGTTGACCGGCACGATGCGGTAGCTGTGTTGTTGCATGTATTTGGCCGCAAAGTAACTGGGCCGGTGCCACTCTGCGGACAGCCCGACCACGGCAATGGTGCGGCAGTCACGCAGGATGCGGCGAAGGGTGTGGGCATCGTTGTGCATGGGATTGGGGCGAGTTGGGGGGGCGAAATGGAACGGCACCGTGCGTGCATAGTGGCGCATTTTGCGCCGCGTTTGTAACCATGTGAGCAGGCCGGGCTGAGGGCGTGAGCCTGACCTAACGGCACCTTCACCGCCTGAATATAGTTTTTGTACCAAAATCTCATTTGAGTTTGATACCGCCAAAAGCGAAACCAATCGAACCAAGCATGGCATCGATTTTGTCGAGGCTCAGCGTCTTTGGAATGACCCGATGTTGCTGGAGGTTCCGGCAAGAACCGATGATGAACCGCGTTATCTGGTGATTGGCTTTGTAGATGGGAAACACTGGTCAGCGGTCATCACATATCGGGGGATCAATGTCCGGTTGATCTCGGTTCGTCGCTCACGCACTGAGGAGGTGGCACTGTATGAAAGCTGAAAAATTCGAGCGGCAGTTTGACGATGACATCGACATTACGCCTGCGTTGGATGTCGCCAAAGCCAAGCGCGTGCTACAAAATCAAAAACGAGTAAACGTCGACTTCCCCATCTGGATGATCGACTCGCTTGACCGGGAAGCCAGGAAGCTGGGGGTCACGAGGCAGTCTGTCATCAAAATCTGGCTGGCCGAGCGTCTTGAGGCCACCGCCAACTTGCCGATCCGGCAAGCACTGCACACCGCTGAATCACCGGTGCGGTGATGACAACGCCGTTCGCAAATAACGCCAAATCGGTTTCGAACCCAGAGGCTGCACGGCGGCAAAATACTTGAGGCCATCGGTCACCACACGACGACCCGGACTCAGGTGCTGCCCAATTCAGTCACAGCCGACCCCACCAATGCGATGAGAAGAGACCAGGTATGCGGGCGGCATCGAACGGAACCTGCGCAGCCTACCCGGCACACAAAAAATCGGCGCACGTCCGCAAAGCCCACCTGGAATCAGCACCTGGCAGCGCGTTCATACGTCGTACATCCACGCCTGTGTCAAACGGCCCGCCTTCCAGCCGCCTCAGCAAGGCTTCAGCGCCTCGGCCAGTTCGTCAAACACCATGCGGATGCGACGGGCCGTGCGCAGCTCGCGGTGCGTCACCAGCCACACCGGGAAGCGCACCGCCGCCACCTCGTCCAGCACCCGCACCACGCCCGGGGTGCGACGGGCAATCTCGTCCATCATCACGCCGATGCCCAGGCCCTGCTGCACCAGCATCCAGGCCGTGACCGAGTTTTCAGCCAACACCCGAAACTGCGCCTCCGACACCGGCAGCCCGTGCTGCAACAGATAGGCCAGGTAGCGGCCCGATCGGTCAGCGCCGATGAAATCCAGCCCCTGTGCCTGCTGCGCCGTGCGCGGGTGGCCGTGCTGCGCCACCCAGTCAGCCGAAGCATAGAACCCCGCACTGGTTTCGTACAGCAGGCGGCCAATCAGGTCGGGCTGGTTGGGGCGCACATGGCGGATGGCAATGTCCGCCTCGCGGCGACGCAAATCGCTCAAAGCGTTGGACGTGACCACCTCCACCGTGATGCCCGGTGCCACCTCGCGCAAGCGCCGCAGCACGGGCGGCAGCAGCCAGGCGGCGACTGCATCGCTGGCTGACACCGACACCAGACCCTCTACCGCCTGCGACTGACCCGAGGCCGCCAGCACCAGTTCCTGCGCAGCGGCACCCATGGTGCGTGCATGCTCCAGCAGGCTCAGGCCCGCATCGGTCGGCACCATCGCCTGGCCCGTGCGTTCGAACAGCGTCACCCCCAGCGCCTGCTCGATGGCTGCCACATGACGGCTCAGCGTAGGCTGCGTCAGCCCCAACTTGCGTGCGGCGGCTGACAGCGAACCGGTTTGCGCCGTTTCAAGGAAGGCACGCAGTTGGTTCCAGTCGGGTTGGGTCATGCATATGAGTATAGGCAGTCTGCAAATTTAGATGTAGCTTGCCTAAATCTGCATGGCTACCATGCAGGCCTGTCCACGCCTTTACTTTGCTTCAAGCCATGACCGCACACCCGCCCACCAGCGCCCTGCTGGCGCACAGCACCCGCTTCTGGGACAAAACCGCCCGCAAATACGCCGCCAGCCCCATTGCCGACATGGCCGGCTACGAGCACACCTTGCAGCGCGTGCGGCAACGGCTGCGCCCCACCGACCGCGTGCTGGAGCTCGGCAGCGGTACGGCCACCACCGCCCTGCGCCTGGCCGCGGCCACCGGGCACTACACCGCCGCTGACCTGTCGCCCGCCATGGTGGACATTGCCCGCCAAAAGCTCAAAGAAGCCCCGCCAGACGTTCAACAAAAGCTGCACCTGATAGTGACCGATGCCGATGCCCACCTGCCCGCTCCAGCCCCGGCTGACGGGTACGGCATGGACCAGACCAAAACCGCCGAAGGCTGGGACACGGTGCTGGCCTTCAACCTGCTGCACCTGGTGCCCGACCTGGGCCACACCCTGGCCCAGGTGGTGCGCCATCTGCGCCCCGGCGGCCTGTTCATCAGCAAAACCGCCTGTATTGCCCACATGAACCCACTGGTGCCCCATGTGGCCCTGCCCGTGTTGCGCCTGCTCAAAGTCATTCCACCCATCCATGTGCTGAACGAAGATCAGCTGTTGACCGCCATCGAGCGCAGCGGGCTGATCATCGACAGCGTGGAACACCACGCCACCCCCCAACGCAGCCGCGACTGGCGGCCCTACGTGGTGGCCCGTAAACCTGAAGCCTGAATCACCCAACACCCTCATGAGCCCCATGTCCACCCTGCGCCGCGCTGTTGTGGGCCTGTTGACCATCATCCTGTTGGCCGGTTGTGCCGGATTGCCCGGAACGCAAATCAGCCAGGTGGACGAGCGCCCGCTCGAATTCGTGGCCCACCCCGGAGCCGGGCCGGTGGTCGTTTTCGAAAACGGCCTTGGCGGCCACATGGCCTGGTGGGGCAAAGTGCTGCCGGCCCTGCCTGCCGACACCGCCTACTTTGCCTACAACCGCCCCGGCATCGGCCAGAGTGCCCCTGCCAGCACCCCGCGCGATGGCCAGCACATCGTGGCCGAACTGCGCCGCGCCTTGCAGCAGCAAGGCATGCAGCCCCCCTACGTGCTGGTGGGCCACTCGCTGGGCGGCCTGTACATGCAACTGTTTGCCCGCCAGCACCCGCAAGACGTGGCGGCCCTGGTGCTGGTCGACTCCACCCACCCCCGCCAACTCGAAGGCGCAGGCGCGCTGGAAAACCAGTCGCTGCTGGTGCGTGGCGTGGCCAAAGTTTTGCTCACCGGCACCGCCAAGGACGAGTTCGACCTGGTGAACCAGACCGGCCAGCAGGTGCTTGCCCAGCCCACGCCTGCAACCACGCCCGTCACCGTGCTCAGCGCCGCGCAGCCCATGAAAGAAACGTCCGATCTGGCCAGGTTTTCCAACGTTCTGCGCGAAGACATCGCCCGCCTGTACCCCAACGCCAAGCAAGTGTGGGTGGACAGCGGCCACGCCATCCCGCTCGACAAACCCGAGGCCGTGGTCAACGCCATCACCGCCGCACGGGCCGAGACGCGTGCCAGGCGGTAAAGATGGCAGCTAGTCATTTTTTTCTCAAAACCCAGCCTCTACCATGAACCCACACCTGAAGCCGCTGCCGAGCCGCCTTCACGCACGTTGCATTACAGCCTCGCCCGCCCAGGTCGCGCTCACGCTGTGCATGGTCTGGCTGCTGGCGGGGTGGGCAAACTCGGCCCACGCTGAATCCATCGCACGCGCGCAGTACGACGCGCCCACCCAGCGCTACGGACACTTTGCGCTCGGTCAGCCGCACGAATACGCCCGCCTGGTGGTGACCACCGATACAGGTCGCCGCCTGGTGCTCGACTTGCCGGAGGACGAGGTATTTGAAGACCTGGCCCCGCGCCAGGTGAAGCTGGCCGCCCATGACCCCACCGAGTTGCTGACCATCGTCAGCCACCGCCAGACAGGTGCGCGGCTGCAGCTGATTCGCCTCCAAGGCGACCGCCTGGTGCCTGCAGCCACATCCGAGCCAGTGGGCACACCCATGCGCTGGCTGAACCCGGTGGGCGTAGTCGATCTGGATGGCGACGGACTGGCTGAGGTGGCCAGCGTCACCACACCGCACATCGGCGGCACGCTGAAGGCGTACCAACGCCAGGGAGCCCGGCTGGTGGAAGTGGCCGCGCTGGGCGGGTTTTCTAACCACGTGTATGGCTCGGCGGAGTTGGGCCTGTCAGCGCACCACACGGTGGCCGGGCGGGTGCGGCTGCTGGTGCCAGACAACAGCAGGCGATTCCTGCGCATCGTTGAGTTCACCGCTGGCCGCCTGACGGAAACGGGCCGGTGTGCATTGCCAGCCCCAGTGACCGGGGCGGTCACGCCCACGTCGGCATCAGAAGTCTCGGTGCGCCTCGCAACGGGCAGTCATGCGGTGGTGCACGGTAACTGCGGAGGCTGAACCAAATTGGTCAAATCACCCCTGGGTGGCCGGTTGCGACCCTAAACAGTCCTTCTTGTAGGGAAACAGAGTGCCGAAAGTAGGCTCCCAACCTAGCAGTACGCAGCCTGGTCGGCTTTTTTGCGCAGGTCCGTTCGACTGCCGGGACTTGGTAGTTATACGTCACCTGAAAATTGACAGGTGCGCCCGAAGGGCGTTGTGAACAAAAATGTAATTATCGAAAAGGATCTCATCATCACCTCGGAATGAGAAACGCATATGTACTCTGCGCTCGTCAATATTTCCAATGACTCCTATTCTGAAAAGATCTTTAAGAATTTCCCTCAAGCTCACACGATCAAGAAGACTTTTTGTTTCTATATGATATTGAGTGATTTCCGCAACACGTATCTCAAGATCAGTTAAGCTGGAAATCTGTCTAAACCCATAAAAAATATACTTAATGCCATCTATGTCGCTAGGCTTGTATTTTGCCTTGAGCTCCTCTGTTATCTCAATCCATGATGCTGTGGAGTATGTTTTTTGCACAGCCTCAATACCTTGCAGAATGAAACTTGTCTCGTTCGGATATTGGTCTTGGATCGAAATCAATAGCCGTACTACGTCACGAGGTCGATACCACGAGTTATGGAGAATATAAATTTGCGTTTTTTTGCCATCAATTTCTTTTGGGAAATACTCTTGCCAAAGGTCGATTGATTTTAAAATTTTGAGGCCAGCAGCAGATCTTGAATTATTGATTCGCTGCTCAATAATGGCGAGAATCGGTTGCTGGGCGGCATCAAGTCCAGGACGATTTCAAAGGATTGTTGATCCAAAATCGGCTATTGGTTTGTTAATTTCTTTGCCAAGTGAGTCAACAACCCCCAATACTTCCGATCTAATCGCTGCGTATAGGCAAAGCGGAAAGCCTTTTTTCTTGGGGCGGATTCAAAAGTGAAGTGC
>DDUQ01000009.1:0-276 GCA_002344885.1 Comamonadaceae bacterium UBA2334
GCCGTGCCCCCCGACGGCACCTGCCGTGCCTGCGTGGTGGAAGTGGCGGGCGACCGCCCGCTGGCCGCCAGCTGCTGCCGCGCTGCCACGCCGGGGCTGGAGGTGCGCACCGACAGCGCGCGTGCCCTCAAAAGCCAGCACCTGGTGATGCAGATGCTGGGCGTAGACACCGCCCAGCCCACGGCCAAAGTGTTGCAGGCCCGCCCCGAGGCGCTGGACGCCAGCCACCCGGCCATGGTGGTCAACCACGATGCCTGCATCCAGTGCACCCGCTGC
>DDUQ01000009.1:509-26840 GCA_002344885.1 Comamonadaceae bacterium UBA2334
TGCATCCAGTGCACCCGCTGCGTGCGTGCCTGCCGCGAAGAGCAGGGCAACGACGTGCTGGGCATGGTGGGCCGTGGGCACGACGTGCGCATTGCGTTTGACCTGGACGACCCCATGGGTGCCAGCAGCTGCGTGGCCTGCGGCGAATGCGTGCAGGCCTGCCCCACTGGTGCCATCAGCGCCCGCAGCGTGGTCGACTGGTTGACCGCAGGCACAACCGCCAAGCCCGTGGCACCCTCAGTGACACAGGCGCCCTCGACTGCCCCAGCCAGCGCATGGCGCGAGGTGGATACCGTGTGCCCGTTCTGCGGGGTGGGCTGCCAGCTCACGGTTCAGGTGGCCGTGCAACCCGAAGTGTCCGTCGTCCCGTTGGATGCCTTGCGGGCCACGGCGAAGGTCCCGGTGGTGCGCGAACGCATCGTGGCCGTGCGCGGTGCCGACGGCCCGGCCAACCACAACCGGTTGTGTGTCAAAGGCCGCTTCGGATTGGATTACGTTCACCACCCCGACCGGCTCACCGTCCCATTGGTGCGCCGCGAAGGCGTGGCCAAAGACCCGGCCGTGCTTGACGGATTGCGCCAGCGCCTGAGGACCCAACCCGACGCCTGGCGTGAGGTGTTCCGCGAGGCCAGTTGGGACGAAGCGCTGGACCTGGCTGCCAACGGATTGAAGCGCCTGCGCGGCGCACACGGCCCGCTGTCGCTGGTGGGCTTTGGTTCCGCCAAGGGCAGTAACGAAGAGGCTTACCTGTTCCAGAAACTGGTGCGCACAGCCTTTGGCAGCAATAACGTGGACCACTGCACCCGGCTGTGCCATGCCTCCAGCGTGGCGGCGCTGCTGGAGGGGGTGGGTTCCGGTGCGGTCAGCAACCCGGTGGCCGACGTGGCCGAGGCTGACCTGATCGTGGTCATCGGCTCCAACCCCACAGCCAACCACCCGGTGGCCGCCACCTGGATGAAGAATGCCGCCCGCCGTGGCGCACGCATCGTGCTGGCCGACCCGCGCCGCACAGAGCTCAGCCGCCACGCCTGGCGCACGCTGAGTTTTACCCCCGGATCGGATGTGGCCTTGCTGAACGCCCTGCTGTACACCGTGTTTGAAGAAGGGCTGGTGAACGAGGCGTTTGTGCGCGAACGCGCCGACGACCTGGCGGCGCTGCATGCGTCCGTTCAAGGGTTCTCGCCCGAGGCCATGGCCCCCGTCTGCGGCATCCCGGCCGAACGCTTGCGCGAAGTGGCGCGGGCCTATGCCACGTCCAAGGCCAGCATGATCCTGTGGGGCATGGGCGTGAGCCAGCACACCCATGGGACCGACAACGTGCGCTGCCTGATTGCGCTGGCCACGGTGACCGGTCAGATCGGCCGCCCCGGCACCGGCCTGCACCCGCTGCGTGGCCAGAACAATGTTCAGGGCGCGAGCGATGCGGGTCTGATCCCCATGATGTTCCCCAACTACCAGCGTGTGACCGACCCGCAGGCGCACGACTGGTTCGAGCGCTTCTGGGGTGTAGCACTGGACCGGGTGCCCGGCCTCACAGTGGTGGAGGTGATGGACAAAGCCCTGGCCCCGGACACCGACCCGCGCAAGGTGCGTGGCCTGTACGTCATGGGCGAAAACCCCGCCATGAGCGACCCGGACCTGCACCACGCCCGCCACGCGCTGGCCAGCCTGGAGCACCTGGTGGTGCAGGACATTTTTCTGACCGAAACTGCCTGGCTGGCCGATGTGGTGCTGCCAGCCAGCGCCTGGCTGGAAAAGGAAGGCACGGTCAGCAACACTGACCGCACCGTTCAGCGCGGCCGTCAGGTGCTGCCTCCGCCGGGTGATGCCCGGGCCGACCTGTGGATCATCCAGCGCCTGGGCGAGCGGTTGGGCCGCCCAGATGGCTCTTCGCTGGGCTGGTCTTACGAGCAGCCGAAAGCCGATGGCAGCGCCCCGCTGTACCACGGGGTGGCCAACGTGTACGAAGAAATGCGCCAGGCCATGCACGGCTCAATAGCCGGCATCACCTGGGAGCGGCTGGACCGCGAAGGCGCGGTCACCTACCCGTGCCTGAGCGCGGATGACCCCGGCCAGCCCGTGGTGTTCCACGACCGGTTTCCCACGGTCAATGGCAAGGTTCAGCTCAAGCCCACCGCCCTGCGTCCCGCCGATGAAACGCCCGATGCGGACTACCCGTGGGTGCTCATCACCGGGCGGCAACTGGAGCATTGGCACACCGGCAGCATGACGCGCCGCGCCACGGTGCTGGATGCCATCGAGCCCGGACCCACCGCCAGCCTGAACCCCGCCGATCTGCAACGCCTGGGGTTGCAAGCGGGCGATGCACTGCGTGTGTCCACCCGCCGGGGCGAGGTGGTGCTGGTGGCGCGCAGCGACGAGGGCACGCCCGTCGGTTCGGTGTTCATCCCGTTCGCCTATGCGGAAGCCGCCGCCAACCTGCTGACCAACCCGGCGCTGGACCCGTTCGGCAAGATTCCCGAGTTCAAGTACTGTGCGGCACAGGTCTCTGTGGGCTGAAACCATGATGACATCAGACGAGGCACACCATCTGGCTGTTTTCTGTAGGCTTTGCCGGGGAGGCTTTTGAGATGGCTTCAGGTAACAACAAACTCATCCGCAACAGCACGGCTGAATTTCTGATCTTCACAGGACAGGCCGGTGACCAGAGCATCGAGGCCCGTTACGAGGATGAGTCGGTTTGGCTCACGCAGAAGTTGATGGCTGAACTGTTTGCCGTGGATGTCCGAACGATCAGCGAGCACCTGAAGAACATTTACGACTCTGGCGAGTTGCCAAAGGAGGCAACTCTCCGGAAATTCCGGACAGTTCAAACCGAGGGCAGTCGCGAGGTGGCGCGTAACGTCGATTTTTATAACCTTGATGCCATCATTTCGGTCGGCTACCGGGTCAACTCGGTGCGTGCCACACAGTTCCGTCAATGGGCAACAGGCGTGCTGCGGGAATTCGCGATCAAGGGTTTCGTGCTGGACAAGAAGCGACTGGAAAACGGCGCCTTCCTGAACGAAGACTATTTCGAGCGCCTGCTGGCCGAGATCCGTGAGATTCGGCTCTCGGAGCGCAAGTTCTATCAGAAGATCACCGACATTTACGCCACGGCAGTGGACTACAACCGCGACGCGCCCACCACCAAGGCCTTTTTCGCCAAGGTGCAGAACAAACTGCACTTTGCCATCCATGGTCATACGGC
The DNA here is from genome assembly GCA_002344885.1 of Comamonadaceae bacterium UBA2334. Taxonomy (GTDB): domain Bacteria; phylum Pseudomonadota; class Gammaproteobacteria; order Burkholderiales; family Burkholderiaceae_C; genus UBA2334. The sequence continues at coordinate 3,721 of DDUQ01000009.1, forward strand.
AGCAGAGTTGGTCTTCCACCGTGCCGACGCCACCCAGCCCCATATGGGTCTGACAAGTTGGGAGAAAGCGCCAGAGGGCAAGGTCCTCAAGACCGATGTGGTGGTGGCCAAAAACTACCTGCGCCGTGAAAAACTGGAATCTTTGGGCCGCATCGTCAACGCCTACCTTGACCTGGCTGAAGAGCGGGCGCAGCGCAAAATTCCGATGACCATGGAAGACTGGGACAAGCGGTTGGATGCGTTTCTTGAGTTCACCGAGCGCGACGTCCTGCGGGATTCCGGCAAGGTCAGTGCAGAAATGGCCAAAGCGCACGCTGAAAGCGAATTCGAGAAATTTCGCATCGTTCAGGATCGGCTGTTCGAAAGCGACTTTGACCGTGAACTCAGACGGCAGGTACTGTCGGAAAACCGCACGGGGAAGGATTGATGTGCCGATGAAAGTCTTCCAGGTTCAACACCAATGGAGCCACGACCATCTGGCCGTGGCCGACAGGCCCGAACCTCTGGCTGGCCCCGGCCAGGTCCGCCTTGCCATGCGCGCCACCGCGCTGAACTACCGCGACCTGCTGGTGCCCGACAAGGGCTATGGCAGTCGCATGCAGGCCCTGCCACTGGTGATGCTCAGCGATGGGGTGGGCGTGGTGGACCAGGTCGGCACCGGCGTGGTGGGCGTGACGCCCGGTGACCGGCTGTGCCCGATGTTGTTCCAGGGCTGGCAGGGTGGTGCGCCCGATGCGCACAAGCTCTCGCGTGGTCTGGGTTGCGAGACGGACGGCACCATGGCCCAGTATCTGGTGACCGACCCGCTCTCGGCAGCACCGGTGCCCGCCTACCTGAGTGACGAAGAAGCCGCCAGCCTGCCCACGGCGGGCGTGACAGCTTGGCGTGCCCTGGTGACCGATGGCAATGTGCGACCCGGCGACGTGGTGCTCGTGCAGGGCACAGGCGGCGTGGCGCTGTTCGCGTTGCAGTTCGCCAAGCTGTTGGGCGCGCACGTCATCGCGCTCACCTCGACTGCCGCCAAGGCTCAGCGCTTGCGCGAGCTGGGTGCCGACGAGGTGCTGAACTACCGCGACACGCCCGAGTGGGGCCGCCCGGTCAAGGCGCTGGCCACCGCCTGGACGGGGCGCGACGGCGTGGACCACGTGGTGGAGCTGGGCGGGGGCGACACGCTGCCCCAGTCGCTTCGGGCGGTGCGCGCCGGGGGCACGGTCAGCCTGATCGGTGTGCTGGGCGGCAACCGGGTGGACCTGCCGCTCGGTCTGGTCGTCACCCGCGCCGTGCGCCTGCAAGGGGTGACCGTGGGTGGTCGTGACGACTTCATGGCCATGTGCATCGCCATGTCGAAAGCGAAGATGCGGCCGGTGGTGGACAGCGTGTGGCCGTTCGAGCAATTGCGCGAGGCGATGGCCCACCTGAAAAACGGCGCGCATGTTGGCAAGGTTTGTTTGCGCGTCGCCTGAGCGGCAGCGAATGGCCGTCACCCCGCCGGGTGGCAGGCACAGGCTTCGCCATGGGCAGCGGCCACCAGTTCATCGAGGATGCCGCAGTGAGGCTGGCCGTCAGCGCCCTTGTGGCCGCCGTTGCAGCGGGCGCGCAACTGGAGCAATTGTTTTTCGAGCGCCTGCATGCTGGCCAGCCGTGCCCGCACGCGTGCCAGGTGTCCGTCCACCAGGGCCTCAACGTTCAGGCAATCGTCGGTGGGCTGGTCCAGGCATGCCAGCAGCTGGCGCACATCGGCCAGTGGCATGTCCAGTGCGCGGCAGTGGCGGATGAAGGCCAGCCGTTCCAGGTGGGTGTCGCTGTAGTTCCGGTAGCCGTTCTCCAGCCGAGCAGGTTCCGGAAGCAGCCCCTGCTTTTCGTAGTAGCGGATGGTTTCGACATCCACACCGGTATGGCGGGCCAGGGTTTTGATTTGCATGCAGACCACCTGTGGGGTTGGACGGGGTGTTGACACTGTAGCGGCTACAGGGTTTCCAATGGCGTGCATGAAGGAGAAAACCATGTCTGACACCTGTTCAAACCACTGCAGCCACGATGTCCCCACGGCCGAGACCATCGTCAACCTGCCGCGCTACCGGCGTGTGCTGTGGGCGGCATTGCTGCTCAACCTCGCCATGTTTGGCGTCGAACTGCTCGCCGGTGTCCAGGCCGGGTCGCTGTCGCTGTTGGCCGATGCAATCGACTTCGCTGGCGATGCCCTGAACTACGGGGTGTCCCTGGCCGTGTTGGCGTCTGCATTGGCCTGGCGGGCCCGGGCGGCCTTGCTCAAGGCCGCCTCGATGATGGCGTTTGGTGTCTATGTGCTGGGCAGTGCGTTGTGGGCGCTATGGCGCGGGGTGCCACCCGATCCTTTTACCATGGGCGTGGTGGCCGTGCTGGCGCTGGCGGTGAATGTGGGTGTTGCCCTGATGCTGTACGCCTTCCGGGAGGGCGATGCCAACATGCGCAGCGTGTGGCTGTGCTCGCGCAACGATGCCATCAGTAACGTCGCGGTGATGCTGGCTGCGCTGGGTGTGTTCGGCACCGGAGCGGCCTGGCCGGACCTGCTGGTGGCGGGCCTGATGGCTGCCCTGGCGCTGCAGGGCGGCTGGCAGGTGTGGCGGCAGGCGCGTGGTGATCTGCGTTCAGAAGGCCACGTAGAGGCCGCAGAAGGTGGTCGCACGCATGCGTGATGGCGGTGTGGGTGGGGCAGTGTGGGCGGTTTCGGTGCGGGGAGCTGTGTCACGCGGCATCCGGCTGCTTGCCAGGTGCTGCATCGACAAACGCGGTCAGGGTGGCACAGTGCGCGTCGATGGCCATGAGCTTGGGCCAGCGGCTCAGGTCCACTTTGAACCGCCGTGCACTTTCGATTTGCGGGATGAGGTACACATCAGCCAGTGTGGGGGTGTTTCCAAAGCAATAGCGAACTTCGGCTGCGGGATGAGCGATGAGGGCCTCCAGCGCATCAAATCCCGCGCCAATCCAGGTGCCGCACCAGGCGTTGATGGCGGCTTCGTCGGCACCGAATTGCTGGCGCAGGTAGTCCAGGATGCGCTTGTTGTTGATGGGGTGCACGTCGCACCCCACCACCGCGGCCATGGCGCGCACCGAGGCCCGTTCGATCGGGTCAGCAGGCAACAGTGCCGGTGTGGGAAAGCGCTCTTCCAGCCATTCGATGATGGCGGGTGACTGGATAAGGGTGTGCCCACCGGTCACACCGGATTCGGTCTCGTCCAGCACCAGTGCGGGCACCAGTTGCTGGGGGTTGATGGCCTTGAAGTCGTCGCTGAGGTGCGCGTTTTTGCCCAAATGCACCGCCAGGTACTCGGTGGAAATGCCTTTGAGGTTGAGCGCGATGCGCGTGCGGTGCGAGGTGCCGCTGCGCCAGAAGTTGTAGAGCTTCACGGCTGGCTTTATTCCGCCGCACCCACGGTCAGGCTGATCTCGGTCACACCCGCAGCCCCCAGGTCCACCCGGCCGGTGATTTTGTCGCCCGTCACCACCGCGCCCACGCCTTCGGGGGTGCCGGTGTAAATCAGGTCACCGGGTTGCAGGTGGTAGTAGGTGGAGAGTTCGGCAATGATTTCGCGGATGTTCCAGATCAGCTTGTTCACGTCCGAGCTTTGTTTGGTGACGCCGTTCACCTCCAGGGCGATGGCGCCACCCTCGATCACCACGCCGGGCAGCGGCACGATTTCGGCGCAAACCGAACCTTCTTCGATGTCTTTGCCCGTGTCCCAGGGGCGGCCTTTGTCGCGGGCCACCAGTTGCAGGTCGCGGCGGGTCATGTCCAGGCCGGCGGCGTAGCCGTACACCAGTTCATGGGCGTTGGCTTCGCTCACGCGAAAGCCGGCTTTGCCAATGGCCAGCACCAGTTCCATCTCGAAGTGGTAGTTGCTGGTGCGGGGTGGGTAGGTCACGGTCGCGCCGCTTTCCACCAGGGTTTGGGGAGATTTGGTGAAGTAGAAGGCTTGCTCGACGCTTTTGTCCACCGGGCGGCCCATTTCCACCGCATGCGCGTGGTAGTTGCGGCCCACGCAGAAGATGCGGTTGATGGGAAAGCGTTCGGTTTTGCCGCGCACGGGCAGGCTTTGGACGGCGGGTGGGTTGAACAGGTAAGTGGTCATGGTCGGAGGCAATTTCGGTGATGAGGTTTTCAAATGCAGACACCGGGCACGCCGCACACGCCGCAGTGGGCGAAGGGTGCGGGGGTGTCCGGTCTAGGGTGCGCGGTGGGGTCAGCCGCGGTTTTCGTACACGCCCAGTTTGCGGTGGAACGGCGATTCGTCGGCCATGAACACGTAGGCTGGTGCGTGGGCGTTCCGGTTGGTCAGCGTCACGGCGGTGTAGCCGGGGGCGCAGCAGGTGTCGGCCTCGGCCAGGGTGAAGGTGGTGGCATGCTCGCCGGCGTTGCCCACGGCGACGTCCACGCTGCCTTCGATCTGGTGGAACACGCACGAAGGTGACCGTGCTGGCAGGCGCAGCGTCTGGCCGGGGCGCAGCATCAGGGCGTAGTAGCCCAGGTTGTTCTGCGCATCGGCTCCGGTCTCGGGGTTGACGTAGGTGATCTGCACGGCCTCCAGCGCGGGCTGGTCTTCTGCCATGGCCTGCAGCGCAGCCTTGGCATCTGCCCAGGGGTAGCGCAGCATGGGGTAACCGCCATGGCTGTTGGTGGCACCTGCCGAGCCGTTTTGACGCACGAACAACGGGGTGGGCGCCACACCGCCACGGGCATACGCCTGGTCGCCGCGTCCGGGCTTCACCTCCTGGCGCTGGCCTTCGATGGCATACGACGTCTCGGCGTAATAGATGACGGGCAGGTCCAGCACGTCCAGCCACACCACGGGCTCGGTGCCGGTGTGTTCGTGTTCATGCCACAGGCCGGTGGGCGTCAGGATCAGGTCGCCCCGTTGCATGGGGCAGCGCTCGCCGTCCACGGTGGTGCAGGCGCCTTCACCTTCTACCACCATGCGCACGGCGTTGGGGGTGTGGCGGTGGCTGGGGGCCCATTCGCCGGGCAGCAGCAACTGCATGCCCAGATACATGGCGGGGCTGGCCTTCATGTTTTCCAGGCCGTGGCCAGGGTTGGCCAGCACCAGCACGCGGCGCTCGGCTTTTTCCATGGGGGTCAGTTCACCCGCGCGCATCAGCAGCGGGCGCAACGCCTGGTAGGGCCAATGGGTGGGCGCTGTCTTGCGGGTGGGCACGCCGGGCGGCAGCACGGCGCGCAGGCTGGGCCACAGGGGCACGAGGTTGAGGGCGGTCAGTTCGTCGCGGTAGGACTGGGGGAGGTCTTCCAGTCGGCCCAAGGCGTGGCTCATGAAAATTCCTTGTTTAATAGCTGAATCGTCAATGAATACAAGCGGTGAAGGCCGTTTTTATCCCTGATTCAGGCAGTTGGTGACGTTCCAGCCGTACAGCCACTCCATGGCATCGTAGAAGCGCTCCTGGCTGCGGCCCTTCCACAGGCTGTTGCGCACCAGGCGCTCCACGCCGGCCGCGTGGTAGATGCGGCCCATCTCGCGGCCCGACAGCACGATGCGGGCGGTGCGGGTAACCCGGTTCTTCTGGTACAGCGCCAGGGCAGCGTCCCAGTCGTGTCCTTCAGCCGTGCGAGACACGCGCAGCGCTTCGCCCAACGTCACCGCGTCTTCCAGCGCCATACAGGCACCCTGGGCCATGTATTGCGTGGTGGGGTGTGCGGCGTCGCCCAGAATGGTCGTGCGGCCATGCACCCAGTTGGCAATGGGCTCGCGGTCGGCGGTGGCCCAGCGGCGCCAGGTCTTGGGCAGCTCGATCAGTTGGCGGGCTTTGGGGCAAATGCCCTGGAAGTAGCTTTCCACTTCTTCCTTGCTGCCGTCGGTCACGCCCCACTGTTCTTGCTGGCGGCTGTGGAAGGTCACCACCACGTTGTACTGCTCACCACCGCGCAGGGGGTAGTGCACCAGGTGGCACTTGGGGCCGGCCCACAGGCTGGCGGCGTTCCATTTCAGGTCGTCGGGGAAGTCGGCCTTGTCCACCACGGCGCGGTAGACCACGTGGCCGGTCACGCGGGGTGGGTCGTTCACGTACTGGGCGCGCACCACACTTTTGCCACCGTCGGCCCCGATCAGGGCCTGGCCCGTCCAGCGTTTGCCGTTCTGGTCGATGGCGGTCACGGTGCCGTTGGTCTCGTCCTGTTCGATCTTTTCAATGCGGGTGCTGGTGAAGAACTCGACCCGCCCGGTTTCCACCGCACCTTCCAGCAGCGAGGTGTGGATGTCCACGCGGTGGATCACGGCGTAGGGGTTGCCAAAGCGCTGGCGGAAGGCCTCGCCGGTTTCCAGGCGGCCCACCAGGGTTTCGTCGAGGGCGTCGTGCATCACCATGCAGTCGGTGTAGACGGCGCGGCCCCGGGTCTTGTCACCCACGCCCAGCGCGTCGAACGCATGGAATGCATTCGGCCCCAGTTGTATGCCTGCACCGATTTCGCCGATTTCGGCGGCCTGTTCGAACACTTGCACGTTGAAGCCCTGGCGCACCAGCGCCAGCGCGGCGGCCAGACCACCGATGCCGCCGCCGGACACCAGGACGGGGAGAGAAGTCGCTTGTGAACCCATGTTTACTCCTGTATGCTGATAATCAGTATGCTGACGATAAGTGTAGGTATGATTTAAGCATTCATAGATCCGTACAAACCCTAGGTTCGTCGTGAGCAGTCCAGACTTGTCCAACCCATCGGCCGATGCCATGCCCGGCCCCTACATCCGGCGCTTGCAGCAGATTGCCGTGGCTTTGTTTTTGCAGGAAACAGAAGGGTTTGGCATCACGGCGGTGCAGTACGGGGCGTTGCTGGCCGTCAGCCGTCAGCCGGGTCTGGACCAACGGAGCCTGGCCGCACTGATCGGGCTGGACACCTCCACCACGGCGGGCGTTGTGGACCGGCTCGAAGGCAGAGGCTTGCTGAGTCGGAGCGCGTCGCCCCATGACCGGCGGGTCAAGCTGTTGAGCGTGTTGCCGGATGGCGAGGCCCTGCTGGCAGACATTGCCCCCCATGTTCAGCGGGCGCAGGTGCGCATGCTGGCACCGTTGCCCGAGTCCGAGCGACCGGCGTTCATGCGCATGTTGCGCACGCTCGTCGATGCCAACAACGATGCCAGCCGTGCCCCGGCTGAAGGTCAGCAGGCTTTCCGGGAGTGACCGCCACGCCGCCGGTGCGGGGGCCTACAGCAGCAGGCGCAGGTGCCGATAACATTGGTCATGCAGGGTGCATGATTGCGCACCCGCCCAATGGGAACATGTCATGGACGTATCAGCATCCGGCCTCGTGCAGGCCGCTTTGGCCACATCAGGGGCGCAGACACATCAGGCTGTGCAGGTCTCGGTGTTGAAAAAAGCCCTCAACCTCGAAGCCGCGAATGCCCAAGCCCTTTTGCAGGCGCTGCCGCAGCCCGCACAGTTGCCGTTGGCACAGCACGGCAACCTGGGAACCCAGCTGAACGTGATGGCCTGAGGGTGTTGACCGATACCCTCGTCTTCCGGCATTTGCCACGGAATTGACGGGTTTCAGGCTTGTTTATCGGGGCATCAGACCGGGGGGATGCCCGTACAGTGCGGAAAAAGCCGACCCACCCCTTGCCATGTCCACGCGCCAGCCCATCAACTTGACCTCGCATCAGCAACCGACACCGTGTTGGGGCCGTGTGTTGCGTTTGTCTGCGGTGCTTGCACTGGTGCCCACCTGGGTGGCGTGCACCCACCTGGACGTGCCACGTGCCGAAAGCTATCCCGAGACCCAGCAGCACAAGGCGCGGGCGGTACATCACTGGGATGTTCTGGCTGACGACGTGGCCCAACGCATCCAATTCAAGACCCAGCAGGCAACGGGGGACGCCGTTGCGGGCTATCACCTGACGCCGTCAACAGTCTCGCCGTTTCACCGTGCATTTGCCGATTTGTTGCTGACCCGGCTGGTCAACCGGGACGTGCCCATGCAGACCGTGTCCAGGTCGGGCGACCAGGCCATGGGCATCATCCGGTTTGACGTGCAGGTGGTGCAACACGCCAGTTCAGGCTACAACCCACCCAAGTTGCCGCTGACCGTGCTGGCCAGCGGCTTGTCGGTGCTGCGCAACTTCTACCTCAACCCGCCGTCCGAGCTGGGCGGTGCCGCATTGGGTGTCGCCACTGCGCTGGCGCTGGATGCCTCCAACCTCAACCTGTCGGGCACAGCCATGGGTGGCCCGACGCGGACAGAACTGCTGGTGTCCACCACTGTGGAGCACGGCACGCGCATCGTTGCCCGCACGTCCGATGTGTATTACATCGAGGCCAGGGACGCCCGCCTGTTCGTCGCGCCGCCGCCACCGCCACCTCCCCCGCCGCCAGCGCCCTCCAAAAACTGGAAAGTCGTGGGTGGCTCATGAGATGGCCGCATAACCGGATGTGGTTCGTGACTATGGCCTGCGCAGCAGCTTTGGCGGCACCAGGCTGTGCGTCGGTGGACGAAGGTTTGGGAGCCAACCTCATCACGGTCAACTACCGTGCCACAGATGGCCTGATGCAGGGCGTGGAACTGGGCAAAGGCCAGCCCGTGCTGGTGGCCACCCTGGTTGATCAGGAAGACCTGGGCGAATCGTCCCGTTTGGGGCGGTTGGTGTCGGAGCACATTGCCAGCCGCCTATCCAACAAGGGCATCCGTGTGGTGGAACTGAAGTTGCGCGAACAGCTGTTCATGAAGCAGTCCACCGGTGCGTTGCTGTTGTCGCGCGAGGTGCGCGATGTGAGCCAGGCGCATGACGCCCAGGCGGTGGTGGTGGGCACGTACACCTCGTCAGGGCAGACGCTCTACATCAGCCTGAAACTCGTCAAACCCGAGGGCAACACCGTCATCTCGTCGCACGACTATGCCTTGCCGCTGAATGCCAATATCAAGGGCCTGCTGCGGTAAGCCGCTCAGTCACATTTGATCAACTACCCGGCATTCCATGCGTCGAACAGGTCAATATTTTTGACGGGGGGTATGCCAACCGCCTTCAAGGTGATATTCGCCTACGTTTGCACTCAGAATGACGGCTTTGCCATCACAGCTTGCTGCTTGCCTTGGGCTTTCGCTCGGTAAAGTGCCTGGTCCGCAACTGACAGCAATGTCTTCGTATCGGTGCCATGCGCGGGAAACGTGGCAACCCCTACGCTGGCGGACAATGGCAGCGTCACACCATCAAAAGGCTGAGACAATGAACGAACCATTCGTCCTGAGGTTTCCAGTGCTGTGTCAGGCGAGACATCTGTCAACAACACCACAAATTCGTCCCCACCCATCCGGGCCACAACGTCCGATCCCCGCGTGATGTCGAGCAGTCGCTGAGCAACCATCTTCAGCACCTCATCACCTGCCGCATGCCCCAACGTGTCGTTCACGGCCTTGAAACCGTCGAGGTCGATGGCCAAAACGGCCAGGGTTGTCTGTTTGCGCGTTGCAAAAGACAGTGCGCGAGCAGTCGCCTCGTCAAACAGGAGTCGGTTGGGTAGCTTTGTCAGACTGTCGTGCTGTGCAAGAAACTGCGCCCGTTTCATTGCGTCGCTGGCTTGCAGCAACGCAGCCCCGACGTTTTCTGCTTCTTTGAATTGCACTTGCGGCAGGGATACGGGATCGCCTTTCCCCACGGCAATGGCGGCATCGTTGAGTTGACGTACCGAGGACAACACGCGCTGCGCTATGCCTCGGGCGAACCAACCACCGAGACCGACGGCACAGACGATGCCCGCCAGCACCCGCCATACCTGGTTCATCAGGCTCTCGTGCAAGAGCGAACGCGGTGCACCCACTGCAACGGACCAGCGCCAGGTATCCGAGCTTGCGTAGGCTGCGAGCACCGGCACCCCATCTTTGGTCTGGATTTCAAGTTGTCCTTTCCCACCAGCACGGACTGCAGCGGCAAGTTCAGGGACAGCTTGCTGACCGGTATAACGATCTGCGTCTCTGGAGCGGCCAACGATGGTGCCCGTTTCATCCAAAACCGCCACAACCCAACTGTCATCGACTGGGAAGCGTTGCAGAATGGCATTGATGTGGTCGGGCGAAAGGCCTATGTTCAGGCTGTAACGAACCTGGCCATCGACCATGACGGGTACGCCCATGGCGATTGCCGGCTTTCGAGTGACCGGGCCTGTGAATACGCCAGTCAGTACCGTTATGCGCCGGGTGAACACACTTGCCAGAGCGGGCGGTGTACCGTGCTCGGGTAAAGGTGCTTCGAAGGGCTGAAGCGTGTTCATGACCTGCTTGCCGCTGGCGTCGGTCATCACGTAGTTGTAAACAATGCCCTGAACCAAAGCGGCCTTGGCCCTGGCATGAAACCGACTTATGTCCCCGGAAGCCAGTTCTTCAGATGTGGCCAGAATTCGAAGCGCGGACTCGATGGTCGCTAAATCTCGCTCGAGTGCCGTGAGCACCTCTTGGGCTTGCAGAGTTGTACTCAGTTCCACCGACGCTTGCTGCAGTCGCAAGTTGGAATATGCCAGGCTGGCGCCGACCAGGCCAACTGGCACAATGCAGACTGCGACCATCCAGCCCAGATGCAGACGAAGCGAAAATTGCCGACCCTTGCCGATCAGGTTATTTAACATGGCAAAAGGGTTCAGGGTAGTCCTGAAACCGATATGCACGCTCGTTGCAGCACGGGAGTCACGGCGATCCACGCTTTCTTGAACGCACTGCCAAGGTAGGTGCGGCCGTTATCCCGGGGGCTGGCACTGAACGGGCAAAAGAGCCAGTTTCAGCTGCAGGTTCAGTGTTGGTGCTCGTAGCGCATCAGCACACCACGGATGGTAGATGCCAGTTCGTCGGCCTGGAACTTCGCAACATAACCATCCGCCCCCACGTTGCGCACGTGGTCTTCGTTGGTCGCACCGGACAGGGACGAATGGATGACCACCGGCAGATGCCTGAAGCGGCTGTCCGACTTGATGTTTTTGGTCAGCATGAAGCCGTCCATTTCGGGCATTTCCAGGTCGGTCAGCACCATGGCCACGCGGTCGGTGATGTGCTGGCCTTTGGATTCGCAGTCGTCGGACAGCGTTTGCAGCTTGTCCCAGGCTTCCTGACCCGATTTCGTCATGATGAAAGGCACGCCCATGGCCTTCAGCCCGTTTTCGATCATGGCGCGGGCCACGAACGAGTCGTCAGCGGCCAGCACCACCGTGCCCGGCTTGATCTTGACCACCGGCCCGATGGCCGATGCGTCGATGTCGGCACCTTCGCTGGGCATGATGTCGCCGAGGATGGATTCGACGTCCAGCACCTGTGCCAGGCGGGAGTTGTTCACATCGCCGTCCAGTCTCGCAATGCTGGTGACCTTGCCGCCTTGGGCACCGCGTTCAGCCGGCAGCACCTGTCCCCAGTCCAGGCGGACGATGTCTTCGACGCTTTCGACGGCAAATGCCTGTGTGGTCCGTGCAAACTCGGTCACCAGCATGATGTTCAGGCCGGTCACTGGCGTAACGCCCACCACGGCAGGCAAGTCGATGACCGGGATGATCTGGCCGCGCAGGTTCACCATGCCCAGCATGTGCTTGGATGCGCCAGCCATTTCGGTGATCTCTGGCATGGCCACGATCTCGCGGATCTTGAACACGTTGATGCCGAACAATTCCGACTGGCCATTGGCCTTGGCTGTCCCCAGTCGGAACAGCAGCATCTCAAATTTGTTTGAACTGGTCAGGTTCGACCGTTCGTCGACTTCTTGCTGGATAGAGCTCATGCCACGTTCCTGTGAATTAGAGGCGGTACACCTGCACCAGCCCGTCCCGCATTCTAGGACCCTGTTGTTGCGCGTGGCAACAGGTTGATCCCCCAATCTGACGGGTAAGTGGCTTGCACCTGCCACATGCCGGGTTCACCGATGTGAAACGGGCTGTGCAGCCAGGGCGATACGACGAGGGGACATCGCCAGTGCTGGGCAGAAGAGGCCTTTGAGCCAGGCCTTGCAGCCAGCCCGCGCCAGGCGGACAATCACAACATCAAGCCTTTCAGGTTGTTTGTCATGAACGCACTGCCCACCATCGCACAGTCAGGTCTCCAGGCTGCCCAGACCCGCCTGGGTTCCTCGGCACACAACATTGCCAACCAGCAGACCGATGGTTTCAAGCGCCAGACCGTCACGTCGGCAGCCGCAGCACCCGGCGGCGGTGTGGTGGTCAGCATCAGTCAGGCCGCACAAACCGGTGCTGACCTGCCCCAGGATGTCGTCGACCAGATGAGTGCCAAACATGCTTTTGTCGCCAATGTGCAGGTGCTCAAAGTGGCAGACCGCATGATGGGCAGTCTGCTCGACATCAAAGCTTGATGGTGGTGCGGGGTCGAGGCTGCACAATGCAGCCCCTTGCGCCGGTCGGCGCGCGCCTGCACCTGCCATGACCCCCCTATCTTTTGACGACACGCTGGAACAGCCCGCCGATGCACTGGTGGCGCAAGCCATGCAGGCTTTCGACCAGGCCGTTGCGGGGCAGACCGGGTTTCGCAGCCGCCCCGGCCAGCGCCAGATGGCCGAGCGAGTGGCGCGGACCTTCAGCGTGCCCGATCTTGGCGCGCGTCGGCAGGCGTTGGGCGATACGGACGACAACCTTTCGGGTGCCGTCAGACCGACGGGGGCGGACGAATTGCCGCCGCGGCGGGCATTCGCCGTCATCCAGGCCGGTACGGGCGTGGGCAAGTCGCTGGCCTACAGTGCGCCGGCAATTGCACTGGCGCTCGCCCGCAACACCCGTGTGCTGATTGCCACCGCCACGGTGGCCTTGCAGGAACAACTGGTGCACAAAGACCTGCCCGCTTTGGCCGCCACGCTGCCCCAACCCTTCAGATTTGCCTTGGCCAAGGGGCGTGGGCGGTATGTGTGCAGACTCAAACTGGAGCGCCTGCTGGGGCCGGACGGGCAGGAGGCCGACGACCTGTTTGCCGATCTGCCGCCATCCGAGGCCGACAGCCTTGGCACAGGTGGCTTTGATGCGCGCCGGGCCGAGTGGCAGACCATGGCGCAGGCACTGGCCACCGACACCTGGGATGGCGACCGCGACAGCCTGCCTGTGCAGCCGGATGCCGACATCTGGCAACCCGTGGCAGCGGAAGCCGCCTCGTGCACGGCCAAGCACTGTCCGCTGTTCAGCCGCTGCGCCTACTTTGAGCGACGCAAGGATCTGGTGGGCGCGCAGGTGATCGTGGCCAACCATGACCTGTTGCTGTCTTCGCTGGGCTCACGCGTGCTGCCCGAACTGGACCACTGCCTGCTGGTGCTGGACGAGGCACACCATTTGCCTGCGGTGGCGGTCGACCAGTTCACCCGCAGCATGGACCTGACGCGCCTGCGTTGGGTTGACCAGTTGGCGCAGCGCGCCCTGCACGTGGGTGCGGCGTTGTACCTGTCCGACGCGGCGGACTCGCCCCGCCTGGCCGCCACTTTGCGCCTGGCGTTGCAGGAAGTCGCGCGGTTTGCGATGGACCGTTTGCGGCCCACGCCCCCCGCTGCCGGGCAGGGCACAGGGCGCTTGCGGGCACCCTTCGGCGCAGGCGACCGCGTGCGTCTGCCCAGGGGCGAGTTGCCCGATGGCATGGCACCTCTGTTGCAAGCGGCCCTCGACGCAGCAGACGCGTGGTTAGAGCACCTGGCAGGCATGGCGCGCACCCTGAAAGCTGAGATCAAGGACAAGCCGGAAGATGCACGGCGTTTGTCGAACCTGTATGCGCAGATGGGCGCACTGGCACCGCGTCTCGAAGCCGTGGCCGACACCACCCGTCTGTTGCTGGCGGGCGGCGAGCAAGCTGAAGCACCGGTCGCCAAATGGTTCATCTTTGGGCAAACCGGCGACAGCCTGCACCTGCGGGCCTACGCCAGCCCTACCCTGCCGGGCACAGTGCTGCGCCAGCAACTGTGGCCGCGCACGCGGGCGGCGGTGCTGACGTCGGCCACGCTGACATCGTGCGGCCAGTTTGACTTTTTCATGGCGGAAAGCGGGCTGGCTGGCGACGATGCGGCCACCGCGCTGGAGGTGCCCAGCCCGTTTGACTTTGCCGCCCAGGGCCGCTTCGAGGTTGCGCCCACCCGCAGCGACCCGCGCGATGCGCAAGCCTTCACGGCGGACATGATCCGCCTGCTGCTGGCCGATCTGGCCGAGGTGGATGCCGGGGCACTGGTGCTGTTCACGTCGCGCGACCAGTTGCGCCAGGCCGTCGATGCGCTGCCCGACCGCTTGCGCCCTTACGTGCTGGTGCAGGGCGAATGGCCACGTACCCAGTTGTTGCAACGTCACAGAGCCCAGGTGGAGCGGGGTGAGGCGTCCATCATCTTTGGCATGCAGTCGTTTGGCGAAGGGCTGGATTTGCCGGGCCGCCTGTGCGCGCACCTGTTCATTGCCAAATTGCCGTTTGCCCCGCCAGACGATCCGGTGGGCGAGGCGCGGGCCGAGTGGCTCCAGGCCAGGGGGCGCAACCCGTTCATGGAACTGACCGTGCCGGCCACATCGGTGCGGCTGGCCCAATGGGCGGGGCGGGCCATCCGCACCGAGACCGACCAGGCACACATCGTGTGTTACGACAAGCGCCTGGTGACCACACCCTATGGTCAGCGGCTGATGCAGGGTTTACCACCATTCGAACAGCTTCGCCGAGAAAATTGAATAAAAAAGTGCTCTATCGCTTTATTCAGTTAATGATACTGCTATAAAAAATATTTTATTTGAATCGGTCGAGCTCGGTGTAAACCCCGGGGCAGGTATTGGCATCAACCCTCATGCCAACTGACAAGAGTTGGGGAACAATGATCGGCCTGAATGCCGTCACGCCCCTGATATTTCTCTACTTCCATTTTCATCATGGCCTCCAAGACCACCCCTGATCTGCTTGCCCTGCAACGCCTTTACCACTGGGAAGCCCAAAAGCCCAACGCTGTCACGCTCAGCCAGCCCATGGGCGGCGGTGTGGTCAAGGACTACACCTGGGCGCAAGTGGCAGACGAAGTCCGGCGCATGGCGGCCCACCTGCAGTCTTTCGGCTGGGAGCCCGGATCCAAAGTCGCCATCCTGTCCAAAAACTGCGCCTGGTGGATGATGTCTGACCTGGCCATCTGGATGGCCGGTTATGTGTCGGTGCCGCTGTACCCCACGCTGGCGGCAGACACGGTGCGTCAGATCCTCACGCACAGCGAGGCGAAGGCCGTTTTTGTCGGCAAGCTGGACGGTTGGCAAACCATGAAGCCGGGCATCCCGGACGGGATGCCGTGCATCGGCTACCCCTTGTCGCCCGCCGATGTGGTGGCCGATCACCCCGGTTGGGACGCCATCTGTGCGCGCACCCAACCGTTGGCAGGCAAACCTGCGCGGGCAGAAGACGAACTCGCGACACTCATCTACACATCTGGCACCACCGGCATGCCCAAGGGGGTGATGCACACGTTTGGCAACTTTGCCTGGGCGTTCACGGCAGCGCTCAAGCGCGTCCATCTGGATGGCAACGACCGCATGCTGTCTTACTTGCCGCTGGCGCACGTGGTCGAGCGTGTGCTGGTCGAACATGGATGGTTGCGCACGGGGATGCGCATCTACTTTGCCGAGTCCCTTGAAACGTTTGCGGCCGATTTGCAGCGCACGCGCCCGACGGTGTTTTTCTCGGTGCCACGGCTGTGGGTCAAGTTCCAGCATGGCATTCACAAAAAGATGCCGCAATCCAAGCTGGGGCTGCTGCTGTCCATCCCGATCATCCGGGGCATCATCCGCAAGAAAATCCTGACGGCATTGGGTTTGGACCAGTGCCGCATGGCGGCGGGCGGTGCGGCACCCATGCCCCTGCCGTTGCTGCAGTGGTACAGCTCGCTGGGCCTGAACATCAACGAAGGCTATGGCATGACCGAAAACCTGGCCGTGTCCCACATCACCGTGCCGGGTCAGATGCAGCAGGGCACCGTGGGCCCGGCCTACGAAGGCGTGCAGGTGCGCATTGCGCCCGACACGTCCGAAATCCAGATGCGCAGCGAAGCGCTGATGCTGGGTTACTACAAGGAGCCTGAACAGACGCGCGGCGCCATGACACCCGATGGCTGGTTGCGCACGGGCGACAAGGGGCACATCGACGACGAAGGCCTGCTGCGCGTGACCGGCCGGGTGAAAGACCTGTTCAAGACCGGCAAGGGCAAGTATGTGGCCCCGGCACCGATCGAAGACAAACTGGTCATGCACGACGATGTCGAGGCCTGTGTGGTTACCGGTGCCAACCTGGGCCAGCCTTTGGGCATCGTGATGCTCGCGCCCGACAGTGTGCCCAAGACCAAAGAACCCGCTGCCAAGGCAGAGTTGGAAGCGTCGCTGGCCGAGCACATGAAGGCCATCAATGCCGGGCTCGACCCGCACGAGCGGCTGCAGTGCCTGGTGGTGTCCACCACCCCCTGGTCGGTGGACAACGACATCGTCACGCCGACCTTCAAGGTCAAGCGCAACCGCATTGAAGACATTTATGCGCGTCATTACGAGGCGTGGGAAGCGTCGGGCCAGAAAGTGATCTGGCACAACGCCTGATGCGGGGGGTTCCCTGGCGGGCGGTCTGGTCTGGCAGCCCGCCGGCCGTTTTGAAGTTGATTTTTCGGGAGTTCGAAATGTTGCATCCGATTTCGCGTCTGGCCGCTGCGGTGGTCTTGTCGTTCGCATCTGCCGCCGCGATGGCGCAGCCCGCCGAACTGGAAGGTGTCAAGCTCGATGCAGCGGCTCAGGTCGCCTCGGCACCGCTGGTGCTCAACGGTGCGGGTGTGCGCACGCGGGCTTTCTTCAAGGTGTACGTGGCCGCGCTGTATGTGCCCAAAAAGGCCACCGATGCAGCCACCCTGTTCGCACAGACTGGCCCCCGCCGCGTGGCCATCACCATGTTGCGCGATGTGGATGCCGCCACCTTTGCCGGGGCGCTCAACGATGGCCTGAAAGACAACCACACCGAGGCACAGTTGACGGCGCTCAAGCCGCAGATCGATGCGCTCAATGCCGCCTTCAAGCAAGTGGGTGAGGCCAAGAAAGGCGATGTCATCCACCTCGACTTTGCGCCCGATGTAGGTACCCGTGTGCTGGTCAATGGGCAAGCCCGTGGTGGGGCCATCGCGGGCGATGCGTTTTACAGTGCCTTGCTGCGGGTATGGCTGGGCGACAAACCGGCTGACGGCGCACTCAAGAAGGGCATGTTGGGCGGTTGACGCTGACGTTTGACGAGGCGCCGAAAGCAGCATCTTGAACGGGTGCAGCCGGTGAGCTGACCCGCCGACGCAGCGCGTGCCATGACAGGGCTGGCTGTCGTCAGGCCTCCGGGTCAGAAGTGTGACAGGTAGCCGCCGTCCACCGCCAGCACCTGGCCGGTGACGTAGCTGGCAGCAGCAGAGGCCAGAAACACCACCGCACCGGCAATTTCATCGGGTTGCCCCCAGCGCCCGAGTGAGGTGCGGGCACGCAACCAGTTTGCAATCTCGGCGTTGCCTGTCATCGCGGCATTGGCCTCGGTGGCAAAGTAGCCGGGGGCCACCCCATTGACGAGGATGCCTCTCGGCCCCAGCTCGGCCGCCAGGGCACGGGTCAGCGCCGCCAGGCCGCCTTTGGCGCTGGTGTAGGCGGCATCGCCCGCCCGGGCGATGGGCCCTGCGATCGACGTGATGTTGATGATCCTGCCGCCCGGTTGGGCCATGCAGGGCAGTGCATCCCGGCACAGCGCAAATGGAGCGACGAGGTGGCTCTCCAGCATGTTGCGGAGGGCGGCATCGTCCAGTTCGGTGAAGGGGCGCCGGTCGCGCACACCGGCGTTGTTGACCAGAATGTCCATTGGGCCGGTCGTCTGGGCCAAGTGCGCCAGTGCGTTGCGCCGGGCTGCGGCATCGGTCACGTCGAACGCCAGGGCACGTGCGACGGCACCCTGCTTCGCATGGCCCTGAATGGTTTGCACGGCCTGCTCGGCGCTGTCGGTGTGGCGGCTGTTCAGCCAGACCGAAGCACCATGGGCCAGGAGTGCGCGTGCCATGGCCAAACCCAGGCCGCGCGAAGCGCCGGTGACCAGTGCGGTGCGGCCTGTCAGGTCAAACAGTGGGGGTGGCGTGTGCACTTGGTGTGGCATGGGGCAGGGGTGTTGCGAAAGTTCGTTGTCGTCATTGGCAGCCTGTCACGGGGCGGTTGAAGCGTGCCGACGTGCGAAAGTGTGCACGCGAACGTGTCGCTGGCACCGACAATACCCGGATTGTCACTGACCGCCACACCACCTCCACATGCAGATACCTGAACAAATGGGCCTGGGCTTTGATCCGCTGGATGCTGCCTTTTTGCAGCCCCTGCCCGAGCCGGTGCGGGCGCGCCGGGGGCGGCCCGCCAAGCAGGTCATGCCCGGCGCACCGGTAACACCAGCGGCACTCAAAGAGGTCGCCGCTGCCCCCGCTGCACGGTCATCGTCTGCCCCGGTGCCGTCTTCAGGCTCTGTAGGGAATGCACCGTCCGCGCCTTTGGCGGAGGGAGGTGTCTCCGAGACCCCCGCTGACCCGACGGAACAGATGGCGCGGCAGGTGGCGGCCCACCCTGACTACAGGGTCTTGCGTCGGCTGGTGCCCAGGCTGGATTGGGGTGGGTTGGCGCCAGGGGCCGCCCAGTCAGACACCGAAGCCGGGCTGCGCACCCTGCTTGTGCTCGACACCGAAACCACCGGACTCGATGCCAGCCGGGACAAGGTGATCGAGCTGGCGCTGCTGCGCGTGACGGTCGATGTGCGCACGGGATTGCCCGTGGGGGCGGTGCAGGTGTATGACGGCCTGGAGGATCCCGGTGTACCCATGCCTGTACAGATCACGGAAATCACTGGCATCACCACCGAGATGGTGCGTGGCCAGCGGTTGGATGAAGCCCGCGTGGCCGAGTTGCTGAGGGGTGTTGACCTGGTCGTGGCGCACAACGCCGGGTTTGACAGGCCCTTTGTGGAAGCCAGGCTGCCCGCCTTTGCCGCGCTGGCCTGGGCCTGTTCGTTGACCGATGTGGACTGGAAAGGCATGGGGCAGGGCAGTGCCAAGCTGGAAAACCTGGCGCTGGCATGTGGCTGGTTCTACGATGCCCACAGGGCCGAAACCGATTGCCATGCGCTGCTGGCGGTGCTGGCGCAGCCGACCGCACGCTGGGGCGCCAGGCAGCCCGCCAGCACCCAGGCCACCTTGCTGAACACCTTGCTCGAAGCATCCGAACAAACCCATCACAAACTCCAGGCCACAGGGGCGCCTTTTGATGCCAAAGACGTGTTGAAAGCGCGGGGCTACCGATGGGACGGCACCCAGCGTGTGTGGGGTACGGTGCTGCGCAGCGAAACGGCACTGGGTATGGAGCTGGCCTGGTTGGCCGAGGCGGTGTACGGCGGTCGTGCCACCCGGGTCAGGGTGGAGTCGGTCGATGCCCGGCAGCGCTTTGCCAATCGCCCCGGCTCAGCCCAGATGCGGCTCGTCGAGCCCGCGCTGTTGGGTGGATGATGCCCTGCCCGCTTGAGATGGACGTACCCACCACCACATAGATTGCCTATAGAAAGGACGGGTCAGGTGACCGATTTGCTGAGTGCGCTGTTGCGCGGTGTGTTCATGTTGGCGGCTGGTTTGCTGGTGCTGGGCGTGGCGGCAGTGCTGTTGCTGTTCACCCTGGCTTTTGTGCTGGTGGCGTGGATCAGGGGTGTGCTGACGGGCAGACGGCTGAGCTGGCAGTCCAGTTGGGCGCACGTGCAACGCTCGGCGGCCTCTGCCATGTGGCAAAAGTACCAGCAGACCTACCAGCAGACCTACCAGCGGACTTCACGCCCAGGTGCGCAGGCGGCTGCCACCAGCCAGGGCAGCAGGCCTGCCGGTGGCGCACAGGGTGATGTGGTCGATGTGGACTTTCGCGAGGTGCAGGACCCGCACTGCCCACCGGCCGATCCGCCGCACCGCATCGGCAGTGATGGCCCCCGCTGAAACCAGACCTGCCCATGCACCTGCGGCCACCCGAGCGGGTGGGCTGCGGCGGGTCAGTCGGTGTCGGGTTGAGCAGCTTTCCAGGCCAGTGCCGCTTCGTACAAGGTGTTTTTGGGTTGCCGGGTGATGTCGGTGGCCAGCCTGACAGCGGTTTTCACCGGCAACTCGGCCAGCAGCAGGTGCAGGGTGTGCAGCGCCTCGGGCGGTAAGCCGTCGCCGGTGTGGCCGGTCTGGTGAAGCGGATGCAGCACCAATGCAAATTCGCCCTTGCAACGCTGGGGGCGTGCGGTCAGCCAGGAGGGCAGGTCGGCACAGCTGACGGTGGCCACTTCCTCGAACTGTTTGGTCAGCTCCCGACCTACAGTGATCAGTCTGTTTGATAAAAAAGATAGTGCCGAGGCCGTTTCCTGTATGCGGTGGGGGGCTTCCAGTATCACAATCGATCGCGACTCTGTCGCCAGCGCCTGGACCGCACGCTCGCGCTCCTTGGGTTTGCTCGGCAGGAAGCCGATGAAGGCAAAGCCGGTTGCGGTGGGGTCAGCGGGGGTCGGCTCGATGCCTGCCGCGCAGAGCAAGGTGGTCACGCTGCTGGCACCCGGCACGGGCATCACACGCCATCCCGCATCGCGAACGGCGCGAACCAGCCGGGCACCGGGGTCGCTGATGGCGGGTGTGCCCGCATCGCTCACATACGCCACGCGTTCACCTGCTTGCAGCCGGGCCACCACGGCCTGCGATGCCTCGGCTTCGTTGTGCTGGTGAAGGGCCAGCAGCGGTTTGTGCAGCCCGTACTGAGTGAGCAGGGCGGCCGTGTGGCGGGTGTCTTCACAAGCCACGGTGTCGGCACGCTCCAGCACCGTCAGGGCGCGCAGGGTGATGTCGGCCAGGTTGCCGATGGGGGTGGCCACCACATACAGGCAACCCTCGGGATAATGCTGGCCACCCGCAGCGGCTTGGGCAGCCGACAGGGCGAGGTGGAAAGAGGCACCAACAGGGGAGTTCAATGGCAGGTTCCGGATCGTCAGGGTGGGCCACCGGTCGCAGCACCCGCAGTGTGGGTGCTGCCGGTGAGGCGGCTGCACAGGCTCACCTGGAGGCGGCAGGTTTGCGCCTGGTTGCGCGCAATTTCAAGTCGCCAGGCCGAGGTGGCGGTGAGGTGGACTTGATTATGCGTGAGCCCGACGGCACGCTGGTGTTCGTCGAAGTGCGTCAACGCGCCCACGCGGCATTCGGTGGTGCCGCCGCCAGTGTGGGCTGGGCCAAGCAGCGTCGCGTCATTTTCGCTGCGCGCCACTACCTGCAACGGCTCCCTGCGCTGCCGCCCTGCCGTTTCGATGTGGTCGCCTTGCAAGGTACACACCCGACCGTCGATGCGGACATGTCGGCAGACGTCCGCATCGAGTGGATACGGGGTGCCTTCGACGCGACTGGTTACAGCTGATGCTTGGCCCGCGTGGGCGGTGCCTGGCAGGCTGCCTTTATCATCGGCGCCATGTTATTGCAGCGGATTCAACAGCAGTTCATTGACAGCGCAGACCTCGGGTACCAGTGTGCCGAAGCCCTGGGTGCCCAGGTTGAGGCGGCCATATCGGCTGTTCAGGCTGTGGTCACGGGCGGTGGCAAGGTCTGGGTGCATGGTGTAGGTGCCGGTGCAGCCCTGGCACCCCTGTTTGTGGCGCAGTTTGTCGGCACCTATGACCGGGATCGGCCGGGTTTGCCCGCCGTGCAACTTCCTGCCGACGCGCCGGTACGATCCCTTGCGGCGCTGGCCACGGCAGACGACCTGTTGCTGCTGATCGGTGCCCAGGGTGGCGCTGCTGTGGCGGCCGCGCAGCCTTTGGTAGATGCCGCACACGAGCGCGACATGCCTGTGGTGGTGCTCGGTGCGTTGGGCAATGGCCTGCTGACGCATGGTTTGCGCGATACCGATGTGAATGTGTGTGTGCCGCACACCCGTGCGGCCCGGATAACCGAGATGCACCTGCTGGTGCTCAATTGTGTTTGTGACGGTGTCGATGCCCTGTTGCTGGGCGATGCCGCAGAGATGGAGATGGCAGCATGACAACCCCTGTGTTCCAACGATTTGCGTCGGCCGCCTTGCTCGCGGCTGCACTGGGTGGCGGGCTGAGCGCCTGTGCCCCCCTGGTGGTGGGCGGTGTGGCCACCGGCGTGCTGGTGGCGACGGACCGGCGCACTTCTGGCATCCAGCTGGAGGATGAGGGCATCGAACTGAGGGCTGCCAACCGCCTGCGCGATGCGCTGGGCGACAAAGGGCATGTGAATGTCACCAGCTTCAACCGCCAGGTGTTGTTGACCGGCGAGGTGCCCACCGAGCA
This sequence comes from Comamonadaceae bacterium UBA2334, assembly GCA_002344885.1. Classification (GTDB taxonomy): domain Bacteria; phylum Pseudomonadota; class Gammaproteobacteria; order Burkholderiales; family Burkholderiaceae_C; genus UBA2334. Next base: position 26,000 of record DDUQ01000009.1, read on the forward strand.
GGACAAGGCGATGGTCGAGCGCGTGGTGGGTCAGGTGGAAAACGTGCGCCTGGTGGTGAACGAGCTGGGCGTGATGGGCAATTCCAGCCTCACCCAGCGCTCGAATGATGCGCTGGTCAGCGGCCGCGTCAAAGCGGCGATTGTGGATGCGCGTGACCTGACCATACACGCCTTCAAAGTGGTGACGGAACGCGGCACCGTGCACCTGATGGGCCGCGTGACACAGCGCGAAGCCACCCGCGTCACCGACGTGGTGCGCGCCGTGCAAGGCGTGCAGCGCGTGGTGAGGGTGTTCGAGGTGATTTCCGAAGAGGAATTGGCCCGCATCCAGCCCAAGGCGGAAGCCAAGCCAGCGCAAGGATCTGCTACCTACTGAGCCCCAGGGCTGCACTGACGTTCACCGGTTGCAGCCCGGCCAAACGTGGCGCAACCGCTGTCCACGCCTGTTCAGGCCAGCCGTGTGGGCTCAGTCAGCAGGTTTCTGCAGCCGCTTGATCAGGCTGGACGTGTCCCACCGGTTGCCGCCCATGCGTTGCACGTCGGCGTAGAACTGATCCACCAGCGCCGTGATGGGCAGACGCGCGCCGTTCTGTCGCGCTTCGTCCAGCACCAGACCCAGGTCTTTGCGCATCCAGTCGACGGCAAAACCAAAGTTGAACTGGTCGGCCACCATGGTTTTGCCGCGGTTGTCCAGTTGCCAGCTTTGCGCGGCACCTTTGCCAATCACGTCCAACACCAGGTTCATGTCCAAGCCGGCATGCTGGCCGAATGCAATGGCCTCTGACAAGCCCTGCACCAGCCCGGCAATACAAATTTGGTTGACCATCTTGGCCAGCTGGCC
>DDUQ01000009.1:27041-27950 GCA_002344885.1 Comamonadaceae bacterium UBA2334
GTTGACCATCTTGGCCAGCTGGCCCGCACCGGACTCACCGACCCGGGTGAAGGCTTTGGCAAACGCCATGCCCACGGGCCTGACGCGGTCGAACGCTGTCTGGTCGCCGCCGCACATCACCGTGAGCGCACCGTTTTCGGCACCGGCCTGGCCGCCAGATACCGGCGCGTCGATGAACGACAGGCCGAGTGACTGTGCGGCGGCGTACAACTCGCGTGCCACGTTGGCCGATGCTGTGGTGTGGTCGACGAACACGCTGCCAGCCGTCATGCCTGCAAAGGCGCCGTCAGCGCCCTGCGTGACGCTGCGCAGGTCGTCGTCATTGCCCACACAGGCGAACACAATGTCGGCCCCCTGGGCCGCTTCGCGCGGGGTGGCCGCGCTGCGGGCCCGTTCGGGGGTGGCCACTGCCTCGAGCCAGGCTTGCGATTTGGCTGACGTGCGGTTGTAAACGGTCACGGTGTGGCCGGCACGCAGCAGGTGCCCCGCCATGGGGAAGCCCATCACGCCCAAGCCCAGGAAGGCGACGCGCGAGGGGGCAACGGATTCGTAGGTTTTGGCGTTGATCGTGCTCATAAAAAAGAAGCAGAATAATGTTTTAAATAAAGCGCTTGAGGCTCAAAATGATCTTGATCAGACAATGGACAAGTGTTCGGTGCCCGACGACAGATCCTGTGTTTTTGCACGTTGGCTTTGCAGTTTGATCTGCAGGCGCAAGTCGTTCACCGAATCTGCATTGCGCAGCGCGTCTTCGTAGGTGATCTGGCTGTTTTCATAGGCGTCGAACAAGGCCTGGTCAAACGTTTGCATGCCCAGGTTCCGGCTCTTTTTCATGATTTCCTTGATGCCAGCAACTTCACCTTTGAAAATCAGGTCGGCAATCAACGGGCTGTTGAGCATGATTTCCAC